>CAZIVR010000013.1:0-48126 GCA_964542745.1 uncultured bacterium
CGCGCGCCGGCCGCGGCCACCCCGCGGCTCGGGCGCGGAGCCCGTCGCGGGCGCCGCGGCGGCGGCCGCGGGCTCGGCGACCAGCCCGCCGATCCACACGCACAGGAACGGCATCACCGGAAGCAGGTAGCGCAGGCCGTAGGCGAGGTCGCTCGCCATCGCGACCCCGAGCACCACGAGCGCCGGGAGCACCACCGTGCCGGTGTCCCACGAGGGCCGCCCCGGCCTCGCCAGCGACCGGGCGGCGCGCGCGAGGATCAGGCCGAGCCAGCCGAGCGGCCACTTCACCGCGGCCGCGAGCGGGAAGTACCACCACACCGACTCCTCGCGGGGGCTCCCCAGCACGTAGATCGGCTTCACGCTCTCGGTGATGAAGCTCAGGTAGTCGAAGCCCGCGATGAAGGCGTCGGGAAGGGGCAGGCGCAGCCAGGGCAGCGCACGCGCGATGCCCTTGAGGCTCTCGGAGGAGAGGCCGCGCTCGCCCATCGGCAGCATCGAGACCTGGCCGAGGTAGCCGAGCGCGAGCAGGGCCACGCCGCCCAGGAAAGCCGCCGCCAGCCCGCCGAACAGCCGGGCGGGACGCGCGCCGGTCCGCGCCGCCACCGCCCAGGCCGCGAGCGCCGCGAGGATCGGCACCAGCTGGAGCGCGCTGTAGCGGGTGAGCAGCGCGGCCCCGAAGGCCAGCGTGAGCAGCACCCCGTCGAGCACCCGGCCCCGGAGGGCGAAACGCCGGAAGGCCATCACGACGAGCAGGAACACCAGCGCCGTCGGGAGATCCATGCCCACGAGCCCCGCCTGCGCGACCACCTCGGGGCTCGCCACCCAGGCGGCCAGCGCCAGCAGTCCGGCCGCCGGGCCGTAGAGCCCGCGCGCGAACCCGAAGACCAGCAGGCCGGCCACGCACGAGAGCGCCAGCGCCACGAAGCGCGCCGTCACGTAGATCGTGCCGAAGCGCGCCCGGTTCTCGGCCATGAAGGACCGGCCGGCGGCGCGCTCGGCGTTGATGACGAGGATCGAGTCGGGCGGCAGCGCCGGGCGCATGGGCATGACCGGGAGCGCGTAGAGGGCGCGCGCCAGGGGCGGCTGGCCGATCGAGACGTGGGTGTAGCCCCGGGCGAGGTAGAGGGCGCCCGCCGGCAGGTGGAAGTTCTCGTCGAAGGTGACGGAGTTGCGGAAGATGCCGGGGATCACCATCGCCGCGTGAAACGCGAGCAGGAGCGCCACCCACGCCCGAGGCGGCAGCCCGGCGAACCGCCACGTCGCGCTCATCCGCCCCTCCGCTCCCACGCGGCCAGCGAGTCGGCCGCCTCGGTGTGCGCCGGATCCCGTCCGAGCGCCCGGCGGCACTCGGCGCGCGCGCGATCCAGCCGGCCGAGCGCCGCCCACGCGCGCGCCCTCGCCACGTCGAGATCCGCCGACGCGCCGTGAATTTCGGCCTCGCGGGCCAGGTGGCGCAAGGCGGGCTTCGGCCGTCCCTCCAGCAGGTCCAGCAACCCGAGCCGGTGGTGGACGCGGGCGCGGCGGTGGTCGATGGCCAGCGCGCTGTCGAGGAGCGCCCGCGCCCGCGGCCAGTCGGCCTCGATCAGGGCCAGGTTCGCGAGCAGGCTGGACGCCTGCGAGTGCCACGGCGATTCGCGCACCTCGCGTTCCAGCTCGGCGCGCACCGCCCCGCGCAGCGCGGAGTCCCGGGCCGCCGCCACCCCGAGCGCGCCGAGGCCGGCGTTGCCGGCCGGCACCACCCGGTAGGCGAAGCGCCCGGCCACGTCGGCGAGCGGGCCCTCGCGCCGCGCGAACAGCGCCGCGGCGTCGTCCTTGAACACCAGCGCGAAGGCCGGGTCGCGGTCCAGCGTGTTGAGCAGCCGGTCGCCGGCGTACTGGACGCGCGCGAGCAGCACGTAGTCGAAGCGGTGCTTGCGGTCGAGCCGCGCCCACGCGGCGGAGTCCGACTGCGCGAGCGCGTAAAGCTCGCGATCCTCCTTCGTGCCCGAGACGTGGATGTCGATGAAGGGCAGGCGCTCGCGCTCGGGCCAGAACCGGTAGACCTGCCACCCCGCCATGCCGAAGGTGTTGAGCCCCCGCCCCTTCACCCCGTGCGCGGCCATGAAGTCGGAGGCGGCGATCACGTAGCTCGAGTGGTTCATCGCGAACCCGAGCGGCAGGTCCCACCGCGACCACTCGAGCGGGCCGATGGCGACGCAGGCGGCGGCCACCGCCGCCGCGCGCGCGGCGAGCGGGAATCGGGATCCGGGCGGCGCCTGCGGCCCGGAGCCCCGGGCCGGGCGCGACCGCCCCCGGCTCCGGGCCGGGAGCGCCGCCACCCATTCGCCCAGGTCGCGGCTCACGAACGGCGCCGCGACCAGCGCGTAGGTGCCGAGGAAGCGCTGCGCGGTGAGCGACTGGACCGTGAACAGCGCCAGCAGCACCGTCTCGACGAGATCGAAGCCGGCCCGCCGCGCGCGCCGCGCCGCGAGCAGCGGCCACGCCGCCATCAGGAGCGGCAGCCCGCTCCGCCAGTTGTACGCCCAGCGCGGGGGCTCGAGCTCGGGGATGTTCTGGAACACCGCTTCGTGGCGCCAGAACAGCGCGTACTCGAAGGGCTGCCACAGCGCCCGCCAGCCGAACGGGTTGAGGAACGAGACCGCCCCGGCGAGGAGCCCGATCGCGAGCAGCCGCGCGACGGGCGACCCCGCGGCCCACCCGGCCCGCGGCGCGCCGCCCGCGGGCGGCGGCGCGGCCGGCGGGGAGACGGCCCCGCGCGCCCCCGAGCGCTCCCGGCGGCCCGCGGTTCGCGCGGCGAGCCACGCGTCGGCGAAGTAGAGCGCGATCACGAACAGGCCGAGGTAGTAGCTCACGTGGGTGTTGGCCCACATCCAGGCGATCGCCACGAGCCACGGCGTGCGGTCGGGGCCGCCGCTTCGCCGGGTCTCGAGGATCCACAGCATGGCGGCGAGCAGGACCGCCGAGAGCGTCTCCGGGCGCAGGTCGGCGCGGAGCCGGTAGACGAGCGCGCACCACGCCAGCACGAAGGCGGGCGTGAGCCCGGTCGCGCCCATGCGCCGCGCCGCGGCCCACAGGAAGCCGAACGCCGCGAGCGTGGTCAGCCAGCGCCACGCGAACAGGCCCGCGAGCCCGCCCCGGTCCCAGAAGGGCCACAGCAGCGCTTCGAATCCCCAGGAGCCGTTGACGTCCGGGGTGCCCCACAGCGGCCACGTCCACTCGTGCACCATGGGAGGCGCCGCGCGAAGCCACACGGTCTTGCCGACCGCGAGATGCTGCCAGAGGTCCGGGTCGTCCACCCGGAAGCTGACCGAGACGAGGATCGAGGCGAAGCTCGCGAGCGCGACCGCGAGCAGCGCGGGCGATCGCCACGACAGGCCGGGGGGCGCGGCGTCGCGGGGGGAGCGGCTCACGCCCGGATCCTCCCGCGCCCCCCGCGGCCCGGCCGCGCGTCGCGCCCGCTCATCTCCGGCGCGCCTCGAGGGCCGCGAGCGAATCGCGCGCCGCGGCGTTGCCGGGATCCTCGGCCAGCTCGGCGCGGTACGCGGCGAGCGCCGGTCCCGTCCGGCCGAGCGCCGCGTAGGAGTCGCCGAGCCGGGCGCGCACCCCGCGTGGCCAGCCGCCGATGCGGCCCTCGGCGAGGAACTCGGCCACCGCGGCCTCGTGGTCGCCGCGCAGCGCGGCGATGGCGCCGAGCCCCTCGTGAACCCGGCGCGTCACCGGGTCCGCGGCGAGCGCGCGGCGGAAGTCGCGCTCGGCCTCCTCGAGGCGGCCCTCGAGCGCGGCGATGCTGCCGAGCAGGTAGAGGGCGCGGCTCGAGGCCGGGGACGAAGCGGCGGCGCGCCGGAGCTCGGCGGCGAGCGCGCCGCGCAGCGCGGAATCGGCGGCGGCCGCGGGCTGGATCCGCGCCAGGCGCGCCGCGCCCCCCGGCAGCAGCGCGTAGCCGTGGGCCGCGATCAGGCCGGCGAACCGCGGCCCGCGCCGTGCGTACACCGCGGCCGCGTCGTCCACGAACACCAGCGCCCACGTGGAGTCGGCGTCGCGGCGGTCCAGGAACGGCAGGTCGTTCTCGGCGTAGCGCGGGAAGACGATCAGCTCGAAGTCCCGGAGGCGGTCGAGCGCCCGCCACGCGTTCTCGTCGGTCGGGGCGTAGGCCAGCCCGTCGCGGTCGGCGCGCGTGCCGCTCTGGTGGATGTCCATGAACGGCAGCCGCCCGCGATCGGGCCAGAAGCGCCACAGCAGGTAGCCGCCGTGGAAGAACGCGTTGAAGATCCGGCCGCGCACGTTCTCGCGCTCGAGGAAGTCGCAGGCCGCGACCGGGTAGCGGCGGAGATCGAGCCCGACGCCCCACCAGTGGCGCAGGTCGGCGAACAGCGGCGCGGCGAGCACGGCCGCCACGGCCACGGCCAGCGCGGCGCGCGGCCAGGGCCTCGCGTCCCCGAGCCGCCGGCCGAGGCGTCCCGCCAGCTCGGCGAGATCGCGCCCGAGGAACGGCACGGCCGCGACGGCGAGGAATCCCATGAAACGCTGGCCCGAGAGGGTGAGCGGCAGCAGGGTCGCGAGCAGCGCCAGCTCGAGGAGGTCGCGGCGGCCCCGCAGCAGGCGGCCGACGGCGAGCAGCGGCCACGCCGCCACCAGCAGCGGCAGGCCGTTCTTGAGGTTCACGCCCCAGTCCACCGGGGAGAGCTCGCCGATCGTCCTGTAGATCGCCTCGTTCCGCCAGAACAGGAAGTACTCGAACGGCTGCCACAGCGCCCGCCAGCCGAAGGGATTGAGGAACGCGGCGGCGGCGGACGCCGCGCTCGCGATCCACAGCCCCCGCGCCGAGGGACGCGCCCCGCTCCCGCGCTCCCCCCACAGCGAGTCGAGCAGCGCCGCTCCCGCCAGCAGGAACACCAGCCAGTAGGAGATGTGCACGTTGGCCCAGACGCAGGCGATCGGGACCAGCGCCACGGCGGGGTCGAACGCGCGTCCGGCGAGCCGCAGCCGGCCGCCCGACCGCCGCCACACGAGGCACAGGATCGCCAGCGCGAAGAGCGGCGCCACCAGCGTCTCGGGCCGCACCATGGTGCGGCCGCGATAGACCAGCGCGCACAGCGTCACGGCCACCAGGGGCGAGAACCCGCGCGCGCCCATGCGCCGGGCGGCGGCCCACCCGGCGGCGAAGGCGGCGAGCGTCGTGAGCCATCGCCACACGAACAGTCCGGTCACGCCCCCGCCCTCGTAGACCGGCCAGAGCAGCGCGCGGAACAGCCACGAGGGGAGCACCTCGGGAATGCCCCAGGTCGGCCACGACCACTGATGGACCCGCGGGATCGCGTGCGTCTCCCAGATCGCGCGCCCGACCGTCAGGTGCTGCCACAGGTCGGGGTCGGTGATCGGGAAGGTGATCGCCGCGACGATCAGCGCGGCGACGGCGAGCCCGGCCGCGACCAGCGCCGGGTGCGCGGGGGGAACCGCCGGGCGCGGCGCCCAGTCCGCGGCGCCGGAGGAGTGCGGGGCCGCGACCCGGGCGGAGCCGCGCCCGCCCCGCCCGGCCGGCGCGGGCCGCTCGCGCCGCGGCCCCGAGGTCAGTTCAGCACCTCCACCCGAAGGATCCGGTCGCCCTGCACGATCTTCTTCGCCACGTCCAGCCCGCGCGTCACGCGCGCGAAGATCGTGTAGCGGCCGTTCAGGTGCGGCTGCGGCGAGTGGGTGATGAACCACTGGCTGCCGCCCGTGTCCTTGCCCGAGAGCGCCATGCCCACCATGCCGGGCTCGTAGCGCAGCCGGTTGTACTCGCAACGGATGCTGTAGCCGGGTCCGCCCGAGCCGGTGCCGGTCGGGTCGCCGTCCTGGATCACGAAGTTGGGGACCACCCGGTGGACGGCGAGCCCGTCGAAGTACCCGCGGCTGGCGAGCTTCACGAAGTTGCGCACCGTTTGCGGCGCGAGGGCGGATTCGAACGCCCACTCGATCTCGCCCTTCGCGGTGTGCAGGATCGCCCCCCGCACCGCCGGGAGCGACACCAGGTCCGAATCGGACACCGCGCCCTCGCCCCGCGGCGAGGGATGCGCGCGCTCCACGCTGTCGGCGAACGGCTGGCCCGCCAGCCGCCGCAGCGCGTCCCGGATCGAAAGGCGGGCGTCGGCGTCGGCATCGCGGGCCCGCAGGGCGTAGGCGCGCGCCAGCGCCGGCACGCTGGCGCGGTCGCCGAGCGCCGCGAGCGCCCCGGCCGCCGAGGCCACCATCAGCACCGCGCTGTCCCCGAGCGCCGCCCGCAGCGCGGGCGCGGCGCTCACGGCGCCGAGCTCGCCGAGCGCGTCGGCGGCGGTGGCGCGGTCGAAGAGCGGATGCGAGGGGGCGGTGCGCGCGAGCAGCAGCGGCATCGCCGTGGCGCTGTCGAGCCGGGCCAGCGCCTGGAGCACCGCGACCCGCGCGTACACCGAGGAGTCCTCGAGCACCGGGCGCACGTCGGCGAGCGCCGCCGTGCCGCGCCGGGCGAGCAGCGCGCGCGCCGCCGCGCCGCGGGTCGCGGCGTCGGGATCCACGAGGCGGCGGCGCAGCGTGTCGAGGGCCGCGGTCCGCGCGGCCGAGTCCGCGGCGGCGAGCGCGAAGGCGTCGGCGAGCACGGTGGCGGCCGTCACGCGCACGTAGGGATCGGGGTGCGAAAGGGCGCCCGCGATGCGCGGGGCGCACGGGCCGCAGGTCGAGTCCGCGACGACCTGCAGGGCCCGCAGCGCGTTCACCACCACGGCCGGATCGGGATCGGAGAGCCGGCCCACCAGGTAGGCGACGCCGCGCACCGACCGCTGGCGGCCGATGGTGCGCACCGCGTAGGCGCGGGTCAGCCACTCGGGATCGTTGAGGTGGAGCGCGGCGATCAGCACGATCCGGTCGGGGTTCACGATCCGCTCGAGCGCGTAGAGCACCCGCCAGCGCACCTCGGGATCGGGATCGTTGTGGCGCGCGAGCAGCGGCTGCAGCGCGGTCGAATCGGCGAGCCGCCACAGCGCCATCGCGGCCTCCTGCCGGAGCCGCGCCGAGCCGGAGCCGAGCGCGCCCACCACCTTCGGCGTCGCGGCCTTGTCGCCGAGCTTGCCGAGCGCCTCGACCGCGAGCAGCGAAACCTCGGGATCGTTTCCGGCGAGGGCGCGTTCGAGCGCCTCGCGGGCCGAGCGGTGCCCGATCTGGCCGAGCGCGAAGGCCGCTTCCTGCCGGACCTCGGAGACCGAGTCCGCGAGCAGCGGGGCGAGCACCGACACCAGCGAGGAGTCCTGGATCCGGCCGCAGGCGAGCGCGGCGCGGGCGCGCAGCGCGGGATCCCGGGCCGCCAGGGCGGCGGGCAGGGCGTCGTCGGCAGGACGGCGCGCATCCTCGGCACGCAGCACGCGGAGCCGCAGGTTGCCGGCCGGAAGCGGTTGGGCGCGCGCGGGGAGAACGACCAACACGCTCACCCCTGCGAGCAGGAGCGCGAGGAGCCCGGCGCGGCGCGGCGCGGCGGGGGGCGCGCCCCCGCGGGCCCGCGCGGGGCGGCTAGTTGGCCGGTTCCGGGACGGCGGAGCGCCGGGGACGGCGGAGCTTGACCAGGCGGCCTTCGTGGACGGCGGTGCCGGTGCCGTTGTCGGCGAGCAGCTTGTAGAAGTAGACGCCATTCGCAAGGGGGAATCCCTCCGCGTCGCGGCCGTCCCAGGGGATCTGGTGCCAGCGCGGGTCCAGGCGACGCTCCGTGCGCTGGTAGATCAGGCGGCCCGCGATCGAGTAGACCCGCAGCGTGACGTCCACCGGTGCCGCCGAGATCAGGTCGAACGAGAACACGGTGGCGATGTCGAACCCCGGGTTCAGCGCGCGAATGTAATCGTCGTCGAAGGGATTGGGAAATGCCATCGCGTTCTCGATCCGCACCGCCAGACCGGTCTCGGCGACGCGAAGCCGCCGCGAGGTCGTGATCCCTCCCGCGACCGCGAGGTCGAGGCTCACCTCGCCCGGCGTGAAGGGATCGTGGATCACCGTGAGCAGCCACTCGCGCCCCGAGACGTCGCCGTTCGCGAGGCTCTCGGTGAACGAGGCCGGGCGGCCGTTGAGGGTGAGCGTCAGGTCCGTCTGCGGGGCGAGCGGCCTGGGCGACAGCACCAGGATGCTGAGGTCGGCCACGGGCGAGACGAAGTCCCCGTCCGAGATCGCCTGGCCCCCGACGCGAACGATGGCCTGGAATCCGAACACCGCCTCGAACACGCTCTCGAGCCCGTAGCGGTCCCAGGTGCGGAAGATGTAGCGGTAGTTGTCCGGGCGCAGGTTGTCGGCGTAGGTCAGGAGGAAGCGGCGCCCGCCGGACTGGGAGGTCGCGCGGGCGGTATCGGGAAACGCCGGACTGACCGTGAGCCCGGCCGGGAGCGTGGGATCGGAGGACCGCCACAGGGTGACGGGCGCCGACGTCCGGTCGCGCCGCTCGAACCGGATCGAATCGAGCCGCACCGTGGAGACCAGCGTGGCCGCGAGCGTGAGCCCCGGCCCCGACGACGTGAGCCGGATGTCCTGCCCGTGGGTCACGGGCTGTCCGTTCGCGGTCACGATCGCCTGGGGCGCGCCGATGCTGAGCCGCGTCGCCGGATCGCCGAGCAGGGTGTAGGTCACGCTCACGTCGCGCTCGAAGGCGAACCCCGAGCGCCCCGTGAAGTTCGCGAGGAGCGCGGCGTAGATGGCTTCCCCGAGCACGACCCGCGAGCCGCGGTCCCCGAGGTACTCGTCGCGGGGCGGATTCACGAACAGGGCGTTGGCGAGATGGATGTTGACGTGGTTGGTGGGATCGATCGGCAGCGACTCGTAGCCGACCGAAGCCCAGGAGGCGATCGCGCCCCGCCCGGGCAGCGTGACCAGCTCTTCGCCGAAAGCGGGGCCGTACTGCGGGTCGTTCCCGGCCTTGGCGCGGCCGAAGCTGTTGGGGTGGCAGGAGAATGCCGTGAAGAGGAACGGCCGCCCGTCGTTGGTGAAGCGGCCCTTGTCGTCGGTCGGGGTCTGGTTCAGGTAGAGGTTCTCGTGCGACACCACGTACTCGTTGGCGTGGCCCTGGTAGTTCCACCACAGGCGGCCCGCGTTGAGCCGGCTGAACAACTCGGGCGTGGCGGTGGCGCGGGCGCGGGTCTGGAAAACGGTCTGGCTGGTGCGGCAGGTGTCCACCCCGCCCGAGGTCGTGAACTCGCCCAGGCGGTTGGGCACGTAGTACGAGAGGTTCATCACGTCCACCTGCGCCTGGGCGAGCCCGGCGCGCTTGCGGACCAGCGAGTCCAGCACCGCGTTGATCTGGAGGAACCGGGCCTCCGCCCCGCGGCGGCAGTAGTCGCTGCTCCCGCCACCCGGGCCGCCGAAGGTCGTCTGGCCCGAGTACTGGTCGTCGGCCAGCAGCACCATCTTCTGCCGCCACGACTGGTCGCCCGCGAGGTTCTCGTAGGCCACGAGCTTCGACACCATGCCGGTCACCTGGCTCACGTTCCCGGCGGGCAGGCGCCCGATGAAGAGGTCGGGCTTCAGGCTTCCCGGCAGGAAGACCGGGCAGTTGACGCACCACACGTACCAGAAGTCCGCCGGCACCAGCTCCGGCAGGTAGTCGGAGGAGCCGACCGGCACGGGCACGGGACCGAACATCTTCTGCACGGGGACGATGTCGGGGCTCGACGTCGAGAAGTGGCGGCGCGGGTCCTCGCTGCCGTCGCCGACCAGCAGCACGAACCGCGCGTTCCAGTTGTTGTAGGCGTAGCGGATGAAGCGCCGGATCGCGTAGGCCGACTTGCGGCCGCCGTTGAACTCGTCCTGGATCCCCTCGAGCGGGGCCACCACCACCCGCAGTCCCTGCGCCGCGCGCAGGTTCACCAGCGGCTGGATCGCGCTGCGGAAGCCCTCCGGCACGATGACCAGGTAGTCGCCGTCGGGGCGGTCGAAGATTCGGTGGCGGGTCACCGCGCTCATCGCGCCGGGCGCGGGGGACTTCGGGATGTCGAACACGACGTACTGCCGTCGCAGCGACGGGCTGGCCGTGTCCTGCAGCCGCAGGTAGACGTCGCTGCCCACGGTGCTGATGTCCACGTCGTCGAGCCGGAACGGCCGGGTCGAGTCGGTCACGTCGTAGGCGCGCAGCAGGAACGGGTTGACGTAGGGTCCGGCGCGAATCTCGAAAGCGGACGTCTGGTTGCCGCTGTTGCAGGGAAGGTAGTTGCGGATCGGACGGAACTGGCGCCAGTAGGTCACCTCGAACCAGTTGAGCCCGGCGAAGACCAGCGCGTTGGGGTTGGGGCAGGCGTCGGAGGCGTTGAGCTTGCCCCAGATCCGGAGCGAGTTGGTGGCCCCCTCGGTGAGCGCCCCCGGCGCGAGGTTCCCGGTGCGGGTCTCCGCCCGGATCCCGAACCACGCCGCCGAGTCCACGATGCTCGCGTCCTGCGCGAGCCCGTTCCGCACCCGCGCCCAGGTGTACTTGGGCGTGCTGTTGAGGCCGACCCAGCTCACCGTGACCGTGGCTCCCGCGGTGGGATCGAGGTTCGTGGTCTCGAACGGGAAAGCCTCGGGCGTGCAGAAGAAATTGAAGTTGTTCCAGGTGAACTGGTCGAGCACCGTGTCGATCGGGAAGCCGGTCATGGACAGGTTGCGCTCGTAGCGGCGCCGGGTCGGGTACGAGGCGAGCGGCACGAGGTCGTTCCGGTCGAGCCATCCCCGGCGTCGCTCGATCCGGGCGGCCGCGGCCCGCCGCGTCACGAAGATCACCTCGGCGTCGCCCCACACGCGCTGCGGGGCGGAGATGCGGCCGCGCTGGGCCCAGTCCCAGACCCACACCACCACGCGGTCGCCGGGCCCGAAGAATCCGTCGCCGTCGTCGTCGTCCACCTCGCAGGGCAGATCGATCGTCCCGTAGGGCGGCGTCTGGTCCTGCAGGAATTCGTGGCGGTGGACGCTGACCTCCCCCACCGGAACGGCGGCCGGGTAACCGTAGGCGGCGAGCGAGTCGTACTCGATGCCGTAGACCCCGGTGGTGTCCACCCGCACCCGGACCTCGATCTCGCTCTCGTCGAAGGCGTCCACGCGCGGCCGGCCGTCCTGGGAGAGCGCCGTGCCCCGCCCGGGGAGGAGGCCGCCGTCGCGGGCCGCGGGCCGGCGCGCGCGCCAGCCGCGTCCGTCCTCCCAGTTGGCGACCTGGGTCGCGAACACCGGGTCGAACTGCGGATCGGGTGCGTCGTCGATGCCGCCGTCGGCGAGCGAGGGGCGGCCGCCCGCGAAGTCCACGCGCACCGTGATCGAGCGGGTGAGCGTGAGCCGGGCGCCGTCCTCGTCGTAGCGGAACGGAAAGACGCGCAGCGGGACCAGCCGCCGCTCGCGCATCGTGAACACCTCTCCCACCTCGAGCGCCGAGGCCGGCCAAACGCCGTCGCGGATCGGTTCCTGCGGCGTGAGGACCGGAATCCGCCCGAGGAGGTCGTCGGGAACGAACTCCGACTTCTCGGCGATGGCGATCCGCGTGCCTTCGCGAACGTCCTCGGGGCCGCTCGCCAGCACCCGGGCGACCGCCCGGGCACCCGGCGGAAGGGCCAGCAGGGTGGCGCCGAAGGGAAGTCGCGGGCGCCCCGCGACGTCGGTGCGACCCAGCCCGTCCACCGAAGGGACGACGCGCCCGCCCGCCGGATCGGACTCCAGAGAGTAGTCGCCGACCTCGAGGCGCAGGGTCACGCCGGATCGGTCCGACGCGATGACCCGCAGCTCCGCGGAGCGGGCCACGGCCGGAATCGAGGCGAGCAGCCCCGCCAGCACGGCCCCCGCGACCGGGCCGACGGCCCGGCGGAGTCCCGCTGCCGCGGCCGACGCTGGGAGGCCCGGAATTGGCTTCATGAAGACGGGAAGTCTAGGAAGGAGTCGCGAATGGGGTCAAGTGCAGGGCGTCTCGGCGCGAGCGCATCGCCGAGCCGGCACCCCTCGGGGGCCCCGATCCCGCGGCGAACCCGTGCTAGACTCGCGCGCTCGCGAACGACCCTGGAGACCGAATTTGAACCGCTGGATGAACCGAAAGCGTGGGGCTGGATGGCTCGCTCCGCTGGGATTGGCGCTGGGGATCGCGGCCGCCACCGGGACCACCGCCCCCTGGGCGGCGGGCGGCTCGGGCCCCGGCTCCCCATCCGCCGGCCGGGCGCCCGGCGAAGGCCCCATGCCCGACTCCGTGCTCGCGCGGGTGACCGCCGGTCGCGTCGTGACGCTCCCCGGTTTCCGGGCCGCCTGGGGAAAGGTCCGCCCCCCCGATCGCCCCGACTCTCTTACCCCCGCGAACGCCCGGAAGTTTCTGGATCTGCTGATCGAGAAGGAGGCGCTCGCCGAGGTGGCTCTGCGGGAGTCCTGGGTCTGGACCGACCGCGAAAGCGCCGACTACCGGGCGACCCTCGACGGGCTCACCATGAAGGTCGTGCTCGACTCCTGCCTGCACGAGATGCGGGCCCGCCTGCTCCGCTCCCCGCCGGGCGGGCCGGCCGGGGCCGATCCCGCCCCGCCGCTCTCGAACCAGGATCTCGGCATCGCGGCCCGCGAGAGCATGGCCGTCGCGCTCCAGGTCCGCTTCGAGCGTGACGTCCTCGAGCGGCTGACCCGGGCGTTCGTCGCGCTGCCCCGTCCGTCGCCCGATTCGACGCTGTTCGCGCAGCTCCGCATGATCAACGTCATGCCCGAGGTGGAGCCCGCCGACCTCGCGCTCCCGGTGGCCCGGACCCGGAAGGGCGCCTACACGGTCGGCGAGGTGCTGTCGGCGTGGAAGCAGTTGAGCCCGCCCTACCGGCCGCGCATCGAGGTCGCCGCGCAGATGGAAGACGTGATCGAGAACCAGCTCTTCGAACGGGAGCTCCGCCTCGAGGCGGAACGCCGCCGGGTGGCCGAGTGGCCGGAGATCGCGGGGGCGCTGGCGCGCAAGCGGGAGTTCTTCGCGATTTCCCACCTGGTGGCCCGCGAGGTCTACGACAGGATCCCCATGGACTCGACCACGCTGCGGAACTACTTCGTGAAGAACCGGAGCTTCTGGGACCTGCCGTTCCGCGTGGCCCTCGCCCGGTTCCTGATGCCCACCCGGCAGGCGGCGGCCGCGATGGCGATCGAGCTCTCGGACCCGTTCCGGGCCGAGAGCCTCGTCGCGAAGGGAGCGCGAGCCCGCACGCGATTCATGATGGAGGTCAGCGCCGAGAGTGACAGCGCCCTGTTCGCGCGGGCCCTGCGGGCCGGCCCGGGAAGCGTGCTCGGCCCCGACTCCGTGGCCGGCGGCTGGGAGGTCGCTCGCGTGGTCGCGCTCCAGCCGGGCCGCCCCCGCAGCTTCGAGGAGTGCCGGTCGCTGGTGGGCCAGCGCTGGTACGGCGTGGAGGGCGAACGGCTGATGGTGGAACTCCTGGCCCGTGCCCGCCGCCAGTTCCGGGTCGTGATCAACGAGGCCGCCCTTCACAGACTGACATCTTCATGACGCTCCGAGCCCGGGCTCGGCTTACCGTCGTTCGCGTTCTCTCGCTCTCGCTCTCCCTATCCCCCGGGGCCTCGGCCCGGCGGCCCGGACCGCCGGATGCCCACCCCGGATCCCCCGGAGTCTTCATGAATTTCCGCGTCCTTCGCGCCGTCGGCCTGTGCCTCGCCTTCCTGACCTGCGTGGGCCTCGCGGCCGCCACCCGGCCCGGCGCCGCGGCCGTCGCGGGAACGCCCGGCCCCGGCGAGTTCCTGCCCGACACCTTCGTGATCTGCCGGGTGGGCGACCGCGTGACCCGGGTCTCCGACTACGTGAGCCTCTACTTCAACTCCTACATTCTCGACCGGCCCGGCGCGGACAGCGCCGGCCGCGTGACGTTCCTCCAGAACATCATCTCCAAGGACGTTCTCGGGCAGGTGGCGCTGCGGATCAACCGGCCGTTCCGGTTCGAGGATCGCGCGGTGATGCGGGAGTTCGAACAGCGCACGCTCTCCAACGCCCTCTACCGCACCGCGGTGCTGGAGTCGCTCCACGTCACCGAGGACGAAATCCTGCGCGAGTACGCGCTCTACTCCCACGAGATCCGGGTCCGTCGCATCATCTTCCCCGACCTGGCCACCGCGCAGCGGGTTCGGCTGGAGATGATCCGGGGCAAGCTCTCCTGGCAGCAGGCCTACGACCGCTACTCGCTCCTGAAGGAGAAGGATCAGGCGCGGGACGGCGAGCTGGGCTGGACGGTGCGCGGCGGCGCCTCCCTCGAGATGGCCCGCAAGTTCTTTTCGCTCGGCGCCGGCGGCATCAGCGAGCCGCTCGAGCAGCCCGAGGGCTGGTTCGTGATCCAGGTCGTCGAGCGCCGGCCCGGCTCGCCGCCCGGCGTGGACGCGGTTCGCGAATTCCTGCGCAGCCAGCTCGCCGAGGAGCGGGCGACGCGGCTGGTTCAGGCGGTTCGCGGGGTGATCCGCAAGCAGATCGGAATGGTCTACGACACGGCGGCGGTGAAGTGGGCGGCCGCCCAGTTCCAGCCCGTGCAGACCACGACCCGGGACGACAAGGGCGTTCCCCACATCGAGTTCAACACGATCCTCCCCGAGTTTTCCCCGCAGGACACCTCGAAGGTCCTGGCGAGGCACCGGGACGGCGTCTGGACGCTGGGCCGGTTCTTCGATCTCTATCACGAGATCCAGGCGCTCACCCGCCCCAACGTCAACACGCCTGAGGACTTCTTCAACCAGCTCGACGCGTTCGCCTTCGAACCCTACATGGCGAAGGTGGCGATGGAACGGGGCCTCGATCGCGACTCCGCGGTGGTGGCCCAGATCGCGAAGAAGCGCGAGGAGATCCTGGTCGAGCATCTCTACTCGGACTCGATCCTCTCGCGGGTCGCGATCGACCCGGCCGCGCGGCGCAAGTACTACGAGGACAACAAGCCCGGCTTCATCACCTACTCGCGCGTCCGGTTCGCCTCCCTGTGGTCCGACTCGAAGGCGGGCGCCGACTCCCTGGCGGCCCGGCTCCGCTCCGGCGAACGGGCCGAGGACATCCTGCAGGCGGAATCACTGCTCGGCATCGACCGTGGCAGCATCCAGGAACGGGGCGAGGAGGAGCGCGGCACCTACCAGAAGGTGATCTTCGAGGAGCTGCGCCCGGGACAGGTGACGGTCATCGGGCCGGACCGGGTGGGCCATTACCTGGTCCTGCAGAAGCTCGAGGTCATTCCCGGCCGGCTGCTGAGCTACGACGAGGCCTCGGGAATCATCGACGAGACGCTGCACAACCTCGAGGCGGAGCGCCTGCTCCGGGAGTTCGTGGCGCGCCACAGCCGGAAGTTTCCGATCGTGTCGCGGCCCGACCTGGTGATGAAGATCCGCCTGGTGGATCCCACGATCTAGCGGGACGCGCTCAGGGCCGCTTGGGCCGATCCGGGGACCACACCTTCGGGGCGAGGGCATCCCGGAAGGGGTCGCACGAGGTGCCGTCCGGCGAGTTGATCGAGACCCACCGCGCCCCGCGGTTCACGTTCAGGTTGTCGTCGCCGCCGTAGCTGAGCCACGAGGACTGCCACTCCACGCAGATCGGGGCGCCGTACCCGCCGGCCGTCGCCGCCGGGCGCCGGAACAGGACGCGGGCGAACCCGTAGACGTTCCCGCCCTTGATGGGAATCGCGGAGAACTTCGGGACGGCGTAGAGGAGGCGGAGGCGGCCGCTTCCCGCGACGAAATCGTAGAACGGCCCCCCCGCGCCGGGGCCGCCGGCCCACGGCGTGTCGAACCCGTGATCCGGATCGTGGTCGAAGACCACGCGGATGGGCGCTCCCTCGAGGCGGTTGTTCTTGATCTGCCAGTAGTCTCCCAGCGTGTCGCCGTCGGCCGCCCGGAAATAGAGAGTCGCGCTCACACCGAGAAATCCGGCCGAGTCGTGCCCGGGATCGAAGCACAGGTAGAGCGTGTCAACGCGCGTCGTGTCCCCGCCCGTCGCGTCGAGCGTGGTGGTCGCGCCGGGCCGGCCGTACGGGGCGTTCCAGGTCAGGAGCAGCCGGGGCTCGTGCGGCTTCTTCGCACGAGCGGCGGGCGCCGCGAAGCAGGGCACCGCGCCCACGAGCACTCCCAGGAGCACGGAGGCCAGCGCCACGCGAGCCCGGCCGGAATGAGTCCTGCAGGTCATCGAATCCTCCAGCGGTGAGACGTCCTCGCCCGGCGGCGCGCCGGTGCGGAGCGCATCAACGATACAGGCTCTTGACGCTGCCCCATGTCACGGTTCGGACAGGAACCATGCTGCAGTCGGCTCCCCCCGACACACTCCTCCAGTAGGCCCAGTTGGCGTTCCCGGGCGCCGGCGCGGTGAGCAGGATGTTTCCACCGAAGGCGCCGGCCGTGCGGCGGACCAGGATCGAATTGAGCACGAGACAGGCGGGGTACGAACATCCCTGGCAGGCAGCCGCTCCCGTGCTGCGATCGTAGGAAATCGCGAGCCGCACCGCGAGATACGTGGTGTCGTTGGAAACGCTGAGGGTGCCGGGCGAGGGGAGGTAGACGACGCTCTTGATGCGCGCCTGGGACTGGAGCCCGCGCGGCTCCCCGATCACGTAGTCCTGAACCAGCGCCCCGGCGAAGCCCGGGTCCCTGCAGGCGCCGGTCGTCGAGAAATTCAGGTTGGCCGAGAGCATGTCGCGCCGGCAGTCGGGAAACGGGCCGAGGCGCCAGTAGTCGGGAAGCGAGGGGAGCGAGTGCTGGAGATCCACCACGATCTCGAGCCCGATGATCTGGTCGATCGGCTGCGCCACCGAAAATGCGCAGTAGAGCGCGGCCGCGCCCACGTTGCTGGCGCAGGGAAAGTCGAGGTTGTTGACCGACCCCGGCGAGATCGGGCAATCGTCCCAGGCCATGCTGAGCGCCTCGAGGGGAGGCGCGGCCTGGGCGGGCCTCGCCGCCGCCAGGGACCCGAGGAGGGTGAGCAGCAGGCCCCACCGGATCCACCCGGCGCGCGCGGGATGCGGGCGAGCGAGGCGGGCGAGGCGGCCGCGGGCATGGCCGGGGCTTCGGAGCGGCGTCCATGGCCCTCGAGGACGGGCCGGATGCTTTCCCCGATCGGGAAGTGCGCTGACGATGTTCGGTGTGATGAGAGGGACTCCCGGGGCCGGTTCCACGGCCCGCGCGGCGCGATGGAGGAGATGCGCCCGGTCGCCGCCGATCTTAGTCGAATCCCGCCATCGCACAAGCGGAGAAAGCCGACGAGGCGGCGGTCTCTCGACCGCCGCCTCGCCGTTCGGGACGAGCCCGGAGGACTACCGGTACAGCGACTTGACCGAACCCCACGTGGCGTTCTTGGTCGGCACCGCGGCCGGGCAACCGCCGCTCACGCCGGCGCCGCCGGCCTGCCACTGCACGAAGTTCCGGTCGATCGGGTTCAGGATCGTGTAGTTGCCGACGCCGAGCGGCTGGGTCAGCAGGATCGAGTTGAACACGATGCAGGCCCCGTCCTGGCAGCCGGCGCACGCGCCCGTGCCGACGCTCTTGGCGTTCGTGAACGTGACGATGAACATGTAGTGCTCCGTCACGTCATCCATCGAGTAGCTGCCCGGGATGGCGCAGGCCGGACGGATGCGGGCCTTGTTCGGCCCACCGAAGCCCGGCGTGTACGAGATGCCGCCCGAAGCGTTGCCGCCCCACGGGTCGAAGCAGCCACCCGGGGCCGTCAGGAAGTTGAAGTTCGCGCTGATGAGTCCGGCCCGGCAACCGCCGCTGGCGAGCTGCCACCAGTTCGACAGCGCCGCCTGGTTCGTCTGGAGATCCAGCACCGCCGCCTGGCCGTTCAGCTGCGGCATGGGCACCGGGGCGATCGCCGAACCGTACATGCTGTTCGAGCCGCTGTTGTTGGTGCAGGCGAAGTTGCGCTGCAGCGCGCCACCGACGCCACACTCGTTCCACGACAGGTTGATGCCGCCCGCCGCGAAGGCGGCAGAGGCAAGGAGGCTCATGGCGGAAGCGGCGACGAGCGCCCGGGAGATGATTAGCAGTCGCTTCATGGCGGGGGACCTCCGGTGCGTGGCTAGGGTCTCAACGAAACCCGGTCCTATCCGTTTGCGGCGCCTCGGTTTGAGGCGCACGTACCCGCCGATCCCGGCGGGCGCATTCGGGTCGTGCCCCCGAAGGGGCACGGACGGCGATCATTTTGGGGTTCGCAGGGCCAAACGTCCAGCAAAAAATGAAGTTCCGGGCCCACGGGAGCGCTGGCCGGCATGGGTGCGACGGCCCGGGCGGCGGTTGCCGGGGGATGGGGCAGCGTGACGGGGGGGGTGGGCGCCTCACTCCCCGGGGGTGGAAACAGGCGAGGCGGGGCTCCCCTAGGGGCTCCCCGCCTCGCTACAGCTCCTGCCGACGCTTCTGGCTACCTGTAGAGCGACTTCACGGAGCCCCAGGTGGCCTTCCGCGTCGGGGTCACCGCCGGGCACCCGATTCCGACCGTCGCGCCGCCGGCCTGCCACTGAACGTGGGCCTGGGTGATCGGGTTCGTGATCGTGTAGTTGCCGACGCCGAGCGGCTGGGTCAGCAGGATCGAGTTGTACACGATGCAGACGCCGTCCTGGCAGCCGGTGCAGGCGCCCGTGCCGGTGCTCTTCCCGTTCGTGATCGTCACGATGAACATGTAGTGCTCGGTCACGTTGTCCATCGCGTAGCTGCCGGGAATGGCGCAGGCCGGACGGATGCGGGCCCGATTCGCTCCACCGAAGGCCGGCGTGTACGAGATGCCGCCCGAAGCGTTGCCGCCCCACGGGTCGGCGCAGCCGCCCGGCGCGGTCAGGAAGTTGAAGTTCGCGCTGATCAGTCCGGCGCGGCAGCCGCCGGTCGCGAGCTGCCACCAGTTGGAAAGCGCGGCCTCGTTGGTCTGCAGGTCGAGCACGGACGCGGCCCCGTTCAGCTGGGGCATGGGCACCGGCGCGATGGCCGATCCGTACATGCTGTTCGAACCACTGTTGCTGGCGCAGGCGAAGTTGCGCTGCAGAGCGCCGCCGAGGCCGCACTCGTTCCAGGAGAGGTTGATGCCCTCGGCGGCGAACGCCGTCGAGGCGACCACGGCCAGCGCGGCGGTGGCGACGATCACACGGGAAACGGTTAGCAGTCGCTTCATCTTGGTGACCTCCATGTGCGGTCCGGGACCTTCGGTCCGGCCCGACGATGCCTTGCCGGTCGCCCCACCCGGAATGAGGCTCCAGTTGTGCCCGCCGCGGCGCAGGCGGAACGGTTCCGCTCGAACGACGCCCGGGATACTAAGCACGGTTAGGAATTCTGTCCACAGCGGATTTCCTTGAGATCGGCGGTTGCCGCGCCGGCCTTGAGGGATCCCTGGCGCGACGGGCGCCGCCTTGCCCGTACGTGCAGTGACCGCCTAGCAGAACGGGGTGGAGGCCCGAAGGCCTCCACCCCGAGAACTGCCTGTTGCCTTGTGCCTGGACTACCGGTACAGCGACTTGACCGAACCCCACGTGGCGTTCTTGGTCGGGGTCGCCTGCGGGCAGCCACCGGCGACGCCACCGGCGCCACCCTGGAACTGCACGTACTGACGGTCGATCGGGTTCGCGATCGTGTAGTTGCCGACGCCGAGCGGCTGGGTCAGCAGGATCGAGTTGAACACGATGCAGGCCCCGTCCTGGCAGCCGGCGCACGCGCCCGTGCCGACGCTCTTGGCGTTCGTGAACGTGACGATGAACATGTAGTGCTCCGTCACGTCATCCATCGAGTAGCTGCCCGGGATGGCGCAGGCCGGACGGATGCGGGCCTTGTTCGGCCCACCGAAGCCCGGCGTGTACGAGATGCCGCCCGAAGCGTTGCCGCCCCACGGGTCGAAGCAGCCACCCGGGGCCGTCAGGAAGTTGAAGTTCGCGCTGATGAGTCCGGCCCGGCAACCGCCGCTGGCGAGCTGCCACCAGTTCGACAGCGCCGCCTGGTTCGTCTGGAGATCCAGCACCGCCGCCTGGCCGTTCAGCTGCGGCATGGGCACCGGGGCGATCGCCGAACCGTACATGCTGTTCGAGCCGCTGTTGTTCGTACAGGCGAAGTTGCGCTGCAGCGCGCCACCGACACCACACTCGCTCCACGACAGGTTGATGCCACCCGCCGCAGAAGCGATGCCCGCCGACAGCGCGAGCAGGGCGCCCGCCATCAAGAGTGTCTTCTTCATTGTTGCCTCCAGGGGACTGATTCTGATGAAAGGGGGACGAAACTCCTGCAGTCGAATCATGCCTCGGCTGGCCACCACCACCTTTCGTCCATGCTGCCTATTCATGGAAGGCTCGGGGTGCGGCCGACGAAACTAGGGAATCAACGGGCAAGTGTCCTTGCCGGTCGTGCCGCCGCCGGCGAGGCAGTTCTCGATGGAGCCGTCCAGGAAGTACACGTCCAGGAACAGCGACCAGTCGTTCGGCAGATTCGCGCCGTCGCAGTTGATGTCGGAACGAGACGCCGGGTTCGAGGCGCCGAAGAAGTCGCCGAGCTGCGGCGACAGGTCGTTGATCAGCAGACCGTTGCCGTCGTGGTCGTACGCGTACACGGAGGGCGAGTTCAGCAGCACGCCGTCCGCGTAGATCTTCGCGCAGTTGAACGGATTCACCGGCGACGTGTCGCCGAACGGGCCGTTGTTCGCGTAACCCTTGATGCGGAAGCAGATCACGCCACCAGCGCCCGTGAAGCCACGAACCGTCTGGGTGCCGCAGTCCACCGTGAGACCCATCTCGTTGTTGTCGCAGATGTAGAGACCGCTGCAGCCCGACAGATCCACGACCACGAGGCTGTTGTTGATCGGCAGGTTGGCGAGATCGCGAACCGTCACGCAGAACTCGCCGGCCGGATCGATCGTGCCGGTGTTGCTCCCGACCAGACCGAAACAGCTCGGCTTGTCGGAATTCGCCGGGCTGGGAACAGAGGCCATCGCGGCACTCGCGGCCAGGAGACCGCACACCGCGAGAAGTGTGGCCTTGCGAACCAAACCAGTCATTGTTGCACCTCCGTAAAATGGTTCACCCCTGTTGCTGAATCGAAGGCAAGGCTCAGTTGCGAGCAATCAGGTCTGGCTGCGAGCCACCTCCTTTCAAGAGGTCTTCTTCAAAGTCTGCTGAAGGCCTGAGTATGGTCGTAATTGGCGCTTTGGCAATGTCTTCCAAACGGGAAAAAGTCTAGAAGCCCCCACAGGGCCTTGTCAAGACTCTTTTTGCCCCTAGAGAAAGACCCGCCAGCTTGTTACCGGGAATGCCGGGCCGCCGGCGTCCCCCGATCACCAGCGGCCCTCCCCTCCCGATCACCTCAGCGCCTGCTGACTGCTCGTCCGTGCACCCCACTGGTGGGCGAAACAGGGTTCGAACCTGTGACCCCTTGCTTGTAAGGCAAGTGCTCTGACCAGCTGAGCTATTCGCCCGAACCCTGAGCCCTCCCGCGGACGAGGAGCGAGGCCGGAATGAGCCCGCAGTAACCGAGAACCAGCAGGACGGGCGCCAGGGTGATGGACCCCCGGCTGAGCGCCCAGTAGCCCGCGGCGAGCACGACCAGACCCGAGAACAGGAGGAGGGAGTTCACGGCCCCCCAGTTGAACCCGAGGTCGCTTTCGGTCGGCTTCCGCGCGCTGCGCGGCTTCACGGTGACCTTCGTTGCGCTCATTTCGATCCTTTCCCTCGCCCGGGTGGACAACACGAAAAGCCGATGACTCCGGTCCTTCCTGCGATCGGGACCGGGATCATCGGCGTGTCCTGGGGCGACTGAGGCCCTGGGGCACCGGCGATCCCAGCGAAGATCGCATTGTGCCGCCACCCAACGGGGCGCACCCTTCTATACCCGCACCCCCGGACCGGCGGTTCCTTCTTTTTCAGGGGCGGCCGGTTTCGCCCGCGGGGCCACCCGCGAGGCCGGCCAGCCGGTTGAGGCTCCCGGAGCGGAAACCCTCGAGATCCACGGTCACGAAACGGAAACCGATCGCCTTGAGGCCGCGGGTCACGCGGTCCCTCGTGCCCGATTCGAGCAGCCGGGGAAGGTCCGCGACCGGCACCTCGATCCGTGCGGTGTCGCCGAAGTGGCGCACGCGGTGCACGGCAAATCCCAGCGAACGCAGCAGTTCCTCGCCACGCTCGACCTGGCCGAGATTCTCCCGCGTGATCTCCGTGCCGTAGGGAATTCGGGAGGCGAGGCAGGGTGAGGCGGGCTTGTCGAAGCTCGAGAGCCCGAATCGGGCGGCGGCCGCGCGCACGTCGTCCTTGGTGAAGCCCAGCTCGGCGAGCGGCGAGCGCACCTTCTGCTCGGCCGCGGCCAGCCGTCCCGGGCGCCAGTCCGAGAGGTCGTCGGCGATGGTCCCATCGAGGATCGCGGCCGCCCCGATCCGCTCGGCGACGAGCGTCAACTCGCGATACAACTCGCGCTTGCAGTGATAGCAGCGATTGGCCGGGTTCGACCGGAAGTTGGGGTCGGAGAGCTCACCCGTCGAGACCACCTCGACCTCGGCCCCGAAGGCCGCCGCCTGCGCCAGCGCCAGGTCGAGCTCGCGAGTCGCGTAGGAATCCGACCGCCCGATCACCCCGCGCGCACGGGGCCCGAGCACCTCGTGGGCCACCCGCAGCACGAGGCTCGAATCCACGCCGCCCGAGTACGCCACCACCACCGAGGGGAAGCGCGCGATCTCGCGCTCGAGCCGGGCGAGCCGTTCCTGCCAGCCGAGGGCGGGCCCGGGGCCTGGTTCGCGACGCGGCCCGATCTGGATGAGTGGAGAGTCCCGCATGGGTCGCGGAGGTTAGCAACGATGCGCCGGGGGACGCTAGCGGACGGCCGCTTCGGCCCCCGGGTCGGTCTCGGGCGATTCGGGCCCGGCCGAGGAGGAATCGGGTTCGGAGGTGGCCGCGCGCGCCGCCTGGATCGCGCGCGCGGCGCGGATGTTCTCGAGGTGCTGCTCGTAGGATTCGGCGAAGAAATGCCGCCCGGCGCCGCGGGCCACGAAGTACAGCTCCCGGTTCTGGGGAGAGGGACGGTACACGGCGGCGATGCTCGAAGCCCCCGGGTTGCAGATCGGCCCGGGCGGGAGACCGTCCACGACGTAGGTGTTGTACGGCGACAGATGCCGGAGCTGGCTCAGGAACAGCCGCGAGCGAGGCACCTTGCCGAGCGAGTAGGCGACGGTCGGGTCGGCCTGCAGGCGCATGCCGCGGGCCAGGCGGTTCAGGTAGACGCGCGCGATTCGCGGGCGCTCCTCGGCGACCTGGGCCTCGGATTCCACGATCGAAGCGAGCGTCAGCGCCTGGTGCGGCGTGAGCGGCAGCGGCAGCGAATCCCGGTCGTCGCGCTCCCGCTGCACGATGCCGAGCTGCCGGCGCACCATGGTGCGGAACGCCACCTCGGGGGAGGTGCCCGGAAGGAACTCGTAGCTGTCGGGCGCGAGGTAGCCCTCGAGATTCGGGGCGGCGATCCCGAGCGAGTCGAGGAAGGCGGGGTCGCGGCCCAGCGAATCGAAGGCCATCGCCGAGACCCCGAGGTGGTTCGAGAGCAGCAGGCTCACCTCGGTGAGGGTGAGTCCCTCCGGGATGCGCACCAGGCTCAGGCCGCCCATGCCGCGGGCGAACAGCCGGATCAGTTCGGGCACGCTGGTCCCGCGGCGGAAGGCGTACTGGCCGGCCTTGATCCTCCGGTCCACCCGCAGCGCGCGGGCCAGGAGCTGGAAGCTCAGGGTGCCCCGGATCAGCCCCACGCGCCGCAGCTCTTCGGCGATCTGGCGCAGGTTCTGGCCGCGCTGCACCAGCACCACGACCCGCTCGCGCGGTGGAAAGGTCCCGGCCGGGAGGAAGAGGTCGAAGAGCACCACACCGAGGGCGGCGATCGCCAGCAGCATCGCCCAGCGCCGCGGGCGAAAGGGGCCTTGTCCGGGCCGCCGCGTCACCTCGTCACGCCCCCCGGGCGCGGGCGCGGTCCAGCCAGGTCTCGAGCAGCGCGATGGCGGCACCCTGGTCCACGCGGGCGCGGGCCCGGGCGCCGCGCACCCCGGTCTCGTGCAGCCTCCGCGTGCTGAGCGCGGTGGTGAGCCGCTCGTCGAGCGTCTCGACCGGGAGACCGGACGCCGCGGCGAGCGCGGCGGCGAAGGATTCGGCCTCGCGGGCCGCCTCGCCGTGCTCGCCGGAGAGGAGCAGCGGGAGCCCCACCACGATGCGCTCCGCCTCGCGCTCGAGGGCGACCTCGGCCACGCGTGCGACCGCCTCGTCGCGGGACTTCACCTGGAGGGTGGGCAGGCCGCTCGCCAGGAGCCCGGTGGGATCGCTGAGCGCGAGTCCGACCCGGCGCGCGCCCCAGTCCACGGCGAGCACGCGCGGCAACGGATCAGGCCTCCGCGGCGGCGGCCGCCGGGGGTCGGTGTTTGACCATCCGGCACCGGGTGCCGGCGGCGCTGAAGTCGAACTCCACGACGTCCATGCACTGGCGCATGATGAAGATGCCGCGTCCGCGCAGGTCGAACAGGTGCTCCGGGGAGGTGACGTCTTCGTTCACTTCCTCGACCTCGAAGCCCGGCCCCATGTCGCGCACCACGACCTCCAGCCGGTCGGGAAAGACGCTGAAGTCGATGTCCACGAACTTCGAGGGGTCGCGCTGGTGGCCGTGCTGGATGGCGTTGGTGCCCGCCTCGATCACCGACATGGTGACCTTGGAACACTCTTCCGGCTCCATCTCCATGCGCTCGCAGAGCGCCTGCGCCACGTGGTCGAGGACGCCAAGAAGGTCGAGCCGGCTCGGAATCCGCACGCTGATCACATCGGGTCCAGGATCGGGTCGGGACATGGGGGACTCTCAGACCGGTCGTTGGCCGCGCAGCGCCCGCAGGCGCTCCACGGCGGCGGCAAAATCCTCGGGCCAGGGGGAAGCGAACGACAGGGCGCGGCCGGTCGCGGGATGGACGAACTCCAGCGATGCCGCGTGCAACGCCTGCCGGTGCAGGACGGCGAGCAAGTCGCCCGCGAGGCTACGCTCGGAGGCGTCGCCGCTCAACAACTTTCTGACACGTCCGCCGTAGGCGGCGTCCCCGACCACCGGGTGCCCGAGGTGCGTCAGGTGGACCCGGATCTGGTGGGTGCGGCCGGTGTCGAGCGTGAGCTCGAGCAGCGTGACCGGGCCGTAGCGCTCGAGGGCGCGCCAGTGGGTGCGGGCGGGCCGGCCCCCGCGCGTGACGACGGACATGCGCTTGCGGTTGCGCGGATCGCGGCCGATGTCGCCCTTCACCGCGCCCGCGGCGGAGCGCGGGTCGCCCCAGGCCAGCGCGTGGTAGACGCGTTTCACCTCGCGCTTGCGCATCGCCTCGACCAGCACCCGGTAGGCGCGCGCGGTGCGCGCCACCACCATCAGGCCCGACGTGCCCTTGTCGAGCCGGTGGACGATGCCCGGGCGTGCCGGGCCGCCGACCGCGGCGATCGCCGGATCGCGGTGGACCAGCGCGTGCACCAGAGTGCCGCTCGCGACCCCGGCGCCCGGATGGACGACCAGCCCGGCGGGCTTGTCCACCACCAGCAGCTCCTCGTCCTCGTACACCACCGCGATCGGCAGGTCCTCGGGGAGGATGCGCGTCGCGACCGCCCGCTCGGGCAGCGCCAGCGCCACGTGGTCGCCCTCCTTGAGGCGCAGCGATCCGGCGGCCTCCCGCCCGTTGACGCGCGCGTGGCCCTCCCGGATCAGCGCCTGCACGCGGCTACGCGACAGGTCCGCCTGCGCCGTCGCGAGGAAGCGGTCCAGCCGCTCCCCCGCTCCGGCCGGCGTCACCGTGATTTCGAGGTTCTGGGTCATCGAGGGAGCCACCGGGGCCGGCAGGGTGATCGGCGGGAGCGGACGGGTTGACCGCGGCCGTGGCCTCGGCCGCCGGCGCGTTCCGCCCCGAACCGTACAGGATGAAGAGCGCCACGCCCACCGTGACCGCCGAGTCGGCGACGTTGAAGACCGGCCAGCGGAACCGCCCGAGCCCGACTTCGATGAAGTCCACGACCAGCCCGGTGGTGACGCGGTCCACGAGGTTCCCGAGCGCGCCGCCCAGCACCAGGGCGAGGGCGAAACGCTGGGGGGCCCGCGACACCTTGCCGCGGGCGAGCAACCACACGATCACCACCGCCGCGGCGATCGAGAACAGGTAGAAGGGGAAGCGCGACCCGGCGCCGAGGCTGAACGCCACGCCCGAGTTGAGGGCGTAGGTGAGCCGCACGGTGTCGCCGACCAGTTCGACGGGCGGACGCCCGGCGAGGTGCTGCGTGGCGAGCCCCTTGGTCCACTGGTCCAGCGCCAGCACGCCGCCGGCCACGGCCGGCAGCGCGACGGCACCTCTCATGTATGGACCGGGCCCGGCGTCGGAGTCTTGGAGCGGCTGGCCTTCTCCTCCTGCTCCTTGCACGCGACGCACAGCCGCGCGTGCGGCATGGCCTCGAGCCGGGCGCGCGCGATCGGATTGCCGCACGACTCGCAGATGCCGTAGGAGCCCTGGTAGAGGCGCCGCAGCGCGTCGTTGATCTCCATCAGCAGCCGGCCCTCGGACGAGGCGAACATGAACGCCTTCTCGCGCTCCATCGCGTCCGTTCCGGCGTCGGCCATGTGGAACGAGTAGCCGGACAGGTCCCCGGAGCTGTCCCGCTGGTTCACCTTGAGCACGGTGGTCTCGAGGTGACCCATCTCCTTCAGGATCTTGGCGCGCTCCGCCAGCAGGCGTTCCTCGAAGTACTTCATGTCCTTTTCGCTCACGCGTTGCACTCCCAGGGATGAGGCGGGGGACGCCGCCGGTGCCGGGTTCGGGCGTGGACGCGGCGGAATCGCCGCCGGCTTGTTGGGCACGTGGGCGCGCGCCTCGGGCGGCAGCACGCCGAGCGGGCGGACCACCGGAGGCGTCACGGGCTTGCCGGACTTTCCGCCCTTCGCCCCCGCGCCGGGCTTGCCGGGCCGGGCCTGGGCCACGGGCTTCGCGCCGCGCGCGCCGCCCTTCGCGGCCACCGCCGCGGCGGCCGCCGGCTTCGCCGCGTTCTTGGCCGCCGGCGCGGCCGGGACCTTCGCGACCGCCCGGGCCGCGGGCTTCGCCGCGGGCTTCACGGCCGGACGCGCCGCCTTCGCGGCCGGTTTCGCCGCGGACCTCCTGGCGGGCTTCGCCGCGCGCGCGGGGGCCTTCGGCTTCGTCGCGGCCTTCGCCCCGCCCTTCGGGCGCGCGCCGGCCTTGGCGGCCCGGCGCTTCGGCGCGCCGGTCCGGCCCGACTTCGCCGCGGACGCCTTCGGCCGGGCGGACTTCTTGGAGCGGGTGGTGGTCATGCATGGCCTCCGGTGTTCTCGGGTCGCCGCGGCGGCGGCGCTCCGTCCATACGGCGGATCACCTCGGTCACCAGGCGCATGAGCGTGGGCGCGGTGCGCCCGGCCACGGCCAGGATCTCCGGAATGTCCACCGGTCTGAGGTTGTCGGGGAGACAGGCGTCGGTGACGATGTTGAGCGCCAGCACGCGCTGGCCCCCGTGCACGGCGGCGATGTTCTCGGGCACCAGCGACATGCCGACCACGTCGGCGCCGATCCACCGGAGGAACCGGTACTCGGCCGCGGTCTCCAGGTTCGGCCCCGCCACCGCCACGAACACGGCGCGATCCACGCGGATCTTGAGGTCGATCGCGACCTGCTCGCACAGGCTCACGAGATCGCGGGAGTAGGGCTCGCTCATGTCCGGGAAGCGGACCCCCAGTTCGTCGTCGTTGGGCCCGATGAGCGGGTTGTCGCCCATCAGGTTGATGTGGTCGGTCGTGATCGTGATGGAGCCCGGGGCGAGGTTGGGGTTCATCCCGCCCACCGCGTTGGTGATCACCAGCGTGCCGCACCCGATCGCCTTGAGCACGCGCACCGGGAAGGCCACCTGCCGCATGGCGTAGCCCTCGTAGAAATGCACCCGGCCCTTCATCACGGCGACCGCGCGCCCCCCGAGGCGGCCCAGGTGGAGCTCGCCGGCGTGGCTCTCCACGGTCGAGACCGGGAAGTGCGGGATCTCCCGGTAGGGGATCACCGCCTCGGTCTCGAGGGCGTTGGCGAAGTCGCCGAGCCCGGTGCCGAGGATGACGCCGATCTCGGGCACGAGGCGCGTGCGCGCGCGCACCGCGTCGGCGGCTTCCCGGATCCGGTTCGTCAGCTCACTCGCCACGTCTGGCCTTTCCGCCGGCTTCCCCGGCTCCGGCCGCCGCGAGCGCCGCGGCGAGCCGTTGCACCAGCTCGGTCTCGTTCAGTTCGTCCACCTCGACTCGCTTGGACCGCGACGCGAGGCCCTTCGTCACCCTCACCTGCCGCGGCCGCACGCCCAGCGCCGCGGCCAGCAACTCGGCCACCGCGGCGTTGGCCCGCCCGCCCTCGGGCGGCGCCGTCACGGCCACCTTCCACGTCCCGTCCGCCAGCCGGCCCGTGATCCCGGCCCGCCGCGCGCCGGGCTGGACGCGCACCCCGAACCGCGTCACCCCATCCGGATCGCGATGCCGCGCAGCGACTCCACCAGGAACATCTTCAGGAACCACAGCACCAGCATCGCCAGGAAGGGCGCGAAGTCGATCCCGCCGATCGCGGTCGGGAACAGCCTCCGGATCGGGCTGCAGACCAGGTCCGAGACCCGGTCGAGGAACTGCACGATCGGATTCGCGGGATCGGGACGCACCCACGACAGGATGGCGTTCACGAACACCACGAGCAGCAGTCCATTGAGCACGATCTCGAGGATCGCCGCGATCGCTTCCACCAGGTTGCCGATCACGAACATCGTCACGCCCTCCCCCGGCCCATCCCGGGAGCGGCCGGCCACTCACGCCGCGCCGCGTCCCTTACGGCCCGCCGCGCGCGGGCCGAACAGCGCCGTGCCCACGCGCACCATCGTGCTGCCTTCCTCCACGGCGACCTCGAAGTCGCCGCTCATGCCCATCGAGAGGTGCGGGAGCGGGCGCCCGATGCGGCGCTCCGTCTCGTCCCGCAGCTCCCGCAGGGCCGCGAACACCGGCCGCGCGTCCTCGGGCCGCCCGACCGGCGGTCCCACCGTCATGAGCCCGTCGAACGCGAGCCCCTCGAGCCCCGCCAGCCGCTCGGCGAGTTCCGGCAGACCGGCCGGCGCCACGCCGAACTTGGTCGGCTCGCCGCCGACGTTCACCTCGGCCATCACCGGCATCCGGCGCCCGGCGGCCAGGCCGCGCCGCGACAGCGACTCGGCCAGCGCCGGTCCATCCACGCTGTGGATCCGGTCGAAGAGCGCCACCGCACGCCCCGCCTTGTTGCCCTGCAGGTGGCCGATCAGGTGCCAGCGCACCCCGGCCAGGCCCTCGAGGGCGATCTTCGACTCGGCTTCCTGAACCCGGTTCTCCCCGAGGTCCCGTACCCCCGCCACGACCGCCTCCGCCACGACGGCGGCGGGAATGGTCTTGGTGACCGCGATGAGGGTGACGGCGTCGGCCTTCCTCGCGGATCGGGCCGCCGCATCGGCGATCCGTCCACGGATCTCGCCGAGCCGCCCCCGAAAATGGGAAGGGTCCGGTTTCACGAAACGCGGCAGAGTAGTCACCCCACGGGGCCGCTGCAAGCGCAATCGCCGCGGAGGTTGACAGGGACGTGACGCCCGCCCCGGGTGCCGGGAGCGCCGCGAGGGCTCGCGCGGCGGGGATCGCGGAGGCGCGGGACTCGGCGGGCAGGGCGGCCTCGCGGGGAATCGTCCGGCGATCCCGGGCCAACCTCCTGCCGAATGCCCGCTTGCGCCCGCTCGAGGGGCCGAACGGCAGCCACCGCGCGGCGCCAACGACGAAACGCGGGACCGGCACGAGGCCGGTCCCGCGGGAAAGCTGGTGGAGGCGGCGGGAATCGAACCCGCGTCCGAAAGCCGATCCTCAGGAAGTCCTACAGGCGTGTCCGGCCTACGAAATCTCGCGCGCCCCCGCTCCGACCGGCGGGATCAAAGGCGCGCCAGCTCGATTGGATCTCGTCCTCCGCCCACGAGCGAGGGCCTCGGACCAGCCCGCGTTTGTATGACGATCGGCTCCAGCCCCCACGGGCGGGGTCCGGGCGATCGACGCTTCCTAGGTTTTAACTAGGCAGCGAGAGCCATCTGCTCGTTGGCAGATGAATGGTCCCGCTTTTTTGACGAGGTCACGGGTCCCCGGCCTGCACTTCCTGGTTCATGGCCCCCGTCGAAGCCTTTACGCCCCCAGGGTCGAAGCTCGCTCGAGCGCCGGACGGACGGCGCTCGGGTGGTCTTGGGAATCGGCCGCTTTCGATGCGGACCGCGGGAAAAAAGCGGCGCCTCCGACGGGGGGACTGACCCGGGCTGCGGCCCGGTCCCGGAATCACCGGAGACGCCACGTGACCTTTCGCCGCCGCCCGTGCGCCCGGCCTGCCGTGCGGGGCGGCCGCGACTCAGAACGGAATGTCGTCGTCCGGCCCGCCCCCGAAATCTCCGGTGACCGAGTCGTCCGGCGGCACCGTGGCGCCCGCGTCGGCCGGCCCGGCGTGGCCCTGCTCCTGCCGGTCGCCGCGTCCGCCCAGCATCTGCATGTTGGTGGCGACGATCTCGGTGGTGTAGCGCTTCTGGCCCTGCTGGTCCTGCCACTGGCGGGTCTGGATGCGGCCCTCGAAGTAGACCTGGCGGCCCTTGGTGAGGTACTGGCCGCAGATCTCGGCGAGCTTCCCGAACGCCACGATGCGGTGCCACTCGGTCTGCTCCTGCTTCTGCCCGCTCTTGTCGGTGTAGCGCTCGGTGGTGGCGAGGGTCATGTTCGCCACGGCGGCGCCGCCCTGCGTGTAGCGCATCTCGGGGTTCTTCCCGAGGTTGCCGACGAGGATGACCTTGTTGACGCTCATGCGTTGTGTCTCCGTGGGGCGACTCCGGGGGCGCGATCGGATGACCGGGCGCTCGGGGCTTGCCGTTCGAATTCGCGGCGAGCATACGCCCCCCGGCGGGGCGCGTCCACGGCCGAACCTCGGGCGGGAGGCTCCCGCGGCCGCGGCCCGCGCGGCCGCGGGCCGGCCCGCCGGCGGCGTCCCCGCGGCGCCGGGCCCTCGGGCCGCCGCTGGACAGCTTCGCGCCCACGCCCCCACACTCGCGCCCGCCCATGCGATTCCCGCGACTTTCCGGCACCGAATGGCGGCTCGCGATCCTGCTCGCCACGGTGGCCGCCGCCCAGGCCTGGCTGGTGCGCGACATGCGCTTCCTGGCCTCGGGCCTCTTCGGCGGCGACCACGCCTACCAGCTGGCCTGCATCCGCTCGATCGCCGCGAGCCTGGACCCGATGGCGTCGTGCAGCGTGAGCGGCGCGCTCCCCGGCTACCTCCCGCTCTACGGCACGCTGGTCGCCGGATTTTCGCTCGCGACCGGATTGGATCCGCTGCACGCGATGTTCGTCACGGCCGTGATCTTCCGCGTGCTCTCGGCGTTCGTCGTCTACCGGGTGTTCCGGCGGCTCTTCGGCCCCCCGGCCGGGCTCGCGGTGGCCTGCCTGTGGTCGGCGCTCCACCCCGAGCTGATCTTCAAGTACACCGAGTTCACCACCGCCGTGCTGGTGCCGCTCCAGTTCCTCGCGCTCCACCGCTACCTCGAGCGGCCGGTGGCGGGACGCGCGGCCGCGGTCGCGGCGGCGCTCGCCGCGCTCGGCTACGCGCACTCGGTCGCCTTCATCGGCGGCGTCGCGATCGCGGGGATCGCGATCGTGGCCGGCGCGATCGCCCTGCGCGGGAAGCGCCCCCTCGCGGCCGAGGCGCTCCGCGTGCTTCGCCACCTGCCGGTCTTCGCCGCCGGCTGCGCCCTCGCGCTCGGCTACTGGTGGCGTCCGATCTTCGTGCACCGCGGCCGGACTTCGCTCCACTACGTCGAGTGGACCAGCGTGGACCTGTCGTCGCTCGAGCGGCGCCTCGACTGGGCCCGGCGCACGCTCGCCGCGGAGTTCTCGTTCGACAACGTGCCGCTCGCCGCGCTCACCCTGCTGGTGGCGGGCGGCGCGGCGGCGCTCGCGGCACGGGGAAACCGCCGGCGCTTCGCCCCGGCCGCGGTGCTCGCGGCGGCGAGCTTCGCCTGGATGTTCCACTACCTCGCCACCGTGCCGGCGCTCGGCGCCCACTTCGTGCCGCTCTACGTTCAGTGGATGCTGTGGGGCGTGGCGCGCCTGCTGCTCGCCGCGATCCCGCTGGCGCTGCTGTTCGGCACCGCGGCGGGCCGCCGCCACTCGGGAGGGCTCCAAAGCGCGATCCTCGCGCTCGCGCTGGTGGCCGTGGTCGCGCAGGCCCGCGCCCTGCACGCCCGCCCGGAGATGCGGCAGGCGCGGGAGGAGCAGGATCCGGCGATCGCGGCGCTCACCCGGTGGGCCGGCGCGCACCTCGATCCCGGGGCGGTGGCGCTCTCCACCAACGAGCTGAGCTTCGCGTGGAGCGCGATCACCGGGCGCAAGACCGTGGTCACCCGCCGCGGCCAGAACGACGCCTTCCTCGACATGGACGTGCGCAACCGGGACGCCGCGCTGATGCTCTACGGGCGGGACGACTCGCTGCGCACCAGGCTGCTCGACCGGTACCGCGTGGACGTGGTGTTCTGGGCCTCGAACTGGTTCGCGAGCGAGTACGCCGTCACGGCCACGGGCGACACGGTGACCTACGACCCATTCCTTTACTTCCGCGATCCCGAGTACGACGGCGCCCTGGCGCGGGCCGGGGTCGAGTTCTACCACGACTTCACGTGGGTGGATCCCGCGCTGCGCGGGCCCGACTACGCGCGCTTCGACCTCTCGATCGTCACGCCGCGCAACTACGAGCGTCCCGAGCGGCCGTGGCGCGACGACCTCGACCGCAGGCTCGAGCGGATCTGGGCGGACCCCGAAACGGGGCCCGCGCGCGTCGCGGTGTTCCGGGTGCGGCGCGGCGGCGCGCGACCCCGGCGGGCGCGGCGCGCGCGGCGCACGCGCGCGCACGGCGCACCGCGTTTGACGCCTGCCGAACCGCCCCGCTAGTCTCCCCCGCGCGTTTGCACCACGGCTTCTCGCCGGGGCGTGGCTCAGCCTGGTAGAGCGCCTGCTTTGGGAGCAGGATGTCGGAGGTTCGAATCCTCTCGCCCCGACTTGCCTTACCGGCCGCGCGACGGGCCCGCCCGCGCCGGAGACGACCCTGCGCCTGTAGCTCAGATGGATAGAGCAGCGGATTTCTAATCCGCCGGTCGGGGGTTCGATTCCCTCCAGGCGCGCCAGTTCGCGACCGCACCGCGCGCGTGACGGAGTGATGGTGGATGTAGCTCAGCTGGTTAGAGCACCTGACTGTGGCTCAGGGGGTCGGGGGTTCAAATCCCCTCATCCACCCCATTCTCTCCCGTGAACGGACCCGCGAGGCGGCCCTGACGAAAGGCGGTACGCGACGGTGACGCGCCGGGCGAAGATCGTGTGCACGCTGGGCCCCGCCTCCCAGTCGCGGGAGGCGATCCGCGCGCTGGTGGACGCCGGGATGGACGTGGCGCGCCTCAACTTCTCGCACGGCAGCCGCGACGACCACCGCGCCCTCTACGACGCGGTGCGTGCCGCCTCCGACGCCGCGGGCCGCGCGGTCGCGGTGCTGGTGGACCTGCAGGGCCCCAAGATCCGGCTGGGTGCCTTCGCCGAGGGGCCGGTGCGGCTCTCCGCGGGCTCCGAGTTCACCATCACCACCGAGGCGGTGGTGGGCGGCGTCGAGCGCGCCTCGACCACCTACGCCGACCTCGCGCGCGACGTGCGGCCGGGCGACACGCTGCTCCTCGACGACGGCGCGATCCGGCTCGAGGTGCTCGCGAGCGACGGGCGCGAGGTGCGCACCCGCGTGATCGAGGGCGGGCCGCTCTCGAACCACAAGGGCATCAACCTGCCGGGGGTCGCGGTGAGCGCGCCGGCGATGAGCCCCAAGGACCGCGAGGACCTGCGCTTCGCCCTCGGCCTGCGGGCCGACCTCGTCGCCCTGTCCTTCGTGCGTGGGGCCGAGGACGTGAGGGACGTCCACGCCATCATGGACGAGGCCTCGGCGCGGCTGCCGGTGATCGCCAAGATCGAGAAGCCCGAAGCGGTGGACCACCTCGACGAGATCCTCGACGCGTTCGACGGGCTGATGGTGGCGCGCGGCGATCTCGGCGTGGAGATGCCGCTCGAGCAGGTGCCGCTGGTGCAGAAGCGCGCCGTGCGCCTCGCCCGCGAGCTGGGAAAGCCCGTGATCGTCGCCACCCAGATGCTGGATTCCATGATCCACCACTCGCGGCCGACCCGCGCCGAGGCCTCCGACGTGGCCAACGCGGTGCTCGACGGCGCCGACGCCCTGATGCTCTCGGGCGAGACCAGCGTCGGCGAGTACCCGGTCGAGGCGGTGGCCACGATGTCGCGCATCATCGCGGCGGCCGAGGGGCAGTCGCCGCGCGGGCTCGAGCGCCGGGGCCCCCACCGGGGCGGCTCGCAGGAGGCGATCGCGGGCGCCGCCGCGCGCCTCGCCGCCGATCTCGGGGCGCGCGCGCTGGTGGCCTTCACGCACTCGGGGGCGACGGCGCGGCGGACCGCCGGTTACCGGCCCGACACCACCCTGCTCGCGTTCACGACCGAGCCCTCGGTGCGCAGCCAGCTGGCGCTCACGTGGGGGGTCGAGACGTTCGTGGTCCCGAGCGTCCTGACCACCGACGAGATGGTGGCGCAGGTGGACCGCGCGATGCTCGAGCTGGGCCGCGGCGCCCGCGGCGACTCGGTCGTGGTGGTGGCCGGCACGCCGCCCGGCATGGCGGGAACCACCAACACGATTCGCGTGCACCGGCTGGGCGAGGGCCACGCGTAGTTTCCGCCGCGAATCGCCCCCCGGGTGCGCGCCCCGCGTGGCGGCCCCCGCGGCGTTCTCCGAGAAAACCTAGCGCACCCTCAGCGCGCGGGCCGAGACCTCCAGCATCCGCGGGGCGCCGACCCAGTCGGGGTAGTAGTCCCAGTTGACCTCGTCCATGCGCTTCCACAGCGAGCGGTATCGCCCGCGCCGGTTCGCGGCGAACTGGGTCCAGTCCTGAACCTCGCTGGAGAGGAAGACGAAGCGGTCGGCCGAGTCCATCGTGCCCACCACGTTGGCGGGACGGAACGCGGGCTCCCGCTCGAGCAGCGCCCGGCTCTCCGGGGAGAGGTGGAACCGCGTGGCGGGAGCCGTGGCCAGGCGGCGTTCGAGGGCCTGCTTCTGCGTCACCGGGTTCGGCGAGACGACGCTCCAGGCCGAGCGCGCGGCGACCCCGACGTTGTAGAGGGTGAAGATCGCCGCCAGCGCCGCGACCCCGAGCCGCGCCGGACGGCGCCCCGCCGCGCGGCGCCACAGTTCCGCGATCCCGATGCCGGCGAGCACCGCCATCGGGAAGAGCAGGATCAGGAGGTTCCGCACCAGCATCACGCGCTGGAGCGAGAGGTAGGCGACGAAGAGCACCGGCAGCGAGAGCAGCCAGATCGCCACGGACCGCCGCGTGCGCGCGAGCGTCACCGCCCCCAGCAGGGCCAGCCCCGCGCCGGCCGCGGCCAGCACCGGCTGCTCCGACAGGAAGACGAGCCCGAGGTATTCCGCGATCTTCACGAAGTGGGGCCAGCCCGAGGCGACGGTGTGGCCGCCGTGCCCGAACTGGTAGTGCATCATCTCCCCGACCACGCCTCGCGCGAAGCGGCCCGGCTCGAGCAGGCAGCCCGGCGAGGTCGCGGCGAACGCGGCCAGCGCCACGCCCAGGGCGAGGCCCGCCTCGCGCAGCCCGTCGCGCCGGCGGCGGCCGGGCGCGGCGGGCGCCAGCGCGATGGCGACCAGCAGCGTGACCAGCAGGATTCCCCCCGGGTACTTGGCGCTCGCGCCGAGCCCCGCGAAAAGCGCCGCGATCGCGATCCACGCCCCGCGGCCCCGGTCCCCGGGCTCGAGGATCCGGCCCTGCGCCCACAGGGAGAACGCGGCGCACACGAGCACCAGGCCGTCGGGCGCGACCCAGCGGGCGTGGTAGACGAACTCCCAGGCCGCCACCGCGGCCAGCGCGGCGAACAGGGCCGGCCATTCGTCGCCGGTGAGGCGCCGCACCGTGAGGAACGCGGCGAGCCCGGTGAGCGTGCAGAGCACGTAGAACACCGCCCGCACGGCGAGCAGGTAGTCCTGCCCGTCGAGGTGGGCCAGCAGCGCCGGGGAGGCGATCGCGCCGTCGGCGGGGTCGAAGTGGGCCGAGGCGTCGGCCAGCGCGCGCGGCAGCGCCGCCAGCAGCGCCACGTCGTAGGTGAGCGAGGGGTAGTTGTACCAGCGCGGCAGCAGCAGCCCGGTCTCGAACGACGCCCGCACCGACCGCGTGATGCTGGCCTCGTCCCAGTGGAGGCCGATGTCCCGGCTCGCCACGCCGAGCGCCGCGAGCGTCACGAGCGAAAGGCCGAGCAGCAGCCGCGGAACCGGCGAGGTCCCCGCCCGGGTGGTCACGATCGTCGGTCTCGCGCCCCGGCCGGCGTCATGGGGCCGTCGCGAGCCCCATCTTCTCCAGCAGCGCCCGCATCGCGATCGCCCGGTGCGAGATCGCGTTCTTCTCCTCAGCGCTCATCTCGGCCAGCGTGCGGCCGGTCGCCCCGACCTCGAAGATCGGGTCGTAGCCGAAGCCGCCGTCCCCCCGGGGCGCCGCGGTGATGCGCCCCTCGAGCACGCCCTCCGCGTGCACCTCGCGGCCGCTCGTCATGCAGGCGACGCACGCGGTTCGGAAGCGCGCGGTGCGTTGGTCGCGGTGGCCGAGCACCTCGAGCAGGCGGTTCACGTTGTCGGTGTAGCTGGCGCCCGGGCCCGCGAAGCGCGCGGCGTAGATGCCGGGCTTGCCGCCGAGCGCGTCCACTTCCAGCGCGGTGTCGTCGGCGATCGAGGTGATGCCGGTGAGGTCGAAGGCGGCCCGCGCCTTCTCGAGCGCGTTCTCCGCGACCGTGTGGCCGGCCTCGGGCGCCACGTTCGCCCCGGGCACGTCGAAGAAGCCGATCACCTCGACCGGCAGGTGGTCGAGCATCCGGCGCAATTCCCGGACCTTGTCGCGATTGAAGGTGGCGAGCACGAGCTTCTGGCGGCGCATGGACCCCCGCGGAACGAGCGCCCGGGGAAACGGGGCGGCGCGGACGATAGCGCGCCACGACGCCGCGTGCCAGCCACGGCGCGGGCCGGGCGCCCGCAGCCGCCGCGCGGCGCGCCGGCCGGTCAGGCCGCCGGGAGCAGCCCCGATCCGCCCATCAGCTTGCGGTGCGTGGTCGTGACCCGCCGGACCCCGGAGCGCGCGAGCCGCAGCAGCGCGCGCAGCTCGGCCTCGCTGAACGAGACGCCCTCGCCCGTGCCCTGCACCTCCACGAACCGGCCGCCCCCGGTCATCACCACGTTCATGTCCACCTGGGCGCCCGAGTCCTCGACGTAGTCGAGGTCGAGGCACGGCACACCGCGCACCAGCCCGACCGAGATCGCGGCCACCGAGTCGCGCAGCGGCGGCCCCTTGAGCTGGCCGCGGTTCGAGAGCGTCACGAAGGCGTCGTGGAGCGCGACCATCGCGCCGTTGATCGCGGCGGTGCGCGTGCCCCCGTCGGCCTCGATCACGTCGCAGTCCAGGATCACGGTGCGCTCGCCGAAGCTCCCGAGGTCGCTCACCGCGCGCAGCGAGCGGCCGATCAGGCGCTGGATCTCCTGCGCGCGCCCCCCGGCCTGCGCGCTGCGCGGCGTGCGCTCGCCGGTCGCGCGCGGCAGCATGCCGTACTCGGCGGTGACCCAGCCGCGGCCCTGCCCGCGCATCCAGCCCGGAGCCTTCTCCTCGACCGAGGCGGTGCACAGGACGCGCGTGCGCCCCATCGAGACCATCGCCGAGCCCTCGGCGTGCGGCATCACGCCCCGCTCGATCTTGAGGACCCGGGGCTGCGCGGGCTTGCGGCCGTCGTGGCGGGCGAACTCCGGGGCTTCGGGCGGGCGGGCCTCGCTCTCGCGGATCGGCCTGGGCTTGCGGGTCACGGGCGCTCCTCGGCGGACGACTGGGTCCGCTCGAACCAGGGAAGGTCGGTCTGGTCCACCACCGTCACGTGCGGCAGCGGCCGGCTCAGGAAACTCTCGGCGACTCGGGCGAAGCTGCGGCGCCGCGGCTCGTCGGAGAGGAAGAACTGGTGGCGCGGGGCGCGCCCCTCGGCGAGCTGTCCGCGCTCGGCGAGCAGCGCGGCGGTGGCCCGCGCCGCCTCGGCGCCCGAATCCACCAGCGTCACCGCCGGGCCCATGAGGTCCGCGAGCAGCGGCGCGAGCAGCGGGTAGTGGGTGCAGCCGAGGATCAGGCTCTCGAGCGCCGCCTGCCGCAGCTCGGCCAGGTACTCCTCGGCCACCAGCCGCGTGACCGGATGGTCGAGCCATCCCTCCTCGACCAGCGGCACGAACAGCGGGCAGGCGCGCTGAAGCACGCCCGCGCCCGGGGCGAGACGGGTGATGGCCTCGGCATAGGCGTGGCTCCCGACCGTCGCGAGCGTGCCCACCACGCCGATCCGGCCGTGCGGGCTCGCCGCCACCGCGGCGCGCGCGGCGGGCTCGATCACGCCGATCACCGGCACGTCGAAGCGGGCCCGCAGCGCCTCGATCGCGTGCGAGGAGGCGGTGTTGCACGCCACCACCACGCACTTCACGTTCTGGCGCACGAGGAACGAGGTGATCTCGAGCGAGAAGCGCGTCACGGTCTCGCGCGACTTGTTGCCGTAGGGCAGGCGCGCCGTGTCGCCGAAGTACACGACGGTCTCGGAGGGCAGCTGGCGGAAGATCTCCCGCACCGCGGTGAGGCCGCCGAGCCCCGAGTCGAACACCCCGATCGGACGCGGGTCGTGGATCGCCGGCATCGCCTAGAGCCACTCCGAGACGTCGAGGGGGCGGTCGAGCGGGAGGTGGCCGCCGAGGCTCGGGAGCGGCGTGCCCGCGCACACCAGCAGCACCTGGCGCACCTCGGGCAGGTTGGCGCCGAGCGTGCGCACCAGCGAGCCGATCGCGAGGCGCTCGGCGCCGGTGCCGCCCCGGAAGTTCTGCTGGAACGCGCGCGACAGGTCCACGATCAGGAGCCCCCGTTCGTCGAGATAGGCGCGCAGCAGCGCGGTGCCCTCGGGCAGCGCCCGGACCCCGCCGCGCTCGGGCCCGCGCTCCAGCTCCGCCACCAGCCGGCCGACGCGCTCGCGAAGGGTTCCCCCCTCCAGCACGTCGCGCGGCTCGCTCACCAGGCTGTCGCCCGAGGCGGACGCGAAGAAGAGCCGCACCGAGTGGACGCCCGCGCCGACCGAGTCCACGCCCGGAACGGGGGGCGGAGGTGGGTCGCGGTGGGTGGTGACCCACGCGCCGAACGCTAGCACAGCGATTCCGAGCGTCACAATCAGCAGCGTGCGCAGGGTCTTCACGGCCGCTCCTCCAGCCAGCGCTCGACGCCTTCGGCTATCGCGACGGCGATCGCGTTCACGCCCCGCGGGTCCTGGAGGCGCGCCGCGTCTTCGGTGGCGGTGAGCGTGCCGCACTCGATCAGCAGGCCCGGCGCGTTCACGCCGAGCAGCGGGTAGGGCAGCCGCTCGCGCAGGCGCGCGGGCCCGAGGCCGCGCAGTTCGAGCGTGCCGAGCAGGGTCTCCGCGATCTCCCGCGCCCGCACCGCGTGACGCACCGTGACGTCGCGCCACGGCAGGATCTCGACGGGTGAGGCGAGGCCGGGAGCGGCGGGCCGCGCGCGCGCGCCGAAGGTCGCGGGCGGGCAGTAGGCGGTGATGCCGCGCGCGCCGGTGCCGGGCACGCCGTCGAAGTGGAGCGAGAGCACCAGGTCGGCGCGCACGCGGTTGGCCGCCTCGGCGCGCTGGTCCGCCGGGGAGGCCACGTCGCCCTCGCGCGTCAGGAACACCCGCGCGGCGGTCCGCCGCTCCAGCTCGGGCTTGAGCGCCCGGGCCAGCTCCAGCGTCAGGTCCTTCTCGAGCAGCGGCCCCGCCGCGACCCCGGCGTCGCTCCCGCCGTGGCCCGGGTCGAGCACGATCACGCGCAGGGAGCGCGGACCGGGCGGACCCTCGGGCGCGAAACTCTCGAAGTCGGGGCCGGCCCGCTTCACGATCTCCAGCGTGACGCGGTCCTTCCCGCGCACCAGCCGCCAGCCCTCCGCGTTCGCGCCGATCGCCAGCTCGAACCCGGTGCCGACCGCCGCCGGGATCACCTGCACCGAGCGCACCAGCGCGGTCGGGGGCGCCGAGTCGGGGAGCAGTCCCGTGAAGAAGCCGTCGAGCCGCAGCCGGAAGTGATTGCGGGCGCGCCCCACCACCTGCGCCTCCTCGGGCCGCTCGCACACGAAGGTGACGCGCGCGATCGCGTCGGACTGGACCACCCGGGGCGCGCCGATCACGCCGCCCGGCGGGATGCGCACCACGCGGCGGCCGCGCGGTTCGAAGGCGAGGCGGGCGAGGGTGGAGTCGCGCGGCAGCGAGTCCACCATCGCCAGCGGCACGTGCACCTCGCCCCCGACCGAGCGCACCGCGGCGGGCAGCCGCAGGGTGCGGCTGTCGAGCATCACGAACGGGTTGTCCACCGTGAACACCATGCGGTGGCTGCCGGCGCGCAGCACCAGCTTGCGGACGTCGGCCCGCCAGAAGCGGGTCGCGCCGAGCAGGCGCGCGAGCGATCCCGCCGACAGGTAGGGCTCCCCCTCGAGCGCCACCACCGGCTCGCCGGCCGGGGCCTCGGCGGCCCGCGGCGGGCGGTGGCCGCCGAGCAGCACGAGGAGCGCCGCGGCGAGCACGGCCGCGGCCCGCGGTCCGCGCTTCACGCGTCGCGCTCCCGGGCCGGGGCGCGCCGGGCCAGCGAGCGCGCGCGGTCCATCTCGCGCTTCGCGTCGCGTTCGGCGAGGGAGGCGCGCTTGTCGAAGGTCTTCTTGCCGCGGGCGATCCCGATCAGCAGCTTGGCGCGCCCGCGCGAGAAGTAGAGCTTGAGCGGCACCACCGTGTTGCCCTTCTGCTCCACCGCGCGGCGCAGCTTCTCGATCTGCTCGCGGTGGAGCAGCAGCTTGCGGGCCCGCACCGGGTCGGGGTTGAAGCGGTTGCCCTGCTCGTAGGGCGGGATGTGCAGCTGCCGCACGAAGGCCTCCGCGTTCTCGACGGTGGCGTAGGCCTCGGCGAGGCTGGCCTTGCCCTGGCGCAGGCTCTTCACCTCGGTCCCGGTCAGCACCAGCCCGGCCTCGAAGGTCTCGAGCACCTCGTAGTCGTGGAAGGCCCGGCGGTTCTGGGCCACCACCTTTTCGGAAGGATCCGGGTCGCGCGCCATGGGTCCGGCACGAAGTGGAGACCCGCGGCGTCGCGCGCGCGGGGCTTCAGGGAGGGACAGGTGGTGCGGAAGGGGGGATTTGAACCCCCACACCCTTTCGGGCGCTAGAACCTGAATCTAGTGCGTCTGCCAGTTCCGCCACTTCCGCACGAAGTCGGGCGGCGAATATAGGAGCCGCGCGGAAGCCGCGTCAACGCGCGGCGTCCGGGCGCCGGGGCGGCCGCGGCGGGCGCCGGCGGCCCGTCCGGGGAGACGCGCTCCTCCCGGGCCCGCCGGCGGGGGGAGGCGACTCGCCGCGTGCTATAAATCGGCCATGTCCGCACGCTCCCCCGGCCGCTCGGGCCGGCGCGCCGCCTCCCGCGCCCCGAGGGACGAGGCTCCGGAACCGCCGTCCGCGCCGCCGCTGCGGCACCCGGCGCTGCTCGCCACCGCCCTCGCCGCCGCGGTCCTCGTCACCCTCGCCGTCACCCACCGGCTCACCAGCCCCGACGTCTGGCAGCACCTCCTGGTGGGTCGCGTGATGTGGGAGACCGGCCGCATCCCCTTCGAGCACCAGTGGACCTGGCCCTCGTTCGGCCGGCCCGAGGTGCTCAACTCGTGGGGATTCCGCTGGCTGCTGTGGCCGTTCTGGGCGGCCGGCGACGTCGTGGGGCTTCAGGTCTGGCGCTGGCTCACCACGCTCGGGGCCTTCGGGCTCGCGTGGGCGGGGGCGCGGCGCCTCGGCGCCCGCGGGTTCGTTCCGCTGGTGGTGGTCGCGGTGGCCGCGCTCAGCTACCGCGCGCGGTCGCAGGTGCGGCCCGAGACGCTGGTGGCGGTGCTGCTCGCGCTCCAGATCCTCGTGCTCGAACGGCGCCGCGCCCGCGGCGGTGGCGCCCTCGCGCTGGTCGCCCTCGCGTGCGCCTGGGCCAACGTCCACCTCTCCTACTACCTCGGGGTGGTCCTGATCGCGATCCACCTGACCGCGCGGCCCGCCGCCGCGGACGCCCCGCACCACGCGGCCCCCGCGTCCGCCGGCGACGCCGTGCGGTCCCCGGCGGCGTCCGCGCCCGCGCTCCTGCGTCGTCTCGATCACATGCCGGGCCCGGCGCTCCTCGCCTGCGCGGTCGCCGCCTCGTTCGCCAATCCGTTCGGCTGGCGCGCGCTGTGGCAGCCGTTCGAGTACTTCCTCGTGTGGCGGCACGAGCCGGTCTACCGCACCATCTCCGAACTCGTCCCGCTCACCGCGAACTGGCGCTCGACGCTCCCGAGCGGACTCCCGGTGCTGATCGTGCTGTGGCCACTCCTCGTCGCGTGGCGCGCGGCGCGCCGCCGCTTCGATCCGGCCGAGGCCCTGACCTGCGCGGTCTTCACCGCCCTCACGGTCTTCAACAGCCGCTTCGCCGGCTTCTACGTGATCGTGGTCGTGCCCTACCTGTCGCGCGGCCTCTCCGAGATCTGCTCCTTCCTGCCCGCGCCGGCGGCGCTGCGCGGCGCGTGGCCCCGGGCCGGGATCGCGGTGGCCGCGATGGCGCTGGCGAGCCTGCCGTCGTGGTCCGACCTGCGCTACCGGCCGGGGATCGGCACCGTGCCGACGCTGGTGCCCGAGCGGGCCTGCGACTTCATCGCCGCGCACGGGATCTCGGGCCGGATGTTCAATCCGTTCTACTTCGGCGGCTACGTGGCGTGGCGGTTCTGGCCGGACCGCGGGCGGCTGCCCTTCATGGACATCCACCAGAGCGGCACGCGCCGCGACCGGGAGCTCTACACCTACGCGTTCGCGAACCCCGACGCGTGGCGCGAGCTCGAGCGCGCGCACGACTTCCGGGTCGCGCTGCTCGACGGTCACCCGGAGTGGGTGGCGGGCGACCGCCTGCTCGACCGGCTCGATGCCGATCCGGGCTGGGCCCTGGTGTTCCGCGACGACGCGGCCGCGCTCTACCTGAGGCGCGACGGCCCGTTTGCGGGCGTGGTGGACTCGTTCGCGTACCGCGTGGCCCCGGGCGGCGAGGAGGGGTTCGTGCGGCTCGGCCAGGAGGTGCGGGGCGACACGCTGCGGCGCCGGGCGCTGCGCGCCGAGCTCGAGCGGCGGGTGCGGGACTCCCCGCTCAACGCGCAGGCCCACTCCCACCTCGCGAACCTGGCGTTCCTCGAGGGCAGCCGCGAAGGCGCGCGGTTCCACCTCGAGGCGGCCCTCGACGTGGAGCCGCGCATGGTGGGCCTCCACCGGCGGCTCGGCTACCTCGAGATGGCCCGCGAGCGCTGGCGCGAGGCGATCCGCGAGTTCGAGGCCGAGCGCCGGATCGGCGCGCCCCCGGAGGACGAATACGTCCGCATGGGGATGGCGTGGGAGCGGCTCTCGGACCGGAGGCGAGCGATCGGGGCGTATCGCCGGCACCTCGACTTCCACCCCGACGACGCGCGCGTGCGCGAGATCCTGGGCCGGCTCTCGATCGTGGATTGAGCGGCTAGCGGAATTTCACGGACGCGAAGGATTCCGCCAGCGCGCCCTCGCCCCGCTCCCGCAGGGCACTCGCCGTGCAGGCCATGATGAACTCGAGCACCTGGAAGTGAGTCGGGGGCAGGAACGAATTGCGCCAGGCCGCCGCGGCTCTCATCTCCCCGAGAAGTGCGGCCAGATGCGCCAGGATCTCTTCGCGCCGTGGCGACGCGAGCGCGTCCCGCGCGACCGCGTAACTGCTCGCGGCGATCACGGCCCGCTCGGAGAATGCCGGAAGGAAATCGGGCAAACGGCTTCCGTCGAGCGCGAACCCCGCCTCCCCTTCCGCCGGCGAGAAGACCTCCAGCAGCCCGTGGCACGCGACGTCGTTCCAGTCCCACTCCGGCCGCTCGAGCAGCTCCCTTCGAACCAGGGTTGCGATCGGTTCGAGGTGTCCGGTGGACGCGGGCCAGTGGGCGCAACCGCACATCCACAGGAACCAGAAGAGCCGGGGATCCTCCGGGGTCACGAGGGGTCCCTCCGGCCGCGACAGGTACTCCTCCACGACGCGCCGCATCGCTTCCCGGTCGAGCATGAACAGCGCACGTAGCCACTTCTGCCATTGATCCGGGACCAGCCGGGCCTGATGCTCGATCGCGTCTCGGGCGGCGAGAATGGTCGGGCCGTCCTGCGTCTCGCGGACGTCCGCGCACAGCTGCATGATGCGGGACGGACCGACGTTGCCGAAGTCGTCCGCGAGTCGGGCGCGGAATGCATCGGTATGGAGCAGGGCGGCGGCGCCGAGGTCCGGCCAGAGCTGGAGCGCCGCACGTGCGTCCCGAAAGCGGCGCCACCGGGTCGTCACGGCCGCGGGAAGCACGGCTTCGCGCATCGCCGTGCGGAATCGCGCCAGGATCAGCTGGGTGAACATCGGATCCGGTTCGCCCTCCGGCTCGGCGAGGACCTCCTGGACGACATGAGGCGCGCCGAGGATTCCGCGGACCAGGACCTGGTCGGGCACGTAGGGCATCGCGAGCTGGAGCCGGTCGATCGAGCGCGCGGCCACGAAACGGGCCATGGACCAGAAGTTCTCCTCGCCGGCCGCCAGAAGCCAGCTGGCGAGATCGCGGCCCGTCCAGGGGTGAACGTGCTCCTCGGGACTCGCACCCGAAGGGCCGTCGAGCTGTCGCAGCAGCTCGACGAGCGTTCCCCGGTAGCCGGCCCCCTCCGCGCCGAGCCAGATCATGAAGGGCCGCGATCGGGCCCTGCGACGCCATTGCGGCAGGATCGACGCGTCCCCGGCGGCCCTGGCGATGCGACCGATGGACATCCACTCCTCGAAGGTCCCCGCTTCGGCGATGCGGGCGAGCCGCGCGTGCCACCGACGCATGGCTGCTTCCCGAAGACCCCGGGACGCGGAAGTCCTCGCGAGAGCCTCCATCAACTCGACCCCGGCGGACAGCGAGGGCTCCGCTTCCTGCAGCGCCCGTTCGATCTCCCGTGAGGAGTCCCGGAGGAAATCGTCGAGCAACGAGCCCGTCGCGCTCCGGCACGGTCGGCCGACCCAGCCCTCGAGATCGGGCACCGTCAGCCGTCCCAGGCCGAGCAATACCTGCACGAGCGCGCCCGGATTCTCGGCGACGTACTTCGACAGCGGCTCGAGGAACCGCGTCGTGGTCGGATCGTCCGAGAGCTCGCGCACCATCAGGGCGCGCGCGTACTCGTCGTCCAGGAAGTTCAGCGTGGACCCGCCCTCACGAGGAGGCTCGAGCCAGCCGAGCTCCACGAGATGCGCCAAATCGCCGACGGCCGCGGCGGTCGTCGGCAGGAAACCAAACAGCCCGAGGAACCGGAGGTGGGCGAGCCGGATCAGGAACTGGTGTTCCGAGGGACTCAGCTTCTCGAGCCGCCGGGTGAGGGTGGAATTCCGGATCTCCTCGATGTCGATCGCCCGGCTCCCGCCGGACAGCTCGATCATCCTCACGTGCTCGAGGATCTCCCGAACCCCGACCCGTCCGTCGCGCTCGAGCCGTTCCAGCGTCTCGGGCGAGAGCACCTGGTGGCCTCCCACGCGCAGCGATGCTTCGATCACCGTGGCGCGCAACGGCAGGGCGATGCGCGAAACTCCCGACAGTTCGGGTGGCAGTCCGTGCCCGACGAACAGGAGCCGCTGCTCGAGCTCGCCCAGTTCCCGTGAACGGAACTCCGCCAGCAACTCCGCGCAGAGGCCCGGCGCGTCCTGCATGTCGTCCACGATCCAAAGGGCGCGCTGCCCGCTCCACAATCCCGGCAGGCCACGAAGCATGGAGTCCTCGGCCCACTGGCCCTTCAGGACGGTGTCCGCCCGCAGCGCCGACGCGAGCGCGTAGAAGCTCCTCGACTCGGGCTCGATCCAGCGGCGGCGGAATCCGGGAATTCCGAACATCTCCTGGTAGCCGAACAAGAGCGCGTGGAAGGACTTTCCCGTGCCCGGATGGCCGACCAGTGCGGCGACACGATCCGATCCGAGCGCTCGGCGCACGGCCGGGAACACGTTCGCGGCGTCCGAGTAGCTCCTCCACGTGTCCCTCTCCGGATAGCGGCGCACGCGCAGGTGGTCGCGCGACTTCATGCCGAATCGCGACACCGCGGCTTCGACGGGGACGAAGGCCGAGGCTGGATCCATGGCGGCCGGCGAGGTCGAGCCGAGGCTTAGGGGCGAACGGAGGTGTGGAACAGGATGTGGACGGTCTGGGCCACGACTCCGGCCAAGGCCGCGAGAACCCCGACGACCCCCCAGGCACGCACGCGCAGGCGCCGGAACTGCGAGTCGTCCTCCGTCCCCAGGTTCATCCTCGCCGAGTACTCGGCCGCGATGGGACCGAGCATTGCCGCCATGAACATGGCCAAAGCGGACAGGAGGAACGCGAACATGGCGATGAGCCGCGCCGGACTGGAGGAGCTCCGGTCGAGATTGCTGAAGATCTCCCCGAACATCGACAGGGAGATTCCCGAGGCGAACGCAAGGAGGATTTCGCGAGACGGCGAAAGCTTCGTCCTGCTCATGACGTCCCCCGCGACCGATCCAGCGACCCGCGAATCCCGTGGGACTTCGCTCGCCGCGGTCCGGTCCGGCTAGCGCCGCCCCTTCCGCGCCATCACCCGGTCGGCCGCGGCGACGATGTCCTTCGCGCGCAGGCCGAAGGCGTCCATCAGCTCGGCGGGCTTGCCCGACTGGCCGAAGCGGTCGTGCACCGCCACCAGCTCCATCGGCACGGGCGCGGACTGCACCACCACCTCCGCGACCGCGCCGCCCAGCCCGCCGTTCACCTGGTGTTCCTCGGCGGTGACGATCGCGCCGGTCTCGCGGGCGCACTTCTCGATCAGCGCCCGGTCGAGGGGCTTGATCGTGTGCAGGTTCACCACCTGCGCCTCGAGGCCCTTCTCGAGGAGCTGCTCGCGGGCGCGCAGCGCCTCGTACACCATCACGCCGCAGGCGATGATGGTGAGGTCCTTGCCGGGCGCGTAGACCTCGCCCCTGCCGAACCGGAACGGCGTGTCCTCGCCGGTCACCACCGGCACGTCCTCGCGGCCGAAGCGGATGTACACCGGGCCCGGCTCCGCGGCCGCGGCGAGCGTGGCCTTGTAGGACTCCCAGAAGTCGCAGGGCACCACCATCTTCATGTTGGGGATCGAGCGGATGATGCTGATCTCCTCCATCGCCTGGTGGGTGGCGCCGTCGGGGCCCACCGAGATGCCACCGTGGGCGCCGCCGATCTTCACGTTGAGGTTGGAGTAGGCGACGGTCACGCGCAGCTGGTCGGCGGCGCGGCAGGTGGCGAACGCGCCGTAGGTCGCCCAGAACGGGATCTTGCCGGCGGCGGCGAGCCCGGCCGCGACGCAGCACATGTTCTGCTCCGCGATCCCGACCTGGATGAAGCGCTCGGGGAACTTCTCGGCGAACCAGTGGACCATGGTGGACTCGGCGAGGTCCCCCACCAGCACCACGATGCGGGGGTCCTTCTCGCCCAGCGTCACCAGCGCGCGGCCGAAGCCCTCGCGCGTCTTCTTCATCTCGACTTTCTCGGGCAGCGTGATGGTCGCGGTCATGTCGGGAGTCCTGTCGGGTGCGCGCCCGGGGCGCGGCGCGGGGAAGGCGTCAGTGGTGGAGCAGCCGCTCGGACCACTCGGCGTAGCTGGTGCCCAGCTCGCGCAGGGCGGCGTCGCCCTGCTCCGGCTTGGGCGGCTTGCCGTGCCAGCGGTAGTCGTCCTGCATGTAGGAGATGCCCTGCCCCATCGCGGTGTGGGCGAGGATCAGGCTCGGCCGGCCCTGGAAGGCGCGGGCCTGCGCGAAGGCGCGCAGCACGTCGGGAATGTCGTGGCCGTTGCACTCGATCACGTTCCAGTTGAACGAGCGCCACTTCGCGTCGAGGGGCTTGATGCCCATGATGTCCTCGACGTCGCCGTCGATCTGCTTGCGGTTGTAGTCGATGATCCCGCACAGGTTGTCGAGCCGGTAGTGGGCGGCGAACAT
>CAZIVR010000014.1:0-45794 GCA_964542745.1 uncultured bacterium
GTTCGCCGTCGATCCGGCGACCGGCCGCATGGTGGTGATCGAGATGAACCCGCGCGTCTCGCGCTCGTCGGCGCTCGCCTCCAAGGCCACCGGGTTCCCGATCGCCAAGATCGCGGCCCGGCTCGCGGTGGGCTACACGCTCGACGAGATCGCCAACGACATCACCAAGAAGACTCCCGCGGCGTTCGAGCCCACGCTCGACTACGTGGTCACCAAGATCCCCAAGTTTGCCTTCGAGAAGTTCCCGGGCGCCGACGCCACGCTCGGCACCCAGATGAAGTCGGTGGGCGAGGTGATGGCGATCGGGCGGACGTTCAAGGAGTCGCTCTTCAAGGCGCTGCGTTCGCTCGAGGCCATGCGCCCGTTCCGGCCGGAGGGGATGAGCCGCGAGGAGATCGAGCGGCTGCTGCGCACGCCGAACGAGAACCGGCTGCACCTCGTGGTGCACGCGTTCGAGCAGGGCTGGGGCATCGCCGACCTCCACGAGCTGACCTCGATCGACCCCTGGTTCCTGGACCAGGTGCAGCAGTTCGCCGAGATGGCGCGCGAGATGCGCGGCCGGCCGCTCGAGAGCCTGACGCCCGAGCAGCTGCGCACGGCGAAGGAGTACGGCGTCTCGGACCGCCGCATCGCCTACCTCACCGGCAGCTCGGAGGACGCGGTGCGCGCCCGGCGCCACGCGCTCGGCCTGCGGCCCGTGTACAAGCGCGTGGACACCTGCGCCGCCGAGTTCGAGTCGCACACGCCCTACATGTACTCCACCTACGAGCAGGAGGACGAGAGCGACCCGCAGCCCGGCCGCAAGGTCATGATCCTCGGCAGCGGCCCCAACCGCATCGGGCAGGGGATCGAGTTCGACTACTGCTGCTGCCACGCCTCGTTCGCGGCGCGCGACGCCGGGGTGCAGAGCATCATGGTGAACTGCAACCCCGAGACGGTCTCCACCGACTACGACACCAGCGACCGGCTCTATTTCGAGCCGCTCACGCTCGAGGACGTGCTCGAGATCGTGGAGCGCGAAAAGCCGGACGGCGTGATCGTCCAGTTCGGGGGCCAGACGCCGCTCAACCTCACCATGCCGCTGCACCGCGCCGGCGTGCCGATCCTCGGCACCCCGCCCGACTCGGTGGATCTCGCCGAGGACCGCGAGCGCTTCGCGGCCTTCCTCGACCGGCTCGGCATCGCGCACCCGGCCCACGCCATCGCGCGCTCGGTGGGCGAGGCCGAGGCCGCGGCCGAGAAGCTCGGGTTCCCGCTGCTGGTGCGGCCCTCGTTCGTGCTGGGCGGCCGGGGCATGGCGATCGTCTACGAACTCGCCGACCTGCGCCACTACATGGCGAGCGCGCTCGACCGCGCCCCGCAGGGCGCGATCCTCATCGACAAGTACCTCGAGGACGCGATCGAGGTGGACGTGGACGCGCTCTCGGACGGGAAGGAAGTGATCCTCGCGGGCGTCATGCAGCACATCGAGGAGGCCGGCGTGCACAGCGGCGACTCGTGCTGCGTGCTGCCGCCGTACTCGATCTCGGAGGCCCTGCTCGAGGAGATCCGCGCCACCACCCGGAAGATGGCGAAGGAACTGGGCGTGGTCGGGCTCATGAACGTCCAGTACGCGATCGCCGGCACCCGGCTCTTCGTGCTGGAGGTGAACCCGCGCGCCTCGCGCACCGTGCCGTACGTGGCCAAGGCCACCGGCGTGCCGCTCGCGCGGGTGGCCACCCGCCTGATGCTGGGCTCGACGCTGCGCGAGATGGGGCTCACCGCCGACCTCACCACCGACCGCTTCTTCGTCAAGGCTCCGGTGTTCCCGTTCATCAAGTTCCCGGGCGTGGACCCCAAGCTGTCGCCCGAGATGAAGTCCACCGGCGAGGTGATGGGCGTGGCGAAGGACCTCGGCACCGCCTACTACAAGGCGCTGCTCGCCGCGGGCACGCGCCTGCCGTCGGAGGGCACCGCGTTCATCACGGTGAACCGGCGCGACAAGCAGGCGGTCGTTCCCACCGCGAAGCGGCTGGCCGCGCTCGGGTTCTCGATCGCCGCGACCCGTGGCACCGGCGCGGCGCTCGGAGAGGCGGGACTCGAGGTCGAGACGATGCTCAAGGTCAGCGAGGGCCGCCCCAACGGCGTGGACCACCTGAAGAGCGGCAAGGTGCAGCTCGTGATCAACACCCCGCTCGGCGCCGCCTCGTTCCGCGACGGCTGGGCGCTGCGCACCGCGGCCGTGCAGCACAACATCCCCTGCATCACCACGCTGGCCGGGGCCGCCGCCGCCGCCGCGGCCATCGAGGCCCGGCGCGAGAGCGCGGACCTGCAGGTGCTGAGCCTCCAGGAGCTGCACGCGGCGAAGCTGGCGGTGTAGGGAACTCCTCACGTTTTCCCTTGACCCGCCGCGGGCGATTGTCGAACGTCGCTTCCGCCGCCCCGCGCGATACCCCCCGCAGGCCGGGCGTCGCGGTCCGAACTTCGGGGTCCGATGCCGCAAATCCAGCACACAGCGATTCCTGCCCTCCTCCGCCTGCTGTCGATCGCGACCCTGCTTCCCGTCGTCGCCGCGTTTTCCGCTTCCGCGTCGGCCGCCGTCGCCGAGGGCCCGCCGGCGGCCGGGGACTCCGCGAAGATCGTGCTTCGCCTCCCGCCGACCATCGTTCGCACGACACCGCTGGACGCACTGCATGCCGAGGCGCGCTCCCGTGCCGGCGCCGAGGCGCTGGAAACGCTTCCGATCGACCGTCCGGCCGACGCGCTGGCGCTCATGACCGGGGTCGTGCTGGACGGTGACGCCGTGCACGTTCGTGGCGGCCGCACGGGGGAGATGCGCGTCGAGCTGGAGGGCATCGGACTCAACGAGCCGTTCCGCGGCCAGGCGCTGGAGCTTCCCCTCCTCGCGCTCGAAGAGCTCGAGCTCGTGCGCGGGGGATTCGGGGCCGATCGTGGCGGCGCGCTGGCGGGAATCCTCGTGCCGCGGTTTCATTCCGCGGGGCCGCGCTGGCGCTCGCGCCTTCTCTGGCAGACGGCGATCCCGGGCGGCTCGCCCGACGATCGGATCGGAGGCCGCGTTTCGGGGCCGCTCGGGGCGACCGGGGCCGGTGTCGCGGTGAGCGCGGAGGCGCGACTCGACGACGCTTCGCTCCCCAACCTGCGATCGCCGCAGCGCACGCGAGCGCTGGGCCTCTCGCTCGGCTGGCGGGCGCGCAACCAGGTCGCGGCGACCCTGCGGCTGGCGCCCGTGCGAGCGCCCGAACGCATCGTGGTCGAAGCGATCGTCATCCGGCGGCTGCTGCGGCCGTTCGATCCGATGTTCTCGCTCGTGGGCTACACGAGCCCGTGCCCGGACCCGCAGTGCCTGGAGCCCCCCGCGTTCCGCGAGGACGCGAACGGCGGACTGCGGTTCTCGCCCTACAACGCCGCGGATCACGTTCCCGTCACCGACATCCAGCGGCAGACGATCGTCCTGTCCACCCGTCACGAGGGCCGGCGCCGCCGCTGGGGGGCGGCCCTCGGCTGGAGCCGCGAGCGACGGCTCATCTCGCTCGACGGCAACGACGACGTGTCGGTCCTGGATCGGGCCCGGCGGGCGGAATTCGGCTTCGACGTCGCGAACTCGGTGGATCCGTATCACGCCTGGACCGGCGACGTGCCGTTCTACCGCAAGTCCCGCGCGGAATGGCTGGAAGCGCGGGTGGAGGCCTGGCAGCACCTCAACGACGACAACGCGTTCGGCGCCGGCGCGGGCGGCACCTGGGAACGGGTGCGGCTTCGGCAGGTGGATCTCGCGTTCACCCCGGGCAGCTACGACTCGCTGCGCGCGTTCACGGCCGAGGCGCCCGGCGCGTATGCGTGGATCGCCGGGCGCTTCGCCCGCGAGGGGCTGGTCGCCCATCTCGGGCTCCGCGCGGAGTGGATGACGCCGGGCCCCGACGCGGGGCGCACCCTTCATTTCGGGGATCCCCGCGGCGTGTGGACCGCGTCGCCCCGGGCGAGCGCGACGTTTCCGATCGGCGCACGCACCGCCCTGGACGCGTCGTACGTGCGGATCCTGCAGGCGCCGGGCCGGGAATACCTCCACGACCAGCGGACGTCCAACGTCGTGCCACGCCATCCGCTCGGCAATCCCGAACTCGATCCCGCGACGGCGATCTCGTTCGAGGCCTCGCTGCGCCGCCAGCTGACGACGGCGCTGGTGGCGCGCGGCGGGTACTTCGCGCGCGACCTGTACCGGCAGGTCAGCGCCCGGGTGGATCCGCGCGTTCCGGGCGTGCGCGGAACCGCGCTCCGTTACGCCAGCGACGACGCCGGCCGCGCGGCCGGACTCGAACTCGGGATCGCCGACGAGTCGAACGGGCCGGTCCGCTGGTCCGCCGCCTACACCTGGATGCGCACCGAGGGCAGCGAGTCCTTCGAGGACGGAGTGCCGATCTATCCCCTGCGATCGCCTCAGCCCCCGCCGGTTCTCGAGACGCCGTTGTCCTGGGACCAGAGCCACCGATTCACGTTCGCGGCGCGATGGAGCGGGCACGGGCTGGTGGCGGGCTGGAGCACCGTCGCGGCGTCGGGGTTCCCATGGACGCCGGCCGGGATCCGAACCACGCCCGCCGACCGCAGCGCGACCCACTCGCGGCGGCTGCCGGCCTACTCCGTCACGGACCTCTCGCTGCGCGCGAGCCTGCCCCGGCGCTGGAGCGGCGTCGGCTGTGGCCTCGAGGTGCGCAACCTCTTCGACCTGCGCGGATCGCAGCGCGTCTCGCTGGACGGCTATCCGAATCCCGTGATCAACACCGCCTACGACGACTACGCCGCGCATCGCACCGACACCGGCGTCGGCGGCGGGGCGTTCTGGAACGATCCCGACGGCGACGGGCGCTTCGGCTGGACGCGGGTGCGCGATCCGCGCCTCGACTTCGCGCCGCGGACGATCCGGCTGTCCTTCCAGCGGGACTGGTAGGCCGGACGACGACGGCGTCCGGCCGGAGGGCCGGGGTGGGGCGGCGCGCCCGGAATGCCGCCGCGGCCGTCGGGGCCCGCCGCGCCGAGGCGGACCCGCAGCGGCTGAGCCTCCGGGAGATGCACGCGGCGAAGCGGGCGGTGGAGCCGCGCGCGATGCCCGCGCGGCGCGGGCAGAGGGTATGCTGTCCGCTCCATTCGTTCGGCCATCGGGTTCGGAGCTCGCATGATCTCGCGATTCAGCGCACCCCCTTCCCGCCCGGTCCTGGGGGCGGCCCTCGCCGTTGTTCTCGCGGGCCTCGCCTCCGCGGGCGCGGCCCTCGCCCACGGCGTGGCCTCGGGGGACAAGGGCTACATCCAGAGCACGTCGGGCATCCTGTTCGCTCCCTTCGCCTACCTCGGCGCGAAGCACATGGTGACCGGCTACGACCACCTGCTGTTCCTTCTCGGCGTCATCTTCTTCCTCTATCGCCTCAAGGACGTCGGCACCTACGTCACCCTGTTCGCGGTCGGGCATTCCGCCACCTTGCTGCTGGGCGTGCTGCTGGAAGTGCGGGCGAGCCCGTTCCTGATCGACGCGATCATCGGGCTCTCGGTGGTGTACAAGGCGCTCGACAACCTGGGGGCGTTCCGAACGTGGTTCGGTGTCCAGCCCGACACGCGCACGGCGACCTTCGTGTTCGGGCTCTTCCACGGCCTCGGCCTCGCCACCAAGATCCTCGAGTTCGAGATCGCCCCGCGGGGGCTGATCCCGAACCTGGTGGCCTTCAACGTCGGCGTCGAACTGGGCCAGCTGCTGGCGCTGGGCGCGATCCTCATCGCGATGGGCTGGTGGCGGCGCACCTCGGGATTCGCCCGTCACGCCCACGCGGCCAACGTCGCGATCATGACCGCGGGCTTCGTGCTGATCGGCTACCAGCTCGCCGGTTTCTTCCTGACCCGCGCCTCGTGAGGAGACGACCGTGAACCGACCGAACGCCCCGCAGCCCTCCGACCTGCCGACCCCGAGGGCCCTGTGGAGATCCACGCTTCTCGCGCTGGGCGCCGCGGCCCTGCTGCTGGTGACGATCGTGCTGCCCGCCGAGTACGGCGTGGACCCGACCGGGGTGGGCCGCATGCTGGGGCTCACCCGGATGGGACAGATCAAGCGGGCACTGGCGAAGGAGGCGGAGACCCACGCCGCCGCGGAGCAGGGCGAGCGCGCGACGGCGGTGGAGGCTCCCGGGCCGCAAGCGATCGGCCCACAGGTCGCGCTCCCCGATTCCGTCGGCCGCAGCGACGTCACCTCGCTCACGCTGGCGCCGAACGAGGGCAAGGAGATCAAGCTGGTCATGCGGACCGGTTCGCGCGCGGCCTACGCGTGGACGACCGAGGGCGGGCTCGTGAACTTCGACACCCACGCCGAACCCTCCGCCGGTCCGAAGGGCGCCTACCACAGCTACGCGAAGGGGCAGGGCGCGAATGCGGACGCGGGCGTCCTGGTCGCGGCTTTCGACGGCACGCACGGCTGGTACTGGCGGAACGTCGGGGAGGCGCCGGTCACCGTGAAGCTCCAGACCCGCGGGGAGTATCAGGACGTTCGCGTGATGGAGTGACGGGCGGGGCGGGAGCGCGCGCCGGCCGCGCGCTCCCGGACACGGCCCACCCCGCCGCCCCCGTTCGCCCCCACGAACGCGCCCCGCGGCCGGCTCAGGGATCGATCGGCTCGGCGCGGTTGCGCGAAAAGGTGTTCGTGCCGTTCAGATCCTCGTAGGCGGAGTGGAAGTAGCGGATCGTGTTCAGGTCGAACAGGTTCCCCGCCGACTGCGCGCTCGCCGAAATGCCGGTCCCGAAACGCGACAGCACGTTCAGGCTCACGCGGTCGCCGTGCGGGCCCGCCGGCCCCGCTCCCGGCGCGGGGTTGTAGCAGATCGCCAGCAGACCGTTCCGTCCGGCCTCGACGTGATTGCGCCGGATGCGGTTCCCCTCGCTCTCCCCGCCGCGCACGAACAGGCCCAGATTCACGTCCTTCACGTGGTTCGCGTCCACCCGGTTGCGCGCGCTCTGCACCAGCAGGATCCCGATCTGCGGCGGGTTCCCGGCGCCCGGATCCGCGGTCTCGTCGCCACCCTGGATCTGCACCCCCCGCACCGCGCTTTCCATCGTGCCGCTGAGCTGCACGCCGATTCCGAATCGCTCGATCCTTCCTCCGCGGACGCTCACGTTTCGCGCGTTCTGGACGACGATCCCGCGCCCGAGCTTGTGCCCGGGCCCCACGATCCGGTGATCGCCGAGCCAGAGGCGCACGTCGCTCGCGGTCACGACGATGCCGTCGCCGCTCGTCACCTCGAAGTCGCCCGCGAGGCGATAGTGCCCGGGCTCGGCGATCGTCGCGGGGCCGGTGACGGCGCGGGCGGAGGCGATGGCCTCCGTGTCGTCGCGAGAATCGAACTCGGCTCCCTCGTCGAGCGCCGCGGCCGGCAGCGTGGCGGCCTCACCGCGTGCGGCGGCCTCCGGAGCGAGCGAGTTGCGCGCGGGGCCGCAGCCCAGCGAAACGAGCGCCGCGAGAACCACGGTCCCCGGTGCGATGCGGATCCACGATGGCGTGATCATGCCTGCCGACCTCCTGAGCGGGTGTGGCGCCGGCGGACGGTCGCCGGCGCGGATGCGGGCGCGAGGGCTCGCGCTCGGCAGCCCCACGAACCGCCTCCCGCGAATGTGACCGGCCCCGCGCGGCGAGGGAGCCTCGCGGAGGGACGCCGGCGGGAGCGGGGCAGGTCCCGAACACCGCCGTCCGGCACCGCGCGATCAGGGCCGCGGGGCCCCCTGGACCCGGTCCCGGAGCATCGAGAGCTTCATGACCTCCATCGGCAGGATGGGCTCGACGAGCGGGACGCGCGGGTCGCGGTAGACGCTGCGCCGGAACCCATGGAGCACGTCCGCGCGGCGGCCGCCCGCGTCCATTCGCACGGAGCCCTCGAGCACGCACACGCAGCTCGCGCCGGGCTGCCGGAGCACGGCGTAGGTGGTGCCGGTAACGCTGGCGCGCGCCTCGGGCGTGCGCACCTCGAGGTCGGCGCCTCGTCCACCCGGAACGGTCGCCACGCGGATCTCGCCGGCTTCGAGCCGGGCGGCGCGGCGCCGGAACAGCCGGCCGGGGGCGCGTGGCAACTCGACGACGCTCCCGCCCGCGACCTGGACGAGCGCGACGCCGGGCAGCTCGAGGTCGAGTTGGACGCCCTCGGGAAGCGTCACGCGCCCGCCGCTCCGGAGGCGCTCCGCGATTCCCGCCGCGTCGGAGGTCGGGTACGAGTGCCCGCCGACCTCGAGGGTTCCGTTTCCCTCGGTTCCCACCAGCCGCCAGCCGGGACCGTGATCCAGCAGGACTCCCGCCGCGACCAGCGCCGCGGCCGCGGCGAGCCCCGCCGCCAACGGACGCCACGGCCCCCGCGCGCGGGCGCGCGGCGCCGGGAGGCGCCCGCGCCCGACCACGCCCGAGACGAACTGCGCGCGCAACCGGGCGCGAAACGCGGGGTCGGCCTCGGGCGCCGGCTGGGTCCGCAGTCGCTCGCGCATGCGGGCGTCGCGATCCCGTGAAACGCGTTCGGGACTCATGGCGACTCGCCCCCTTCCAGAAGCTCCGAGAGGGTTCGCAGGGCGCGGGAATGGCGCTTGCGTGCCGCCGCGTGGGAGATCCGCGTGACGCGCGCGATCTCCTCGTGCGGGAGCCCTTCGAAGTCGTGGAGCACGACGCTGATCCTCTGGTCCTCCGGCAGCCGCAGCAGTGCCGCCTGCACCCGGCGGGCGTCCTCGGCGCGAGCGAACGCCCGTTCCGGATCGCCGCCGTGCCCGCGAGCGGCGAGGTCGGGTGCGTCCTCGAGGGGAACGCTGCGGCGGCTCAGCCGCCACCACCCGGAGCGCAGCTGGTCGCGGCATGCGTTGACGGTCACGCGATGGAGCCACGGGCCCGCGTCGGAATCGGTGCGAATCCGCGCCACATTCCGGCGAACCTTCAGGAACACTTCCTGCGCCACGTCCTGCGCGAGGTCCACCCGCCCCGTGACCCTGCGGGCGATGGCGTAGACCCGGTCGAAGTGGCGGTCGAAGAAGCGTCCGAGCGCCTCGACATCGCCCTCGCAGGCGAGCGCGAGGTCCATGCGGTCGGCCTCGGGCATGGGGCCGGGCGCGGTCGTTCCGGACGCGGACCCCCGGGGCGGGGCCGCCGCGGGGAAACCGCGAGGGAGTGGCGGGTCCGTCGGAGTGGCTCGCAAGCCGCCTCGGGAGGATCGGGGTTCGCGCAGGATGCGGCGTTCACCCTCTCACGAGCGGGGACGCCGATGTGTGACCCGGGAAATGCCGGAACGTGCCGGAACCCGGAGGCACGCACCGCTGGGCCGGCGCGACGACGGCGCCTCGCCGCACCCCAAGCAAACCGGCCCCGCGAGCGAGCCCGCGGGGCCGGCCGGAGGGGTCGGGCCCTACTTCTTCCGCACCACCACGTTCCCGACCGCGAGCATGTCCATCTCGGACTTCATGAACGTGCTGTGCGCGTTGGCGGGGGTGGTGACGATCGGCTCGCCCTTGAGGTTGAACGAGGTGTTGAGCACCACCGGCACCCCGGTGGCCTGTCCGAAGCGCTCGATCATCTTGTAGTAGAGCGGGTTGGTGTCCTTCACGACCGTCTGGAGCCGCCCCGAGCCGTCCACGTGCGTGATGGCGGGCAGCGTCTTGTGGTGCTCCGGGCGCACCGGCACCACCAGCAGCATGAAGCGCGCGGGCATGTGGCCGCAGGCGTTCGGGAGCTCGAAGTACTTCTCCGCCGCGTCGGCCAGCACCGAAGGCGCGAACGGGCGGTAGGGCTCGCGGAACTTGATCTTGGTGTTGACGATGTCCTTCATGTCCTCGCGGCCCGGATCGGCGAGGATCGAGCGGCAGCCGAGCGCGCGCGGGCCCCACTCGAAGCGGCCCTGGTGCCAGCCGATCACGTGGCCGGCCTTGAGCGAGTCCACCACGCGGTCGATCATGGCGTCCTCGCTGGTGCAGACCTCGTGCGCGATGCCCTGCGAGCGGAACCAGTCCACGGCCTCGCCCTCGGTGTAGGCCTTGCCCCAGTAGGCGTGGTCCATCACGAATCCGCGCGGCTTGCCGAGCAGGTGGTGCCAGCAGTAGAGCGCGGCGCCCACCGCGCCGCCGCCGTCGCCGGCCGCGGGCTGCACGTACAGCTCCTTGAAGGGCGTCTCGCGCAGGATGCGGGTGTTGGCCACCGAGTTGAGCGCCACGCCGCCCGCCATGCACAGGCGGGTCTGGCCGGTCTCCTGGTGGAGCGCGCGCGCCATGTGGAGCAGCACTTCCTCGGTCACCTTCTGGATCGAGGCGGCCACGTCCGCGTAGAACTGGTTCTGCTTCGCCAGCTCCTCGTAGTTGTCGGGCTTGGGCCCGAAGTAGTCGGGGTAGCCGGAGCCGGGCGTGAAGAAGTACATCGAGGGCTCGCGCGCCGGGCCGAACAGCTCGATGAACTTGCGGTTGATGGTGTGGCGCGCCGAGTAGTGGAAGCTGAAGTACTCCATCTTGAGGCGGAACGAGCCGTCGTCGCCGAGCTCGATCAGCTTCCAGACCTTGTCCACGTATTTCGGCGAGCCGTAGGGCGCCATGCCCATGACCTTGTACTCGCCCTCGTTGACCTCGAAGCCGAGGTAGGCGGTGAAGGCGCTGTAGAGGAGCCCGAGCGAGTGCGGAAAGCGCATCTCGCGGGTGAGCTCGAGCTTCGAGCCCTTGCCGTGCCCGAAGGCGGCGGTGGCCCACTCGCCCACGCCGTCCACCGTCAGCACCGCCGCCTCGTCGAAGGGCGAGGCGAAGAACGCGCTGCCCGCGTGCGAGGCGTGGTGGTCGATCGCCAGCACCTTCTTCTGGTCGATGTCGAGCTTGTCGGCGAGCGTGCTCTGCACCCACAGCTTGTCGCCGAGCCACGCCACCATGCCCTCGCGGAACACCTCGTAGCTCTTCGGGAAGGTCTGCAGCGCGCTCTGCACGATGCGCTCGAACTTCACGAACGGCTTCTCGTAGTAGACGACGTAGTCGAGGTCCTGGGCCTTGATGCCCGCGCTCTCGAGGCAGAAGTCGATGGCGAGCTGCGGGTAGCCGAAGTCGTGCTTGATGCGCGAGAAGCGCTCTTCTTCGGCGGCGGCGACCAGCCGTCCGTCCTGGATCAGCGCCGCGGCGGAGTCGTGATAGAACGCGGAAATGCCGAGGATGTTCATGGGGGATCCGGGAACGGGGGGACTAAAGGCCGACGCGGGCTTCTTCGACGTTCTTGGGCCCGGGAGGGAGCGGAGTCCAGTGCGGCTTCTGGGGCTTGAGCGCGAGCGGGTCCGAGAACATGCGGACCCCGAGCGCGAAGAGCGGAAGCACGACGAAGAAGGCGATCGTCGTGACCACGCGCGAGAGCTGGTTGCCGATCCATCGCGCGATGCGGTCCCAGCGATACCAGACGTGCTTGTACCACGGGGATCCCGGCGGAGGGGGTGGCTTCTTGTTCGAGAATCCGAGCTGGACGGCGGGCGATCCGGTGATCATCGGGCTAGAAGATCGTGTAGATGAAGGCGCTGATCGCGGACGACTGGCCGAAGATCACGAGGACTCCGAGCACCAGCAGCACGGCGACGAGCGGAATCATCCAGTAGACCTTCCGCTTCCAGAAGAACCCGAGCAGCGCCCCGGCGACGCCGAGGCGGGAGGACGCGTTGCGGAACCAGCGGGTGATGGCCTTCAAGGGGGAACTCCAGAGGAAGCGGGCGGTGCAAGGGGCTCTGCGAAATCGGCGATGATTATGCGCAGAATCCCCGGGGCCGGTCAATGGGCTCCGCCCTCGCGGGCCCGCGATTCTCGCGGCCCGCGCCGCGCGCGATCGCGTCTTTTTTCCCTCGCGCTGAGCGTTTCGGCCCGGGGGCGCGGCACCCACCGGTGGGGACCCGCGTCGCAGCCGGCCGGCGCCTCCCGCCGCGCGGCGCGGCCATGATAGTTTCCCCCGCTCCCATCGCGGTCGCGCGCGCCCTTCGCCCCCCGGAGACCCCATGAGCCGCTGGCTCGGCAACCTCGCCGTCATGGCCGTGAGCCTGCTCCTCGGCCTGCTGCTCCTCGAGGGGGCCATCCGCCTCGCGGGTTTTCGCCCTCCTTCCTCGCGGGCCGACCGCGTGCTCGGCCACCGCTACAAGCCCGGCGCCTCCTACCAGCACGTCGGGGAGGAAGGCCGCTCGAACGGCCGCTACAACTCGAAGGGCTGGCGCGACGCCGAGCACGCCGAGGCCAGGCCCGCCGGCGTGACCCGCCTGCTGGTGCTCGGCGACTCCTACGTGGCGGCCTTCCAGGTGCCGCTCGACTCGACGTTCCACCGCCGGCTCGAGCGCCTGCTCAACGCCCGCGCGCGGCCCGGGCACCGCTTCGAGGTGATCGCCCTCGGCATGGACGGCAACGGCACCGCCTCCTCGTACCTCACCTACCGGCATCACGGCGCGGCGTACGATCCCGACGTGGTGGCGCTGGCGTTCGTCCAGAACGACCCGGCCGACAACTGGAAGCCGGTGGCGCTCGACAAGCAGCGGCCGTTCCTCGTGGAGGACGGCGACTCGCTGCACCTCGACCTCTCGTTCGCGGACGATCCCGGCTTCCGCAAGTGGGAGCGGCCGAACGGGCTGCGCGAGCACTCGGCGCTGCTCTCGGCGGTGCGCACCGCGATGACGCGCCTGTCGGCCAAGCACCAGCCGCCCCGGATCGTGGACGGCGAGGTGCAGGACGGCTACTACCGGTCGTGGAATTTCGACCGGCGCGTGCTCGCCGACACGCTCACGCCGTTCCGGATCACCGAGAAGATCCTCGGGCGTTTCGCCCGCGAGGTGGCGGCCGACGGCCGGCGCTTCGTCGTCTTCCACGTCGGCTTCGGCCAGCAGGAGCACCGTCCCACGCTCGACTCGCTGCGCCGCGCCGATCCCGACTTCGATCCCAACAAGTCCGCGCGCTGGCTGCTCGAGGTGGGCGCACGCCAGGGCTTCCCGGTGGTGCCGCTCAGCCCCGCGTTCCGCGCCGCCGACGAGGCGGTGGGGCACCGGCCGCTGTGGTTCGGCGCGGGCGGCGTGTACGGCCACTGGAACGCGCGCGGGCACGCGGTCACCGCGGACGCCATGGCGCGCTACTTCGCGCGCACGCTGCCCGGGCTCGACACCACGGGCACCACGCCGGCCGACGTGCCCGGCATCGCGGAGCTGGAAGCCCGGTAGCTTTTCGCGCTCGCCGCCGGATCCTGGCCTTCCGGCCGCGGCGGGGCGCGAACTCGGTCAGCGGGTCACGGCGAGCCGCAGGGCCTGCCGGTGGCCGGGCAACTCGAGCACCACGAAGTAGAGACCCGGCGGTACCGGCCGTCCGTCCCGGGTGCCCCGCCAGTCGAGGACGTGGCGTCCGGCCTCGAGCGGGCCGTCCGAAATCCGCGAGACCTCACGCCCCTGGACGTCGTGGATCGCGACCCGCACCGGGGCCGCCCGGGCGAGCCCGAACTGGATCTCGACGCGGCCGGCGGTGGGATTCGGGACGAGCCGGGGGGACAGCGGTCCGCCCGCGCCGTCTCCCGCCACGCCGGTGACCTGGGAGATCGTGAACCCCGCGTCGCTGAGGTCCGATCCGGTGTTGCCGTTGGTGTCCCGCGCCACCACCCGCACGAACGCCGAGTCGGACGCGGTGGGGGGGCCGGTCACGATCCACGAATAGCTTCCACTGTTGGGGAGACCCAGCGCCAGGTCCTCGAACGGTCCGGCCCGGCCGGCACGCGACAGCTGGAGGTCCACGCTCGCCACGCTTCCCAGCGAGTCGCCCGCGGTCCACGTCACCTCCAGCGTGTCCGAGGCCCAGGTGCTCTGGCCCCCGTTCGGGCCCAGGAGCTGCACGGTGGGATCCACGAGGTCCCCGAGGTCGAGCTTGCCGTAGCCCCAGTCGCTGGTCGGGACCGTTCCGGTGAAGCCGTCCGAGCGCGCGTGCGACGTCAGGTACGCCTTGACCGCGGCCGGCGTGAGGGCGCCCCGCTTTTGGAGCAGCAGCGCCACCGCCCCGGTCACGTGCGGCGCCGAGAGGCTGGTTCCCGCCAGCATCCGGTGGTTCATCCCGTCCCCGAGGTACTCCGAGACCGCGGGCGCCGAGGGGCAGCTCGGCGCGGCGTCGAACGACGTGGAGGAGCCGATCGCGATGCCCGGGGCCACGAGGTCGGGCTTGGTGCGCCCGTCGCGCGTCGGGCCGGGGCTCGAGCCCTGGAAGAGGTTGCCGACGGCCGGAGTGCCGGCGTAGCTCGAGGCCACGCCGTTGCACGCGGTCCAGCCGGTCTTCGTGACCCACGCTCCCACCGTGATCACGCTGTCGGAATTGCCCGGCTCGGTGATCAACTCCTGCGTCGGCAGGGATCCCACGACGAAGTTCGCGGTCACCCCGGGGGAGGCGTAGTAGCGCCACAGGTCCACCTCGCCGTTGGCCGCCCCCAGCTGGTCCGCGAACAGCGTGATGGTCCAGGTGCCGTTCATCGGCTTGTTCGCCTGCTCGACGTAGACCTCGAGGTAGATGTTCCGGTGGCTCGCGTCGATGCTGTCGTGCACCAGGTAGACGACGCCGTTCGGCGTGGCCTGCCCCGGCCACGGGGCGTTCTCGGTGTTGAGGAGCAGCGGGCCGATCGTGGTGCCGTTCGGCGTCTGCACGCGCACCCGCAGCCGCTCGGTCGAGTTGTAGTAGGCGTCCACCGAGAAGAAACGATCCACCGCCGAACCCGACACGCTGAGGGTGGTGGCGGTTCCGCCGGCGGTGGCGAACACCTGCGCGTGCACCGGCGTCCCCCGGTCGTTGCCGGCGGACTTCACGACGATCCGGCCGGGTCCCGTCAGGGCGCCGATCGCCTTCTCGAACGCGCTGCCGCCGTCGTGCGAGCCGAAATGCGTGCCGAGGGACAGGTTGACCACCGCGGGCTTGCCGAGGGCCGCGGCCTTCGTGAACACGTAGCTCACCGCGTCCACGACGTCCGGCGAGTAGTAGTCGGTCTTGACCACGACCAGCTCGGACCGCGGGGCCATCCCGGCGTAGGTGTACGCGGGGGTCGCGCCGCCGGTCTGGCTGCCGTCGCCCGCCGCGATCCCGGCCGCGTGGGTCCCGTGGCCGGCGAGGTCGAGCTGCGCGCAGGTCGCCGCGTCGATCTGCGCCCGGGTGCACTCCTTGCCGTAGGGGAACCCCGGGATTCCGGTGCCGATCGCCTCCTGGTCCCACAGGGTCGCGATGCGCGTCGCTCCCGTCGAGTCCTTGAAGTCGGGGTGATCGAAGTCGATCCCCGAGTCCACGATCCCGACCAGCACCCCCTGTCCGTTGACCCCGGGGAACGCGGGCCCGGGACCGCGCAGGAGCGTGAGGCCGGTGGTGGGAAGGCTGGCGTCGAGCTCGGGGGCGCACCGCGCCCCGGCCCGGATGGCGGTCACGTCCGCGAGCGCGAGGACGCGGTCGAGGGACGCCGCGGGGATCGAGACCGTGAACAGGCCCGGAAGGGAGGTGCGGACCTGGGCGCCCGCCGCCTCGAGCCGTGCGCGCGTCACGGTTCCGCGGACGAAGGCGATCAGCGCCCCGTCGGGAGTCACCGGGACGCCGGAGGCTCTCAACGCCTCGCTCGTGTGGCGGCCCGCCCGGAGCCGCGAGATCGCGGCGCGCGTGGGGCCGTCGAGCTTTTCCGGGGCGGCGTGGGCGCTCGCGAAACCCACGGCGGCGAGGAGCAATGCTCCCGCGATCCGGTGCGGCCAGCGGAACATGAGACTTCCTCCCGATCGAGGAAAGGATGCGGTGCGAAGCGGTGTCCGGGGGCGGGCCCGCGACCCCGGGGCGTTGAGCTTAGGCCCGGCGCGGGCCGCCGGGCGAGGAAAAAAGCCGCGGGGGGCCGGCCGAAGCCGGCCCCCGCGATGTTCCCGTCGGACGACTCGTGCTCAGCGGGCGCGGACGACGGTCCGGGTCAGGACCGCGCCGCCCACGTTCATGCGCACGAAGTACATGCCGTTCGAGAGTCCGTCCATGTTCCAGGAACGCTCGTGAACGCCCTGGCCGAGCTGCGCGCGCTCGATGGTCGAGACGCGGCGGCCCGAAACGTCGAACACCGAGATGTCCACGAAGGCGTCCTCGGGGAGCGCGAACGACAGGTTCGCCTGGGTTCCCGCGACCCCCACCTTGAGGCTGAGGGCTTCGGGCGCCACGCGGCCGCCGCTCGTGCACGAACCGAGGGAGTTGTAACGCTGGCCGTCGTCCACGCAGGTGGACGAACCGCCCATGTCGTGCGGCACGCACACGAACACCGTGCCCGTGCACTGGCCGCCCTGGCCGTCGTCGGCCGTGAAGCCGATCGCGTAGACGCGGCCGTTGCCGGGGATGCCCGGCGTGCCGGTGCGCTCGGCGCGAACCAGGGCCTGGCCGTCCACGATCTGGCCGTCGGGGCAGGTGTTGCCGTCCCCGCGCGTGTTGATCGGCTCGTCCTGCGTGATGCTGGTGACCGTGATCGTCACCGGATCGCCGTCCGGATCGGTCACGCCGCAGATCGAGATCGGGCGGTACTTGTGGTTCGGCGGCCAGAGCGTCGCCTCGCACGCCACGGCCTTGTCGCAGACCGGCGGACGGTTGCACTCGTCCGGAACGCCGTTGCCGTCGGCGTCGGAGCTGCCGCCGCAGTTCGGTGAATACGCGCGGCACTCGCCGTTGTATCCCGCGCACGAGATGTCGCACGAGTCCGGCATCGCGTTCTCGTTGCAGTCCAGGTCCCAGAACTTGCGGGCCCGGGTGCACTTGGTCTGCGGCGTGGACGTGCTGTTGTCCACGAAGCAGGCTTCGATGATGTCCACGCCCACGGTGCCGTTGCTGGTGTAGGTGAAGGACACCTGCCCGCTCGCGTCGGTCTCACAGTTGGAGTTGGCCGAGCACACGCCGGACGCGCCGGCGTTCGGGCCGCTGACGATGGTGAACGTGACCACCACGCCCGGGACCGGCGCGCCGAGGTCGTTCTTCACGGTGGCGAGCACCGTGTGCGAGGAGCCCGGCGGGTTGAAGTCCAGTTCGGGATCCAGCTCGATGTTCGACTGGATCACGACCTGGCATCCGCCCAGGATCACGGGCTTGGCGCCGCCCGGGCACGGCCCCGTGACCAGCACGTCGAGTCCGCCGAAATTGCCGGAGAACCAGCCGTGCCACGGGGTGGCGTTGCTCAGGAGGGCGTCCGTCAGCGTGGGGAACTGCGCCTGGCCTTCGGCCGTGAGGTTCAGCACGCCGTCGTTGCAGGCCCCTTCCGCGTTGACCACCAGGCCGGGCAGCAGCGCGCTCAGCCAGGCGAAGCCGCCCGCCTGGAACTGCTGGTCGTGGGTGAAGAGCCCGCCGCCGTTGGTGACGAAGGTGTTGATCCCCGCCGCGTTGGCGTTCACGACCGAGAGCTGGCTCGACGTGATGCCGCCCGTGACGTTGCCGGCGTCGGTGGGCATGTAGAGGATGCCGGAGTTGTTGACGTTGACCGTTCCCGAGCCGTTGAAGAAGTTCGCGATCTCGGTGCTGGTGACGAGCGAAACGCGGGTCCATCCGGCTCCGGGCAGCGTGGACTGGTCGAAGCCCGACTGGAATCCTCCGGAGGCCCGGCCGCCGTTGCAGCCGATGCACACCGCCACCTTGTTGCCGTTGTCCACGCACGGACCGATGACGTCGAAGCCGCTCTGGATGTAGCGCCAGCCGGTCTGGTTGGCGCCGCTGCTGAAGGATCCGTGGTCGTCGGCGTCATCTCCGCCGATGATCACGGGCCCACCGAGCGCAAACGCGCTGGTTGCCGCCGCGCAGCAGACAACCGCCGCGAGCGTGAAATTCCCGATCCATCGCCAGGCTTTCATGGGTTCCTCCACCTGAGGGGTGCGATGCGAGTGCACGAGACGAATGATCACGATGTGGCCGACGAGGCTCGAGAGACCGCGGCGACGATTGCGGCGACGCGAAACGCGTCGTGCCGAAGCCGGGAGGCGATGAGGCGCCCGAAAGGTCCCTGCGGCCGGGAAGGCCGGGCGTCCGAAGGTCGGGGGGGCGCGGGGGGCGCGCGGTCACGGAGCCCCGCGCGGGTTGGGCGCCGGAGGCGGGAGAAACGGTCGAGTGGCGGCCAGACCACGAGCGGCCTCGTGTGGATGGGGCGGGGGAGCACCTGTAACTGCGAGCGAGCGCGTATTATGCGCGCCCCCCGCGCCGGGTCAAGGAATATTTAAGTCCATGGAGCCCGTTGCCGGACAGGCCGCTGGCGCCGCGGGGCGCGGCGGGTTTCCCCTACGTCCGCTGCTTTTTCTTCTCCGCGGCGGGGAAGAGCACGTTGTTCAAGATCAGCCGGTAGCCCGGCGAGTGCTTGTACTTGGACAACTCGGTGGGCGGATCGCCGACCATGTGCTGGTAGTCCTCGGGGTCGTGGCCGCCGAGGAACGTGAACGTGCCGCGGCCGTACTGGCCGTGCAGGTACTTGACCTCGTCGCTGCCCTCGACCTCGGCGAGCATCAGCACGCCGCTGCGGATCTTCGACCTGCGGAACCCGGTGTTCTGCCCGAGGAACTCGGCGACGGCCGCCACGTGGTTCTGCACCAGCATGCTCGGCACCGGGTCGTTCTTGGCCGAGAAGTCGAACAGCGTGAACACGGTGCGGGGCCCGCGCAGCGACGCCTCCTGCGTGACGTCGATGTCCGAGAACCGGTAGAGCATCGGCTCCATCTCGAGCCGGAAGTCCTTGAAGGCGAGCGTGCGCGAGAAGTCGAGCTTCGACTGCGCGAGCGGATCGGCCGCGTCGCCGTCGTAGACGAAGTCGGCGATGTCCACGCCCTGCGCGGCCAGCGCGATGTCGTAGGTGTCGGTGGCCGAGCACATCCCGAACATGAACCCGCCCTTCGAGATGTAGTCCTTGATCGCGACCGCCACCGCGGCCTTGAGGTGGGTGACCTTGGCGAAGCCGAGCTTGCGCGCCATCTCGTTCTGGACGCGCTCCTCCTCCTTGTACCAGGGGAACGTGTGGTAGGCCGCGTAGAACTTGCCGTGCTGGCCGGTGAAGTCCTCGTGGTGGAGGTGGAGCCAGTCGTAGTCCGAGAGCTTGCCGCGCAGCACCTCCTCGTCCCACACGGTGGCGTAGGGGATCCCGGCGTACTGGAGCGCGAGCGTCACCGCGTCGTCCCACGGCGGCGTGTTGGGCGGGATGTAGACCGCGACCTTGGGCGCCTTCTCGAGCGCGATCACCTCCATGTTGTTGTCCGCGACCTCGGCGCGCATCACCGCCTCGGCGGCCCCGCCCATGGGTTCGAGCGTGACCCCGAGCACGTTGGCCTTGCGCTCCACGGCGTCGCCGTCGGGGAGCAGGAACGCCCCCCCGCGATAGTTGAGCAGCCATTCGCACCTGGCGCCCTGCTGGAGCGCCCAGAAGGCGAGCCCGTAGGCCTTGAGGTGGTCGGTCTGGCGCTCGTCCATGGGCACCAGCCACTTCGCGTGGGCCGGCGGGGCGGCGAGCGACAGGGCGCCCACCAGCCCGAGCACGATGGGCCACATCTCGACGACCTCCGCGTAGGAACGCTCGCGCGGCCGCGGGGCGGCCGGCTCGCCGGGCGGAGATTCCGGGGCCCCTCCGCTCCGGGCGGCGCCCGGCGATTCGGCGGGCCGCGAGCCCGCGGGCTCGCTCGCGTGCGGAGCCGGCCGCCGCGCGCCGAGCCCGAACCGGCCCGCGAGCCCGCGCACCAGCGTGATCGTCACGAACGCCACCACCGCGAGCACCAGCCCGGCCACGATCGCGGCGAGCAGCGAGAACACGCCCAGCCCCCGGGGGGCGGCGCGGCGTCCGTTGCTGGCGAAGTGGAGGCGCATGGTCGTGGGCCTTCGATTCAGAAGCGGCGGGTTCGGCGCAGCTCTTCCAGCCGCCGCCTCACCTCGGGAGCGTTCCAGGCACGAGGATACCGCGCCACGCACGCTTCGTACTGTTCGATCGCGCGCGCGTCGTCCTTGAGCCGGTTGGAGTAGAGGTCGCCCGCCCGCTGGCGCGCGAGCGGCGCGAGGCGGTCCTCGGGCAGCGAATCGGCCACCGCGAGCGCCAGCGCCAGCGCCCCCCGCGCGTCCCCGGCCCGCTCCCGTTCGCCCGCCGCGAGCAGCGCGGTCTGGGCCCACAGCGGGCCGCGGTCCAGCGTCTCCAGCAGCGAATCGGCGAGCGCCAGCGCGCGCTTCGGGGCGTTTCGCCACTGCTCGTAGGCGATCCGGCCGAAGGCCTCGACCGCCGGTCGCGGCTGGCCGTCCTCGATCAGGAACAGCCGCTCGAGCGAGGCGCCCGCGTAGGCGCCGCCCGGGTTCTCGGCCACCTTCTGGTACCACGCGGCCGCCGAGTCGGGCTGACCGGCGAAGAACAGGGCCTCGGCGTAGTGGAAGCGCTGCTCGTCGCTCGCCTGCTCGCCGGGGCGGAGCGCTTCGAGCGCCCGTTCCGGCGGCCCGTCGCGCAGGTCGGCGAGCGCCCGCTCGAGCGACAGCTCGGGGCGCGAGGCGTCGCCGCGGCCCGAGGGGCCGAGCAGCGCGCGCGCGGCTCCCGTGTCGCCCGCGAGCCGCAGCGCCCGGGCCAGCGCCAGCGAGAGGTCCGGCATCCAGCGCTCGGGCGGGATGTCCTTGAGCGCGGCGTGGAGCCGGGGCGCCGCCTGTGCCTGCGTGCCGCGTGCCTGCGCCAGCTCCCAGCCGCGGCGGGCGGCGGTCATGCGGTAGGCCACCTCGAGCCCGGCGTCGCCGGCGATGTCGGCGTAGGTGTCGGCGGCGGCCGCCGAATCGCGCTCGGTCCCCACCTGCAGCAGCCGCTCGGCGAACGCCCAGCGGTTGCGGGGCCCGCGGTCGAGGGTCTCGATCGCGCGCAGGCTCCGGAGCGCGCCCTTGAGGTCGCCGGTGGTCCACTCGAGCCCGGCGAGGCCGCGCGCCAGGTCCTGCCGCTTCGGCTCGCGCGCCGCCGCCCGGCGCAGCGCGTCGCGCCCGGTCCGGCCGTCGCTCGCCGCGAGGCGCAGCAGCGTCTCCATCGCCCAGTTCTCCTCGGCGGGAGCCACCGCCCACACCTCGACCGCCACGGCGCTGGCCTCGCGCGGGCGGTTCAGCCGTTCGTAGGCCTCCACCAGCTCGCGGCCGAGCAGGAGCGAGTCCCGCTGGGCGCGCCGCTCGAAGGCGGCGAACCGGGCCACCTCGGCGAAGTTCTCGCCCGCGAGCTCCACGCGGGCGCGCTCGGTGAGCACGATCGGGTGCCGCTGGACGTCGGCCGGGAGGGAGGCGAGCCGGCGCCTCGCCTCGTCGAGCCGGCCCGTCTCGCGGGCGCGCGCCGCCGCGCCCACCACCTGGAGCTGGATCGCGTCGAGCGGCTTCACGTCGCGGCTCGAGACGGCCGGCGGCTCGGCCGGGATCCGCACGATGAGGGGCCGCTGCGGATCGAACGGCTGCCCGGGCTGCTGGGCGGGGGCGGCCGAGACGAACAGGGCCAGCGCCGCGACGGCCGCAGCGGCGACCCGCGGGTCGCGCCCGGTCACCGCCGGGGTCCGTTCAGGGACCGCAGGTAGCTCTCGATCAGGGCCCGGTACTGCGCCGGGTAGCGGTCGGCCTCCGCCTTGAGCAGGTCGAGGCGCAGGCGGTCGTTCTCGCGCATCAGCTCGTCGGGGAGCGGCGCCGGGGAGGGCCGGGCCACGTCCTCGCCCGCGCGCGCCTCGCGCTCGGGGTCGAAGTCGCGGCGGTTGACCGAGCGCTGCGCGTCGAGCAGCCGCGACAGGATGCGGTTCTGCTTCTCCTCGAGCTCGCCGCTCGCGAGGCCCCGCCGCAGCTCCTCCTCGACCTCCTTCATCTCGCGCTCCACCTGGTCGAGCCGGCCGAGCAGCTTCGGCTCGTCCGGCCGCACCGGCTCCTGCGCCAGCGATTCGAGCTGCTGGCGGAGCCGCTGCTGCTCGCGCGAGATGCGCTCCATCTCCTGGCGGTCGCCGAGCGTCATCTCCATCTGCTGCGAAAGCCGCCGCGACACCTGCCGGGTCTCCTGGTTGAGGCGCGTCTGCTCCTCGCCCATCTGGCTCAGGCGCTGCGACTTGCTGTTGCCGCCTCCCTGCGAGGGCCCGGGCTTCGGGCACATGCTGCTCTCGGACTTGCGCAGCTCGAGCACCGCCTCGTTGAGCGCGATGCTGCCGGCGAGCCCCGCCTCCTCGCCGCGCTGGCGGTTGCCGCCGTCCATGTCGCGCCCCGACTGCCCGAGGTTCTGGATCGCGCGGCCCAGCGCCTCGTGGAGCTGTGGCGAGAGGAACGGCGTGCGCTGGGAGAGCATGGCCAGCGAGTCCGCGACCCGTGCCGCGCCGTCCGAGAGATCGCTCTGCCGGTCGGCGCGCGAGGAGAGCGGCGCCGCCGAGCCGAGGTTGCGCTCGGTCTCGCGCTGGATCGAGAGCAGGTCCTGCGCGGCCCGGCGCACCGCGGCGAGGTCCACGCTCTCGCGCTGCTGCTGGCGCTGCTGGACCATCTGCTGCATCTGCTGGGCCGCGCGCCGCAGGCTCTCGCTCGCCTTCTGGCCCGAGCGGCTGGCCTGGCTGCCCTGGCTCCGTCCCGCCTCCTGCGCGGCCTGCTCCTGCGCGGGCTCGGCGTTCTGTTCGAGCTCCTCGGCGGCCTCGGACGCCTGCTGCTGCTCCTGCGGCGACTCGAGCTCGCCGCCCAGCTCGCGCGTCTCCTGCGCGAGCTGCCCGCTCTTCTCGGCGGCATCCTTCTGGCGCTCGGCGAGGGCCCGGCGCTCGGACTCGGCGCGCTCCGCGTCCCCGGGCTTCGGCGCCTCGTGGCGCTCGTTGAGCGCGTCCTGCTGCTTCGCCAGGTCCTCGGCGCGGCGGGCCAGCGCCTCGAGGCGCTCCTCCTGCCTCAGGTTCTTGAGCAGCTCGATGGTGCGCTCGAGGTTGGCGAGCATCTCGCGGTTGCGCTCGCGCCACTCGGGAAGCTGCTGCTCCATGGCCCGCCGGTCCATGCGCTCCAGCGCCTCCTGCATCTTGCGCAGCGCCTCGCGGAACTCGGGCGACTCGATCTGGCGCATCAGCTCGGCCATCTCCTGGAGCTTCCGCTGCAGCTCCTCGCGGAACGCGTCGCGCTCGGCGCCCTGCTCGAGGCTCTGCTTCAGCTCGCCGATCGCGCGGTTCATCTGCTGCGAGATCTCCTGCTGCCGCTCGAGCGCGCTCTTCATCTCCTGGCTGCGCTCGAAGGAGGGCTGGCTCGCGGCGTTGGCGCGCGGGGCCTGCCGCTCCATCCGCTCGAGCGTCTTCTGCATCTCGCGCGCCTGCTCCGCGACCTTTTCCAGCGTTTGTTGGGCGCTCGCCTGGGTCTGGTCGAGGCTGCGGTACATGTCGGAGAGCGAGGGGAAGCGCAGCTCGAAGACCGGGCTCAGCGCCACGCCCGGGCCGCTCACGCGGTTGTTGTCGTAGAGGGCGAAGCGGAACGAAGCCTGCTCGCCGGGCAGGAGACCGAGCGAGGAGGCGTCCCAGCGCGAGGCCACCTGGCCCTCGCGCGGCTCGCCGCCGAAGCGCGCGAGCGGCACCGCGGTCCACGGGGCCTCGGCGTCCTTCCGGTACTGGAGCCGGAGCTCGGTGAGCCCGAGGTCGTCCTGGGCCAGCACCTCGAGCGGCACCTGCTGGCCGGCCGGCAGCTCGACGTCGCGCTCGGGCACCCGCACCGTGATCACCGGCGGAGCGTCGTCGAGCGGGCGGATCGGGTAGTTCAGGGTGGCCCGGCCGGTCGGGGCCACCGCGGCGAGCCGGTATTCCCCGGGGCGCCGCACCGGGACCTCGCCGCGCCAGCGCCGCGGCGTGACCTCGCGGAAGGCGAGCGGCTCGCCGTCCACGATCCGCGCCGCGAGCGACTCGAGGTCGCGGTCGAACGTGACCTCGACCACCGCCCGCGCCCCGCGCAGCGCCTCGAGGTCGCCGCGGGTGGCGGCGCCCCGCTGCACGGGGAGCCGCGCGTAGGCGGGCGAATGCACCTCGATCTCGAAGCCCACGGCGCGCGGCTCGCCCGCCAGCGTGATCGCGTACTCCGGGCTCTCGCGGTCCGCCGCGCGCACGCGGTAGCTCGCGGGGCGCGTGAGCTGCGCCAGCTCGAAGCGCCACAGGTGCGCGCCGTCGGGGGCCGCGCCCTCGGGCTCGGCGGCGAGGTCCGAGAGCTTCCGGTCGCGCACGAAGCGCGGCGCGCGGTCGGTGCCCCACACCCGCGCGCGCACCACCAGCGAGGCGCCGGGCGTCACCTGCACCGATCCCGGCTCCACCGCGATCCGCACCGGAGGCGCCGCCAGCGAGGGACGCCAGAGCGAACGCCACGCCAGCGAGGTCCCCGCGGGATCGAGCACGCCCGCGAGCGCGAGCGCCGCGAGCGCGCCGGCCGCCGCCAGCGCGGGCCGGCGCGGCTCGAGCCGCGGCCGGAGCGACGCCACCGGCGTGGACGCGAAGCGGCGCGCGGCCTCGTCGGTGAGCGCACGGGCCAGCTCCTCCGACGTGCCCCGGGGCGGCCGGGCCTCGAAGTCGAGCGCGTTGCGGAGCCACGAGCGGAGCGGCGGGAAGGCGGCCTCGAGCGACTCGAGGAATCCGTCGAGCGAAACCGAGCCGCGGCGCACGCGGCCCACGGCCCACGCGGCGGCGGCGACGGCGGCGAGCGCGAGCACGACGCCGCGCGCCCGGGCGGTGGCGGGCGCGGCGGGAAGGACCAGGCCGGCGAGGGTGGCGAGGGCGGCCGCGACCGAGAGGGCGGCCGCGCCGCGCAGCGCGGCGCGCAGGACGCGGCGCAGGCCGTGGTCGGCGTGCAGCGAGGCGAGGCGCCGGTGCAGGGGGCGGTGGGTTGCGCGCGTGCTCATGCTGTCGAAGGCCCCCTGCGGCCCGTCAGCGGATCAGCGGGTCAGCGCGTGGTGCACGATGTTGAGCGCCATTCGCGTGGCCGCCTCGCGCTTGTCGGGCGGATCTCGGTGAACCTCTTCGTCCTCCAGGCCGTCGCCCAGGTCGGAATCCTGCGAATAGAATACGGCCAGCCTTCCGCCCACCACAATTCCGAAGGCGCGGGCCGGCCCTCCCGAGTGCTCATGAATCTTGGGCAATCCGCGGGGGAAGTCGTGAAGGCCGTGAAAAATCGGGTGGTCGTGGGGCAATTCCACCAGCGGCGACTCGGGGAAGACCCGCTTCATCTCGCGCCGGAACGACGGATCCATCCCGAAATCGTCGTCCGCCCACAGGAATCCCCCGTTCGTCAGGTAGCGGCGCAGGTTCTCCACCTCGGCGGGCGTGAACTTGATGTTACCATGGCCGCACAGGAACACGAACGGGTACTGGAAGAGCTGGGCCGACCCGGGCTCCACCACCGCCTCGCGGTCGCCGGCCACCGGGATGCCCGTACGTTCCCGCAGCGAGCGCAACAGGTTGACCATCGAGGTGCGGTCCTCGTACCAGTCGCCGCCGCCCCCGTACTTGAGCCGCGCGATCCCGAAGGCGCGCGAACCGGGTGGGGTGGCGTCGGCGTGGAGGGTGGCCGGGAGGACGAAGAGCAGCGTGGCGGCGAGGGCGGCGAGGGCGACCCCCGCCGCGGCGCCGCCAGTCGAGGGCGGCGCCGGGGAACGGCGAGGCCGTCCCCGGGTGCGCCGGATCGGACGAAAGACTCCGCTAGGGACCGAGAGCCTCATCGCGAGACCGCGACAGGGCGGTCGTCGGATTGGGATTGATCCCGGGGCTCACCCAGACGGCTCCGCGGGAAAACAACAGGTACGCGGGAGGCGAGGCGCTCGCCACTTCCGGCGAACTGAGGTCCATGAAGTGGTCCCGCGCGGTCTTGTCGAGACCGAACACGTAGATTCGATTCAGGTCGTTGTTGGTGACGACGTTCGGACCCGTCGTCGTTCCGATCATCTGACCGTTGGCGTCGATGGCGGAGATGCGCACGTAGTAGTCGGTGCGCATGCGCGGGGTTCGGTAGGTGTAGATCGTCGCGCCCGGATCCCCGAGCCTGTACGCCGTGCCCGCGGACGCGGGCAGGGAGGCCAGGAAGATGTCGCGCGCGCTGGTCGTCAGGACCGGCGAAGGGGCTCCGCTCAGAATCCGCTGGGAGAGCGTGAAGCTCCGGGGCTGGTACTCGAAGACGTGGATGACGTAGCGCTGCGCGCCGCTGACCGGTGACCACGCCATGTAGAACGTGGACTCGGCCGCCGTAAAGCTCCCGCCCAGGGCGGTGCCCCAGCGCTCCGCGGCGTACCGGATCTCCGTCAGGGAGGTCAGGGTCGGACGGCTGGCGCTCGAGAGCGGCGAGTTCTTGCCCGCCACGCCACCCACGAGACCGCGCGCGTAGTAGGACGCGCCGGCGGGGCGCTTCGGGTCGGAGTCCACGAACTCGTACACCTCGCTGCGCCGGTCGATCCAGCGGCGCGAGGGCTGGAGGGCGAATTCGAAGATCTTGCGGACGCTTCCGTTCGGCTCGGAACGGAAGATCTCGACCCCCTCGGCCGCGGAACGGTTCAGCACCAGCCCGCGCACCGAGCCCGCCGGGTTCGCCCGCACCGGCGTGATCTGGTCGATCGCGTCGAACAGGGTGGTGTCGGGCACGACCACCAGGTCCGGCTTGCCGATGCTGCCGCGGTCGAACATGCGGATCTTGCTGTTCGGCTGGTCGAGGTACGTGATCAGCTCGAGCTCGCTCGAGAACACGCCCTCGGGAATCGTGAAGGACGGATCCACCACCGACTTCTTCTTGGCGCAGCCGGCCAGTGCCAGGGCCAGCGAGCCGGCCAGCGCGAGCGCGGCTCCGATTCGAAGGTGACGCGGCATGACGTTCCTTTCCCCGGTCATTCCGCCAGCGGATTCTTGGCGTCCTTGCGGCGATCCAGCGCGATCCAGATGTCGAGGGCCAGCGCGCTGGCCACGTACACGGACGAGTAGGTGCCGAAGACGAGCCCGATGATCATGGCCAGCGAGAAATCGCGCAAGACCTCTCCGCCCCACACGAACAGGGCCACCGAGGTCAGCAGCACGGTGAAGGCGGTGATGATGGTGCGCGACAGGGTCTCGTTGACGGCGATGTCCATGGCCCGCGAGTGCTTCTCCTTGCGCAGGGCCTTGGAGCGCTCCCGGATGCGGTCGAACACGACGATGGTGTCGTTGATCGAGTAGCCGGCGATGGTGAGCAGTGCCGCCACCACCGTGAGCGAGACCTCGCGGTTGAGGAAGCACAGCACCCCGAGCGTCACGAACACGTCGTGGAACAGCGCCATCACCGCGCCGAGGGCGTACTTGAACTCGTAGCGGATCCCGACGTACAGCAGGATCACGCCGAGGCTGCACAGCACCGCCCAGATCGCCTTCTCGCGCAGCTCCTTGCCCACCTTGGGGCCCACCAACTCGGTGCGGCGCAGTTCCACCTCCACGCCCGGATGCGCGGCGCGCACCGCGGCCGCGACCTTCGGGAAGGCGTCCTCGCCGCCCTCGCCCTGGCGAATCCGGATCATGTACTCGTTGCGATTCTCGCCGGTCATCTGCTGGAGCTCCGAGCCCTTGAGGCCTGCGGCGTCCACCGCCGAGCGGAGCTGGTCGGCCGGAAGCGTCTGGCTGAGCCGGACCTGGAGCAGCGTGCCGCCGGTGAAGTCCACGCTGTAGCGCGGGCCCCCGTTGGCCACCAGCCAGGCGATCGTGGCGAGCACGAAGAGCGCGGAGAGGCCGTAGGCCACGCGCCGGAACCGCATGAGCGGGAGGTTGGTGTTGATCAGCAGTTGGAACATGTGGCTGGCCCCGTGTTCGTCAGATGCTCAGCCGCTCGAGCTTCCCGCGGCTCAGCCAGAAATCGAAGATCATGCGGGTGAACAGCACCGCGGTGAACATGTTCGCCAGCAGGCCGATGATCAGCGTCACCGCGAAGCCCTTGATGGGGCCGGTGCCGAACTGGAACAGGAAGAGCGCGCTGAACAGCGTGGTGAGATTGGCGTCGAGAATGGTGCGGAACGCGCGGGAATAGCCAACGTCAATGGACTGGCGCACCGTTTTCTGGTGGCGCAGCTCCTCGCGGATGCGCTCGAAGATCAGCACGTTGGCGTCCACCGCCATGCCCACCGTGAGCACGAGCCCCGCGATGCCGGGGAGCGTCAGCGTGGCACCGAGGCCCGCGAGGCAGGCCATCACGTACACCATGTTGAGCACCATCGCGCCGATCGCGATCAGCCCCGAGAGCTGGTAGTAGACCGCCATGAACACCACCACCAGCACCGTGCCGATCCAGCCCGCGGTCACGCCCTGGCGGATCGAGTCGTTGCCGAGCGACGGTCCGACCGAGCGCTCCTCGATGATGGTGACCGGCGCCGGCAGCGCGCCCGCGCGCAGCACGATCGCGAGGTCCTTGGAGGACTCGACCGTGAACCCGCCGCCCGTGATCGAAGCGTCGCCCGAGGGGATGCGCTCGCGGATGCTGGGGGCCGAGTTCACCACCCCGTCCAGCACGATCGCGAGCCGCCGGCCCACGTTGTTGCCGGTGACGCGCGCAAAATCGGCGCGCCCGCGCGGCGTCATGGTCATGCTCACGCCCCACGCGCCCGGGTTGGTGGACTCGAGGCCGACCCGCGCCTCGGCGCTGGCGATCGAGCCGCCGGTCATCTCGGGCTCGCGCTTCACCACGAACAGCTCGCGGCCCTCGACGCCGCCCTGGATGTCGCCCGACGGCCCCCACAGCAGCTGCGAGTCACGCGGCACGATCGAATCCACGCCCGCGAACGCGAGCAGGCGCTCGACCACCGGCAACTCCTCCTTGCGGATGAAGGCGCTGCCCTGGAGCCCGATGAAGTGGCCGGTGAGCGGCGTGCGGCGCAGCGCCGTGTCCACGCCCGCCTGCGCGCCCGCCCCGCGCGCCGCGAGGTAGCTGTCGAGCCGGTCGAAAACCGCCTTCACCTCGTCCGCGTTGCGCAGCAGCTTGAACTCGAGCAGCGCGGTCTTGCCGATCAGCTCGATGGCGCGCTCGCGGTCGGTGAGGCCCGGGAGCTGCACCACGATGCGCTCGTCCCCCTGGCGCTGCACCAGCGGTTCGGCCACGCCGAACTGGTCGATGCGGTTGCGGATGATCTCCATCGCGCGGTCGGTGGCGCCCTGGAACTCCGCGGCGCTCAGACGGGAGCGGTCCACCTCGAGCACCAGGTGCATGCCGCCCTGCAGGTCGAGTCCCAGGTGGATGGCGGAGTTGCGGAGCTTGGCGAGCTCGGCCGGCGGCATGGCGTTCCGCTGGGCGGGGGTCAGGCTGTAGTAGCGGAACGAGGGAAGCAGGTACCAGATGGAGAGCGCCGTGGCGAGCACGACGCTCAGCAATTTCCACTGGTCGGTGCGGGTCATGCGTTACCCCCAACACGATGAAGCGCCGGCGATCGTCCCGGAGCGAAGCCCGAACGACCCGGCGTCCGATAGGAAAAAGGAGGGCGGAATCCTACGCGGCGGGTCCAAGGGGTGTCAAAGCCCGGGGGCGCTCGTGTAGACTGCCCGGGTCCGACCCGTTAGCGCCGCGCCCCCTTCGCGGCCGGGATCGAGGTCCCGTGCGACGCTTCCGCTTCCTTCGCGCCTCCGCCGCCGCCGCGCTCGCGCTCCTTCCGGGGCCGTGGCCCGCGCACGCGCAATTCGGGGCCACCTGGCCGGTGTTCGACCTCGCGGGCTCGGCCCCGTTCGAGCGCCTCGGCCACGCCGTCGCCGCGGTCGGCGACCTGAACGGCGACGGACGCCCCGACTTCGCGATCGGCGCGCCGGGCTGGGGGCCCTCCGCTTCCGACAGCACCGGCCGCGTGCTCGTGTTCCTCGGCGGCCGAAGGGTGCGCTGGGAGCCGGACCTCGTGCTCACCGGCGCGGGACCGCGCCAGCTCTTCGGGTTCGCGATCGCCGGCGTCGGAGACGCGAACGGCGACGGCTTCGACGACCTGGTGGTGACCGCTCCCGGCCATTCCTACCCTGATCCCCAGCGCCAGGGCTCGGGCCGGGCCTACCTGTTCTTCGGGGGGCCGATCCTCGACGCCACGCCCGACGTGGTCTTCGACGCGCCGCCGGTCGTCAGCACCAACGGCGTCCAGTTCTTCGGCGGCAGCGTCGCCGGGCTCGGGGACGCGAGCCGCGATGGCTTCCCGGACTGGTCGGTGGGTTTCGACCGCTCGGCGACGCTGGCCTACGGCGGCGCGGTCACGTACCTGGGCGGGCGCACGATCGCCACCCAGCCGGCCACGTACAGCGGATCCATCGGGTCCGGGCGCCCGGTCCTGTGCGGCCCGGGCGACATGAACGGCGACGGCCGCGCCGATCTCGCGATCGGGTCGCCGGGCATCCTCCGCAACAACCAGGCCTACGTGTCGGTCCACCTCGGGGTCGGCGGATCCGGATCGGCGATGTACGACTGGTTCAGCAGCTCCACGACCGAGGGCTACGGTGCCGCGCTGGCCGCGGCCGGGGACTTGAACCGCGACGGCTGCGCCGACCTCTGGATCGGCCACCCGAAGCCCGCGGGCGGGGGAGCGGCGAGCCTGTGGTGGGGGACGCCGGGCCTGAGCTTTCCCAACGTCTCGTCGGTCTTCGCCGGCACGCGGCCCGACAGCTTCGGCTGCGCGCTCTCGGTCGGGCGCGCCGACGGCACCGGCAACCGCACGCTGATCGTGGGCGCCTCCGGCGACGACGCGGCGGGCCCCGCGGCGGGCTCGGTCACGGTCTTTTCGCTCGGATCCTCGCTGGTGGTCACCCAGATCCGAAGCGTGCCTGGCGACCCGGCCTCGGCGCTGGGGTTTCGCGCCACTTTCGTGGGCGACGTGGACGGCAACGGCGAGGACGACTTCCTGATGGCGAGTCCGTTCGCGCCGGGGCCGGGCCCCGCGGCGGGCCGGGTCCGGCTCGTCACGCTCTCCCCGCACACGCTGCTCGATCCGGCGGGCCCCGCCGAGTGGTTCGCCGGCGAGACCGCCGAGGTGCGCTGGCTCGGCAGCACTTCCGCGCGCCTCTCGCTCTCGCTCGACGACGGCGCGACCTGGCGAACCCTCGCCGAATCGGCCGGCGGGGCCGCCGACAACCGCCGGGCGGTCGCGGTTCCCGACTCGGTGACGGCCCGCGCGCTGGTGCGGATCTCCACGGCCGGCTCGCTGGGCGACGCGCTCCACTCGGACCGCTCCGACCACTCGCTCTCGATCGTGCGGCGGCTCGACCCGCCCGGGGGCGTGGTGCGCGAGGTCGCGCTCCACCCGGCGGGCGGCGCGAGCGGGCGGCTCGGGGCCGCGCTTTCGGGAGGCGCTGACTTCGACGGGGACGGCTTCCCCGACGGGGTGGCGGGCGTTCCCTACGCCGACGCCGCGGGCGGCAACTCGGGGGAGCTGTGGCTGCTCCCCGGCGGGACCACGCCCGCGAGCCCGCGGGTGATTCCCGGCGAGCGGACCGGGGACCACTTCGGGGCGGCCCTCGCGCTCGGCGGCGACGCGAATCGCGACGGGCGGCCCGACCTTCTGGTGGGAGCGCCCGGCCGCGGACCCGCGGGATCGGCGCGGCTCTTCCTCGACGGCACGGGCTCGGGGCCGGTCGCGAGCTTCTCCGGGTCCCAGGCCGGCGAGGAGTACGGCTCGACGGTCGCGTGGATCGGGGACATGAACGGGGACGGCTTCGACGACTTCGCGATCGCGGCCCCGGAACACCGTTCGGGCGTCGCGGGCCGCGGCGACGGGCGGGTCGAGCTCTTCCTCGGCCGGCCCGATCCCTCCGCCGCGGCCGGGATCGTGCTGTGGGCCCCCGTGAACACGCGCCGCTTCGGCCGCGCGCTGGCCGGTCTCGACCTGAACGGGGACGGGTATCGCGACCTCGCGGTTTCGTACGTTACGGCCGACGGCAGGATCGGCGCCGTGGACGTCTACTTGGGCGGCGCGTCCCCGAGCTTCGGGCCCGGCCTGCGCCTGCGGGGCCGCGCGGCGCTGGACCGCTTCGGGGAGGCGATCGCCAGCGGCGGCGACCGCAACGGGGACGGCGCCGAGGAACTGCTGGTGGGAGCGCCGGGTGCTGCGGGGAGCGCGGGCGCCGAGGCCGGGCGCGTGCACGAGTTCCTGGGCGGCGCGCGGCCCGCGCCGCTGCCCTACCGTTCCCTCGAGGGGCTCGCGGCCGGCGAGGAGTTCGGCGCGTCCCTCGCGGGGCTCGGCGACGTGAACGGCGACGGGCGCGACGACCTCGCGGCCGGAGCGCCGGGCGCTTCGGGCTGGGCCGGCGTGGTGCGCGTCTACTTCGGCGGCTCGGGGCCGGGCGCCGACGCTGAGTGGCGGGGCCGCCAGCCGGGCGAGCGCTTCGGCGCGGCGCTCGCTCCGGCCGGGGACGGGGACGGCGACGGCCGGCGCGAGTTCCTGGCCGGGGCTCCCCTCCACGCCTACCCGCGCAGCAGCGCGACCGGCCGGGTGGCGCGGCTCGACGTGCCCCGCCACGCGGTCGAGGAGCCGCTGCCCGGGGCGCGCTGGTTCGGCGGCGGGCGCTACGCGGTGCGCTGGCGCGGCGCCGAACCCGCCGACCTCGACCTGTCCCTCGACGCCGGGCGCTCGTGGCGCGGGCTCGCGGCCGGGGCCGGCGGCTCCGCGGACAACACCTTCGAGTTCGTGGCGCCCGCCGTCACCGCCGACTCGGTGTACCTCCGCCTCCGCCCGAGCCGCGCGGGCGTGCCTCCCGGGGAGGTGCTCCGCGGGCCCGTCTCGATCGGCAGCGAAGTTCACGTGGACCGATACGACTACGAAATCACCGAGGCGGGCATCCGCCTGGCGTGGGAGACTCGCCCCGGCCTCGGCGAGCACGGGCTCAGCGCGTATCGTCTCTACCGCGAGCGGGCGGGTGTCCCGCCCGAGCGCGTGGGCCCCGAGCGGATCGAGGCGGCGGCGTGGCTGGTGCGCGAGTTCGAGCGCGGCGCGAGCTACGTGCTGGCCGGCGTGCACGGGAACGGGGCCGAGTCCGAGCTCGCGCGGCTCACGGTCGCGGGGCCGGGCTCGGCCCTGCGGGTCTGGCCGGTGCCGAGCACCGAGTTCGGGGACGTCGAGATGTCGGTGTTCCCGCCCGTGGACGCGGGCGGGCGGACCGGCCCGGATTTCGCGGTGACGGTGGTGGACGTGAGCGGCCGCGCGGTGCGGCGCGTGACGGGAGGGACGATGGGCACGAAGGTGGGAGAGGTTCGCGCCCGGTGGGACTTGCGTCGGGCCGATGGTGCCCGCGTTCCGGCCGGCCTCTACTTCGTCCGCGCGGAATCCCCGGCCCGCGGCTTCCGTGTCGAACGCCGCGTGGTGGTGCTCAAGTGAGGGGCGCGCGCGGGCTCCGGCCGGCCGCCCTCGTCCTCGCGCTCGCGCTCGGGGCCGCGGGGCCCGCGCCGCGGCCCGCGGCGGCGGCGCTCGACCGGCCGGTGCGCGGCGCGGCCGCCGAGGTCCCGGGACCGGCCTACGCGGGCGAGCGCCTCGTGCTCCGGCTCCGCCCCGAGGCGGCGCACCCGGCCTACGCCGAGTTCGCGCGCGAGCCCGATCCCGCGCGGCGGGCCGCGATGCGGTCGCTCAGGCTCGAGGCACTGAGCTCCCGGCTCGCCGGGGCGCGTCTCGAGCCCGAGTTCCCGGCGGAGGTCCCCGGGGCGGCGCCCGATCTCACGACCTACTGGATCGCGCACGTCGGCGGGCGGCTCCCGCTCGAGGCCGCGCTCGAGGCGGCCCGCGCGGCCCCCGAGGTCGCCGAGGCCTCGCCGATCCACCTGATGCCGCTCGAGGAGCTGAAGCTCTCCGACCTGGCCGGGCCGCCCGGCGGCGCGGGCTCGGCGCTCGGCGCGCGCGACCGCTTCCACGCCGCCGCGCCCAACGACTCGATGTGGGGAATCAGCTACTGGCTCTACCAGGCGTCGCGCCGGGACCTGCACGTGCTCGAAGCGTGGGACGTGACGCGCGGCGATCCCTCGAGCGTGATCGCGATCCTCGACACCGGCGTGCTGCGCCACCACCCGGACCTGGGCGGCACGGTGGCCGGCGAGTTCGGCAACCTCTGGACCAACGGCGCCGAACGCTTCGGGCTCCCGGGCGTGGACGACGACGGCAACGGTTACGTGGACGACGTGTGGGGCTGGGATTTCGTGGCGCTCGACTCGGCGGCGCTCGCGAGGCCGGGCGAGGACTGGCGCGACGCCGACAACGATCCCAACGATTTCGCGGTGCACGGCACCGCGGTGGCGGGCGTGGCGGTGGCGATCGCCAACAACGTCTCCGGGACCTGCGGGGTGGCGCCGGAGGCGCGCGTCATGGCGCTCCGCGTCGGCTACTCGTCCCCCATCAACCCGGCGGGGCTCGTGGACCTGAGCTACGCCGCGCGCGCCATCCTGTACGCGGTGCGCAACGGGGCCACGGTGATCAACTGTTCGTTCTCGAGCGACCAGCAGCCGGACCTGCTCGCGGCGGTGGACGCCGCCACGGCCGCGGGCGTGGTGGTGGTCGCCGCGGCCGGCAACAGCAACTCGCCGCACTACCTCGGCGACCGCGACGACGTGATCTCGGTGGCCTCGACCGACCAGAACGACCGGGTCACGTTCTTCAGCACCCGGCAGGCGTTCGTGGACCTGTGCGCGCCGGGCCAGTCCATCGCCACCACCACGCTGCGCGCCACCGGCAGCGACAGCATCGGGCTGCGCACGCCGCACTACAGCGCGGCCGAGGCCGGAACCTCGTTCTCCTCGCCGATGGTGGCCGCGGCGGTGGCGATGATGCAGTTCGACCGCCGCATGCGCGGCCTGCCGCCCTACATGCCCTATCTCTCCCAGCTCCGGATCACGGAGACCACCGACAACATCTCGAGCCTCAACCCGGGCACCGGCTACGGCACCGGCCGGCTCAACGTGGAGCGGGTGCTCAAGGACCCGCCGCTCTCGACGGGGTTCGCCGCCGGGGCGGCGACCGTCGGCCCGGCCGCGGTGCTCCCGACCCAGTCGGGGCTGCCGCGCGTCGCCTACGCCACCGCCGACAGCGCCCTGCTGGTGATGAACGCGCTCTACGGCGACACGCTGGCGCGCGTCCCGCTCGGCGGCCGCCCGGTCGGGGGCATCGCCGCCGCCGACCTCGGGGCCGGGATCGGCACCGGCCTGTTCGTGGCGCTCGCCGACGGCCGCATCTCCGGGCACTTCCCCTCGGGGCTGCCGCTCCCGGGCTGGCCGGTGGACGCCACCACCACCCGGGGCGGCGCGGAAGCGATGCCGGCGATCGGCGACGTGGACGGCGACGGCGTGATGGAGGTGGTGTGGGGAGGGGACGACGGCTCGGTGTGGGCGTGGCGCGCCGACGGCTCGCGCCTGCCCGGCTTCCCGCGCCGCGCCGGGACCGCGGGCCGCAACCTGCGCGTGGCCCTCGGCAACCTGGACGGGGAAGCCGGCGACGAGATCGTCGCCACCTCGAACAACTACGCGGTGTACGCCTTCCGCGGGGACGGGACGCCGCTGTCCGGCTGGCCGGTCATCATCGGCGAGGAACCGAGCGCGCCGCTCCTCATGCGGCTGGGCTCGAACCCGGTGCCGGCGGTGGTGGTGGCGTCGGGCACCCAGATCCGCGCGTTCGCGCCGAACGCCGCGCTGCGCTTCCGCCGCGACCTGCCCGCGCGCATCGCCCAGCACCTCGCGGCGGGCGACCTGAACGGTGACGGGCGCGACGAGATCGTCGCGGTGCTCGAGTCGTCCGACCAGATCGTCACGCTCGACTCGACCGGCACGGTGATCTCATCGCGCCTGATCTTCTTCCATCCGTGGGGCGAGCCGCTGGTGGGTCCGCTCGCCACCGGCAACGGGGCCCAGATCCTGGTGCCGGCCCCCGACAACCGCGGCCGCGGCAGGCTCTACGGTTTCACCGCCACGCTCGGCGACCTGCGCGGCTGGCCCAAGTCCGGGCATTCCTCCAACGCGCCCTCGATGGCCAACGTGGACGGCGACAACGCCACCGAGATCGCCGCCGGTTCGGGCGAGGACGGGCTCATCTACCTCTACGACTCCGGGCCCGGAACCTGGCGGCCGGGGGCGGCGCGCTGGCCGACGGCGCGCGGCAACTTCGCGCGCACCGGGAGCCGGCTCGATGCGCCGGTGCTGGCCCCCGCCGACGACGTTCCGCCCGCCGCCATCGCCTCGCTGGCGGGCGAGCCCGCCGGCACGCGCGGCGCGACGCTGAGGTGGAACGCCCCGGCCGATCCGGGAGCGGTCCCCCGCGTGTCGGGCTACGACGTCCGCTTCGGTCCCGCGCCCTTCTCGCCGCCGGCCTTCGCCTCCGCGAGCCCGCTGCCGCAGTCGCTGGTGCCGGCCGCGCCCGGCGAACCCGAGAGCCTCGCCGTCACCTCGCTGCCCGAGGGTGTGCGCAGCTGGATCGCGATCCGGAGCCGCGACCGCGCCGGCAATTGGAGCGGGCTCTCGAACGTGATCGAGGTCGAGACCGCCTCCGAGTCGCCGGGCGCGGTCGCCGACCTCCGCCTCGTCTCCTCCACCGACACCTCGCTGGTGATCGCCTGGACCGCCACCGGCGACGACGGCCGCTCCGGCCGCCCGCTGCTCTACCACGTGCGCCTCGCGGAAGCCCCGCTCGACAGCGCCGGCTTCGAGGCCGCGCCGATCGGCTACACCTTCGAGGCCGCCGTGGACGCGGGCCGCGAGGAACGCGCGACGCTCGCGGGGCTCGAGCGCGGCCACACCTACTGGATCGCCGTGCGCGCGGTGGACCGGGCCGGCAACGCCTCCGCCCTCTCCAACGTGATCGCGCCCACCGTCGGGCGGCTCGCGGGGGCGGCCGGCGTGGCGGTGGCCGTGGCGCGCTCGCCGGCGCGCTCGCCGGTCGAGATCGAGTGGCGCGGCGACCCGGCGTTTCCGGGCGGGCCGCACGCGCTCTTCGTCTACGACGTGGCGGGGCGGCTGCAGAGCCTGATGACGCTGCCCGCGGCGCCGAGCGGCGTGGCGGTGTGGGACGGCCGCACGCGCCACGGCCTGCGGGCCGCGCCCGGCGTCTACTTCCTTCGCCTCGCGAGCGGCGGCCGCGAAGCGCGCGGCCGCGTGGTGCTGCTGAGATGATCGCGCGCCGCCCCGCGCTCGGCGCCGCCGCCGCGCTGGCGCTCGCGGCGGCGTGGACGGGCCCGGCCGCGGCGCAGCTCGCCGCGCGCGCGGTGATGCGGCCGGTGGGCCAGGCGGCCGGCGATCTCTACGGGGCCACGGTGGCCGCGGCGGGCGACCTGAACGGCGACGGGTTCGCGGACTTCCTGGTGGCGGCGACCCGCGCCGACGCCACTTTCGCCGACGCGGGCCGCGCCTACGTGTACCTGGGCGGGACGCGGCTCGACTCGCTCCCGGACGCGGTGGCCGCCGGTCGCACCCCGGCCGGGCTGGCCGGCACCACGTTCGCGGGGGTCGGCGACGTCAACGACGACGGCTACGACGACTGGCTGCTGGGCAGCCCCAACTACGACACCGGGGCGCCGCCGCGATTTCCGGGCAAGGCGTGGCTCTACTTCGGCGGGGCCGCGCTCGACGCGGTCGCGGATCGCACGCTCGACATGCCGTCCGGCCAGTCGAATTCGGCGCTGTTCGGCACCGCGATCGCGCGCCTCGGGGACGTGAACGCCGACGGCTACCCCGACTTCCTCGTGAGCGCCTTCGTCGTCGCGCCCGACTCGCTGAGCGCGTTCGTCTACTTCGGAGGGCCCAACCTCGACGCCTTCGCCGACCTGGCGCTGCGCACCGGGCCCGGTTTCACGGTGCGGTCGGCCGCCGCCGGCGACGTGAACGGCGACGGCTGGAACGACATCGTGGTGGGGGTGAGCGGCCAGTCGAGCGCGACGCCGGGCCGGCTCCAGGTCTTCTTCGGCGGCCCGGCGCTGGACGGGCTGCCCGACGTGACGATCGTGTCGCCGGGGCTCCAGGACAGCTACGGCTTCGCGGTGGCGTGCGGGGACCTGAACGGCGACGGCTTCGCGGACCTCGCGGTCGCCGCGATGAACCGCTCCTCGCCCGGCCGGGCGTTCAACGGCGAGGTGATGGTCCACTTCGGCCCGGCGCCCACCGCGACCCCGGACCTGGTCGTGCAGGGCGCTGCGACCAGCGACAACCTCGGGACGGCGCTCGCCATGGGCGGCGACCTCGACGGCGACGGCATCGCGGACCTCGCGATCGGCGTGCCCGGGGCCGACGGGCGCGCGACCAATGCCGGGCAGGTGTGGATCCTGTTCGGCGGTGCGGCGCCTCGCGCGACTCCCGGCCTGAAGGTGGACGGCGAGGCGGCCAACGACCTGTTCGGAAGCTCGGTGGCGTTCGCGGGCGATCCCGACCTGCGCGGCAGCGACGCGCTGCTCGCCGGGGCGCCCCAGAACGACGCCGCGTTCACCAACGCCGGCCGCGCCTACCTGCTCCGGATCGAGCGCTACGCGATCGCGCGCCCCGCGGCCGGCGAGCGCTGGGAGGCGGGCGGGACCGCGAGCGTGGAGTGGGGCGGCGCCGAGCCGGCCGACCTCGAGCTGAGCCTCGATGGCGGCGCGTCGTGGGCGACGCTCGCGACCGCCGCGGGCGGGGCGGCGGCCAACGCGCTCGCGGTCGCCGTGCCCGACGTCACCACCGGCCGCGCGCGGATCCGGCTCACGCGCTCGGGCGCCGGACCCGGCTCCGGCGAAAGCGCGCCCTCGCCCGGCGAGTTCCGCATCGCCCGCGTGATCCCGGCGCCGGCCGCGATCCTCGACGAGCTGACCTACGATCCGGGCACGAGCCCGGGCCGCCTCGGGTCCGCGGTCGCGGCCGGCGTGGACTGGGACCGCGACGGCGCGCCCGACCTCTTCGCGGGCGCCCCGTTCGCCGCCGACGGCGCGCTCGCGATCCGCTCCGGCGGCGTCGGGGCGGGCGAGTTGCGCGCGGGGATCACGGCGTTCGAGCAGTTCGGCGCCGCGGTCGCCAACGCCGGGGACCTGAACGGCGACGGCTTCGACGACCTCGCGGTCGGGGCCCCGTCGTGCGCGGCGGCCGGCCCCGAAGCCGGGCGGGTCTACGTGTTCTTCGGCGGGCCCGCCTCGGACGGCGGGCCCGACCGCGTGATCGAGGGGCGGCGCGCCCGCGAACTGTTCGGCGCCGCGGTGGCCGCGGCCGGGGACCTGAACGGCGACGGCCACGCCGACCTCGTCGTGGGCGCGCCCGGGAGCGGCGGCGACGGGCGTGCCTACGTGTTCTACGGTGGCCCCGCCTTCGACGCGATTCCCGACCGCACGCTCACCGCCGGGATCCCGGGGCCGTTCGGGCTGGTGGTGAGCGGGGCGGGGGACGTGAACGGCGACGGGGCCGGCGATCTGCTGGTGAGCGGCCCGCCGGTGCCGGGAGGCACCGGCTCGAGCGCCCTGCACCTGTTCCTCGGCGGGGCGGGGGTGAAGCCGTGGGACCGTCGCGTCCTCGAGGGCCGCGAGCCGGGCGACGGCTTCGGCTCGGCGCTGACGGCGCTCGGCGACCTGGACGGCGACGGCTTCGACGACTTCGCGGTCGGCGTTCCGTTCGCCGACGCGCCGGGCGCGGCGGACGCGGGCGCGGTCGAGGTGTTCTTCGGGGGCGTCGCGATCCACCCGCGCCCCGGGCTCCGCTTCCTGGGCTCCGCACCCGGCGAGTTCTTCGGCAGCGCGCTCGTGGGCCGCGTGGACCTGAACGGCGATGGCCGGCCCGATCTCGCGATCGGCGCGCCGGGGCACGCCGGGGCGGGGCCGCTCGCGGGCCGTGTGGACGTCCTGTTCGGAGGCTCGGACGGCGCGGTGGACGTGCGGATCGAAGGCAGCGAACCCGGCGCGCGATTCGGCTCCTCGCTCGCCGCGTTCGGCTCGCCCTCCGCCGAGCGCTTCGGCGCGATCGCGGTGGGCGCTCCCTTCGCCGTGGCGCCGGGCGCGGCCGAAGGCCGGCTCCACGCCCTCGAAGCGGCGCGCTGGCGCCTCCGGACCCCGCGCGTGACCGCCGCCGGCTGGCTGGCGGGCGCCCCGCTGACGGTGCGGTGGACGGGCGCCGAGCCCGCCGACGTGTGGTTCGCAGGCCCCACGGGCGGCGAGCGGCTCGCCGCCGCGGCGGGAGGCGCGCCCGGCAACGTGCTCGAACTGGTGCTCCCGGTCTCGCTGCCCGATTCGGGCCGGATCGAGCTCCGCCCGGCCGATCCCGCCCTGCGGGGTCTGTCGGCCGGCCCGCCGGTGCGGCTGCGCCGCGAGGTGCGCGCCACGCGCTTCGAGGCCGAGGCGCGCGAGGACGGCGTGGCGCTCGCGTGGGCGACCGATCCCGCGATCGGTCCCAACGGGCTCACGGGCTACCGGCTGTGGCGCGCCCGCGGCCCGCTCCCGCGCGAGGCCGTGGGCGGCGATCTCCGCGGCACCGCCGCGCTCGACGCGGAGGGCCGCGCCGGGGACGCCTACACGCTGGTGGGCGTGACCGCGGCCGGTGCCGAGTATGAAGTCGCCACGCTCGCGCTGCCCGCGGCGCCGCGGGGGATCCGGGCCTGGCCCCAGCCGGCGGGCGAGTCGGGCCGGGTCCGGATCGCCTTCGAGGCGCCGCGCGCGGGAGGCGCGCCGGCCGCGGACCTCGAGGTTCGCGTGTTCGACGCGCGCGGCCGCCGCGTGCGTACGCTCGCCTTCGGGCGCCCCGCGCCGCGCGCGGGAGTCGTCGAGCTCGAGTGGGATGGCCACACCGACGGCGGCGCACGCGCCGGCCCCGGCCTCTACTTCGTGCGCGCGCGCGCGCCTTCGGCCGGGTTCGACGTCACGCGCCGCGTGGTGATGCTCGACACGCCGCGACGCTAGGTCGCGTTCGGGCGCTCCGCGTTCGCCGGTCGTTCCCCGCGGAGCTTCGGCGGGCCGGAGCCACGCCCCGCGGTTCGGGGCGCGGCGAGGCCGCTTCGTGATCGAGACCGGGACGGGGCCGGTTGGCGGCCGGCCCGTGCTGGAAAACTGCGCTGTACTCGGTGGGACGGGGTGAGGCGCACGTGCTGCGGATTTCGGTGGTGGGATCCCGGTGATGCCCGGGCGACGGCAAGCGGCGTTCCAGCACCGGGACGGCCGCCCGATCCCGCTCGCGGAACGAAACTTGGCCTCGTGCGGCCTGCGGATCGCGGGCCGGAACCGCGACCGCCGATGGACGCGCGCGACGCTCCGGCGACGGCGCGAAAGCCCGCGTTCGGCGCGGCTCGCGCGCGTGCGCCCCGATTCTTGACACTCTCGAAACCGCCTTCCTATACTGCCGCGCTCATCGCACCGGGCCTGACCTTCCGCAGCCCCTTCCGCTCGGGAAGAGGAGTTCCCATCGCATGATGAAGAGTCTTCGCGGGGTGAGCATCGCCCTGTTCGCGCTGCTCACGGCGGTTTCGGCGTGTCTGCCGTCCGGCGCGCTCGCCCAATCCTCCGGGTCCGGCGCCGCCTCCTCCGCGGACGGCCCGAAGTTCGGCAACCCGGGGCAGGCCAGCTTCGGCGGCAGCGCGGGCCTCTCGCGCTTCCTGGGTGACGGCGACTACACCCACGCGCGCGACGGCGGCGGATCGGGCCGCGACCTGTGGGGCACGCGCGACGCCGCGATGCGCTTCGGCTTCGCCGCGCACCTGCGCTACACGATGTCGAAGCACTGGCGCTGGCAGGTGAGCCCCGGGTTCACGTGGGCCGGCTACAAGAAGAACTCGCCCGCCCCGTTCAAGACCGCCTACTTCCCGAACGACAGCCTGAAGGACGAGTACCTCACGCTGGTCATGCCGGTGAGCGCGCAACTCCAGTGGCTGCAGCGCGGCAAGAACTGGCTGTTCCACGAGGGCGTGGGCGGCGGCGTCTACCGGGTGTGGGTCCAGCAGGACCGGCACGTCGTGAAGGATCCTCTTTCGCGGCGGCTCCACCGGGGCTTCTACCCCGGGGTCAGCGCCGAATTCGGGGCCGAGCGCTTCCTCAAGGCGATGCCTTCGGTGTCGCTCGAGTTCGTGGCCGCGTCGCACCTGGTGTTCGCCGAGCGCGACGAGCAGTTCCCGCTGGGCTTCAACAGCAACGTGTGGACCAGCGAGATCCGCTTCGGCGCGAACTACCACTTCAGCCCGCTGACGGCCAAGAAGAAGCCCGCGACCATCCTGCCGTGACGTGCCGGGCCGGGGTGTGGACGCCGCGGCCCGGGGGTTCGAGGAGCCGGACGTCTTGAGCGCGCGCATTCCCTTCAGCGAGAAGGTGGGCCCCGAGGCCCTCACCTTCGACGACGTCCTGCTGGTGCCGGCCTTCTCCGCCGTGCACCCGCGCGCGGTGGACGTGCGCACCCGCTTCTCGCGGCGCATCGCGCTCAACGTTCCGATCGTGAGCGCCGCGATGGACACGGTGACCGAGTCCGAACTGGCCATCGCCATCGCCCGCGAGGGCGGGATCGGCGTGATCCACAAGAACCTCACCATCGCCGAGCAGGCCGCGCAGGTGGACCGCGTCAAGCGCTCCGAGAGCGGCATGATCGTGGACCCGGTCACGCTGCCGCCCACCGCGACCATCGGCGAGGCCCACGAGATCTGCGCCCGCTTCCACATCTCGGGCGTGCCGATCACCGAGAACGGCAGGCTGGTCGGGATCCTCACCAACCGCGACCTGCGCTTCGAGGACGATCCCTCGAAGCGCGTGTCCTCGGTGATGACGCGCGAGCGGCTGGTGACCGCGCCGCCCGGCACCACGCTCGAGCAGGCGCGCGCGATCCTGGCGAAGCACCGCATCGAGAAGCTGCCGGTCACCGACCCCGACGGCACGCTGCGCGGGCTCATCACGGTCAAGGACATCGAGAAGCGCATCAAGCACCCGGACGCCTGCAAGGACGCGCTCGGCCGCCTGCGCGTGGCGGCGGCGGTGGGGGCGACCGGCGACTTCCTCGAGCGCGCCGCCGAACTGGTGCGCGCCGGCGTGGACGCGCTCTCGATGGACAGCGCGCACGCCCACTCGCAGGGCGTGCTGGAGGGCGCGCGCACGCTGCGCGAGCGCTTCCCCGACGTGGACCTGGTGGTGGGGAACGTCGGCACCGCCGCGGGCGCGATCGCCGCGGCCGACGCCGGGGCCGACGCCGTGAAGGTGGGCATGGGGCCGGGCGCGATCTGCACGACGCGCGTGGTGACCGGCGCCGGGATGGCGCAGATCACCGCGGTGCTCGAGGCGGCGCAGGCGCTCGAGGGGCGCGACGTGCCGATCATCGCCGACGGCGGCATCAAGTACACCGGCGACGTCGTGAAGGCGCTCGCCGCGGGAGCGCACTCGGTGATGATCGGCAGCCTGTTCGCGGGCACCGCCGAGAGCCCGGGCGAGGTGGTGCTGCTCGAGGGGCGCTCCTACAAGGTGTACCGCGGCATGGGCTCGCTCTCGGCGATGGCCGCGGCGAAGGGGAGCCGCGAGCGCTACTTCCAGGACAACACCGAGGAGCTGGCCAAGATGGTCCCCGAGGGGATCGAGGGCCGCGTGCCGTTCAAGGGCCCGCTCGCGACGTCGGTGTTCCAGATGGTCGGCGGCCTGCGCGCGGGGATGGGTTACTGCGGCGTCGCCGACATCGAGGGCCTGCGCACCCGCACGCGATTCGTGCGCATCAGCGGCGCGGGCCTGCGCGAGAGCCACCCGCACGACATCACGATCACCAAGGAAGCGCCGAACTACGAGATCCGGTAGGGGCGATGGCGCGCTTCCGTCCGGGCGGCGGCGCGCGGGGGTCGGCGGAGCCGGACGCCTTCGATCGCGCTCTCAGCGTGGCGCCGCGGCCGCCCGCGTGACCAGCGCCTCGCGCAGCGCCAGCGCAGCCTCGTGCCGGGGCGACATGGCGAGCAGCGTGTCGAGCTGCGCCTCGGCGGCTTCGTCCTCGCGTCGCTTCATGTGCACGGCCGCCAGCACGAAGCGCGCGCCCACGTCCTCGGCCGCGGCGGCGAGCGCCAGGCGCGCCTCGCGATCCGCGTCCTCCCATCGTCCGAGGCTCGCGAGGGCGAGGGCCCTGCGCCCGGCCACGTCGCCGAGGAACACGGCGGCGCGCCGGTCGCGCTGCACCGCGTCGGCGCGGTCGAGCGCGTCGAGCGCCTCCGCCCAGCGGCCCTGAACCACGTCCTCGACCCCGGTGATCTTCCAGTGCTCGGCCTCGGGCTCGATCACCACCACTTGCGGGTCGTGCGCGGGCTGGTAGCTGAGAAACGCCGCCACCGGGAGCGTGGGATCGGCGGCGAATGCGTCGAGCGTGGTCCAGCCGAGCGAGGAATCGCGGTACCACGCCTGCACCGCGAGCGGCCCGCCGAACGCGTACTCGGCCGAGAGCGGCAGGTCGTGCCAGCCGACGAGCGCGCCGTGGGGGAGCACGGGGTGGCGCTCGCGCAGCGCGCGGCGCGAAGCCGCCATCAACTGCTGCAGGCGGCTCAACCGCGGGTAGTCCATGAACGCGCCGCGATCCTCGGGCTCGGGCGTGATGCGCGAGGGCGTGCGGGGCGCGAGCGCGAGCATCCCGAGGCGCGCCGCCACCAGCGCCGCCGGGGCCGCCGGGTGCGCGGCGGACGCGATCGCCACCGCGCCCGCGCCGAAGCCCACGCTGCCGAGCTGTCCGCGGTTCGGCGCCCAGAACGGGAAGATGGTCGAGAGCGCCGCCCACGACAGCAGGCACCACGCGCCGCCCCATGCCACCCAGCCGCGCGCCGCCGCGAGGCGTTCCCGCGCGGCGGCACTGCGCGCGAACACGAGGACGGTCGCGGCGGCGGCGGCGAGCATCGCCCACAGGGTCGCGCCGAGATCCGCGGCGCGCGCGAGGCTGAAGGTGGCGCGCAGGCTGTTGCCGAGCGCCCACGCCAGCTTGGCGAGCAGCGGCGTGGCGAGCACGCCCGGGTCGCGCTCGAGAGCGTGCGGCAGCTCGAGCCCCGCGGCGCGCCGCACCACGAGGTAAGCGGCCGCCCACGCGATCGCCACGGCGCCGCAGGTCGCGAGCCAGCGAAGCCGCCGCGCGCGGTCGTCGGCGAACACCCCCGGCACGAACGGCAGCAGCACGACGCCCACGATCGCCAGCTCCTTGCAGAGGAGCGCCGCGAACATCGCGGGCACGGCGCTCCACGCGCGGCGGTGCGCGGCCTCGTGGAGCGCGACGGCGAGGAAGAGGAAAGCGCCGAGATCCACGAAGTGGCTCGGCCAGCACACCAGCGTGCGGGTGGACTCCGCCATGAGCGGGAAGCTGGCCGCCGCCATCGCCGTGGGCCCGGGCCACGCGCGGCGGAACACGCGATAGAGGAGGAGCGCGGCGGCCGCGAGCATCACCACGTGGAGGGCCGCGACCCGGGCCGGGTGCTCGAGGATCAGTTCGCCGAAGAGCCGGTAGTAGAGCTGGTGCGAGACCGGCCGCCAGAAGGCGAGCGAGCCGCCGCCATCGAACCACGAGCCCCCGCCCTCGAGCACGGCGCGTCGCAGGAAGTCGAAGTCTTCGGCGACCGCTTCGCCGCGCGGCGTGCCCCGTGTGAGGAGCACGAGCGGAAGCACGGACAGCGCGGTGAGCCACGCCCAGGGATCGCGGGCAAGCGGGGGGCGCACTGCGGCTGACGGTAGCCCGGCTTCGCGATCCTGCGAGTCGCTCACGATCCCTCCCCGCGGGCGCCCAACATCGCCGCCCGGCCCGGTTTCTATCGGCAAGCCCGGGATTTCGCTCCAGCCGGGCGAAGATCGGGCTGGTTCGGACGGGCGACGCGGAGGATCATGGCTGCGACATGGACTTGATGAACTGTCGTCAGATTTCCCTTGATCCGGAGGGGGGGGGGTGATGCGAGCATGCTTGCAGTCGCCCGCGCCGCCCCCCAGGCGCCGAGAGAGCACGAGGACCTGGAGGAGCGCCATGGCCCGGCCGATCGCGCC
>CAZIVR010000015.1:0-45789 GCA_964542745.1 uncultured bacterium
GGCCGGGAGCGCGCGCCGTCCGGAGCGCGGGGCCGGGGAGCCGCCGGTGTTCCTGCGCGAGATCGTCGCGGCGGCGCCGCCGGGGGCCCGCGTGCTCGACGCGGGGTGCGGGCCGGGCTCCTGGCCCTACGCGCTGCGCCCGGACCTCGAGATCACCGGCTTCGACGTCAAGTTCCCGCCCGGGCCCCCGCCGCGGTCGGAGCGCGTGCGGGTGGTGCGCGCCGACCTGGCGCGGCTGCCGTTCCGCGACGCGAGCTTCGACCTCACCGTGTGCCACTACGTGCTCGAGCACGTCACCGAGCTCAAGGCGTGCTGCGACGAACTCGCCCGGGTGACGCGTCCCGGGGGAACGCTGTACCTGTCGGTGCCCCGCGCGGCGTCGTTCGACGACCGGCTGTACCGGTTCGCCGGGCTGTTCGCCAAGTTCGCGCTGCTCAAGCTGCGCAAGCGGATCGAGCACCAGCAGCGCTTCGACCTCGACGGCCTGCTCGCGCGTTTCGAGCGCCGCGGCCTGCGGCTCACCGCGCACGCGCTGGTCCCCGCCGGCTTCTCGTGGATGAACGACCCCCGCACCAAGCCGGTGCAGGGCGCCTTCACCGCCGCGGTCGCCGCGCTCCACCGCGCGACCGGACTGGACCTCGCGAAGGACGCCAACTTCGTGCTGGCCTTCGAGCGCGGCGCCGCCCCGGCGCCGCCCGCGCCGCGCGGCGCGCTGCCGGGCCGGCGGCGGGTCACGCACGTGTGCCGCGACTGCGGCGAGCACGCGATCGTCGAGGCGGGGAAGCCCTGGCCGCGCCACTGGGAGTGCCCGTGGTGCGGGCGCGCCAACCCGTTCGGGCGGCCGCGATGAGCGGCGGGAGGGCGCGGCGTGCGTGACGGGCTGCGGAAGCTGAGCGGCGAGTCGCTGGTCTACGGCATCGGGCAGGTGAGCGGCCGGGCGGTGCAGGTGCTGCTGGTGCCGATCCTCACCCGCGCGCTCCGGCCCGGCGAGTACGCGATCTCCGAGCTGGCGATGGCCTACACCCAGACCGCGGTGCTGCTGCTGGTGATGGGGATGGACGGGGCGCTGGCGCGCTTCTTCTACCACGAGCCCGACCGCTCGGCGCGCGTCCGCATGGCGTCGTCGTCGCTCCTCTACCGGCTCGCCACGGGCATCGTGCTCGCGGCCGGGCTCGCCCTGCTCGCCGAACCGCTGGCCGGCGCCCTGATGGGCGGGGCCGCCTACGCGAAGTACGTGCGCGTCACGGCGTGGACCCTGCCGTTCACGCTGCTCGTGATGTACGGGAACGACGTGCTGCGGGTCACGTTCCAGCCGTGGAAGTTTATCGCGCTGAACCTCGTGAACACCGTGCTCGTGACCGGGCTCTCGCTGTGGTTCGTGCTGGCCGAGGACCGCGGGGTGATCGGCGTGCTCTACGGCCGGCTCCTCGGGGACGCCGCCAGCGCGGCCTTCGCGCTGGTCCTCACGCGCCACTCGATCCGCCCGGCGTTCGACCGCGCGGTGCTCCGCCGCATGCTCGCCTACGGGCTGCCCACCGTGCCGGCGGCGATCGCCTACGGCCTCATCACCTCGCTCGACCGCTACGCGCTGCAGCGCACCCGCACGCTCGAGGAGGTCGCGGTCTACGGCATCGCCATCAAGTTCTTTGCGCTGGTGACCATGGGCGTGTCGGCGTTCCAGCTCGCCTACGGGCCGTTCGCCTACGCGCGCGCCGCGGAGCCCGGCGCCCCGCGGCTGTTCGCGCGGGTGTTCGCGTCGTACGTCGCGGTGGCCGCGACCGGCGCGCTGCTGGTGGGCCTGCTCGCGCCGGAGCTGCTCGCGGTGCTGGTGCCTCCCGAGTACCGCGCCGCGGCGGGCCCGGCGCTGTGGCTGTGCTTTGCGGCGGTCGCGCAGGGCGCCTACACTGTCGCGTCCGTCGGCATCGGGCTCGCCCTCGCCACGCCGCTGCTCGGCTGGTGCGCGGGCGGCGCCGCGCTGGTGGCGGCGCTCGGCCAGTGGCTCCTGACGCCGCGCTTCGGCCCGGCCGGGGCCGCGGCCGCCACCTTCGCCGGGTACCTGGCGTCGGCGGTCTTCACCTACGCGATGGCGCAGCGCGTCCATCCGCTCCCGTACCGGGGCGGACGTCTCGCCGCGATCGGCGCCGCGGCGCTGGCCGCGGGGCTGGCGGGACAGGCGTTCGCGGGACCCGGGGCCGCCGGGCTCGGGGTGCGGCTGGGACTGGTGGCGGCCTTCGCGGCGGCGATGGCGGGGCTGAGAGTGTGGTCCGGTGCGTTCGCGGCGGCGCCCGAGGGGGCGGCGCGCGGCGGGGCGGAGTCGCGGGAGGGCTAGTCGCATGTGCGGAATCGCGGGGCTGTGGTCGGACGATGGGCGGGTGGATCTCGGCCGCCTCCACCAGATGTCGCGCCTGCTGCGCCACCGCGGGCCCGACGGGGAGGGGATGGCGCTGGTGGACGCCGCCACCGGGGAGATCACCACGCTCGGCGGGGCCGACACCGCGCCCGAGATCTTCCGGGCGCCGCTGGCCTACGCGCCGGGCGGCCGCCGCCCGGGCGCGGGACCGGCCGGGGCCTCGGTGGGGCTCGCCCACCGGCGGCTCGCGATCCTCGACCTCTCGCCCTCCGGCCACCAGCCGATGACCGACGCCTCCGGCACGCTGTGGATCACGTACAACGGCGAGGTCTACAACCACGTCGAACTGCGGGCCGAGCTGGAGGCGGACGGCGTCCGCTTCGCGAGCGGCTCCGACACCGAGGTCATCCTCGCCGCCTACCGGAAGTGGGGGCACGGCTGTCTCGCGCGCTTCAACGGCATGTTCGCCTTCGCGCTCTGGGACGGCGCGCGCCGCGAACTCTTCTGCGCGCGCGACCGCTTCGGGGTCAAGCCGTTCTACTACCAGTTCGACGGCCACAACTTCGCCTTCGCCTCGGAGCCGCGCGCGCTGGCGCTCACGCAGCCGAGGCGCATCCGCCCCCGCCTCGAGGCGCTCCGCGACCTGATCGCGCTCGACTGGGTGGATCACGGGACCGGGACCTGCCTCGAGGGGATCGAGCAGCTGTCGCCCGGGCACTACCTGGTGCTGGGGGAGAAGGGTCTCGGCGTGCGGCGCTGGTGGTCGCTCGATCCCGAGTCGCGCGCGCGCGGCACGCCGGCCGACTGGGAGCGCCGCTTCGAGGAACTCTTCACCGACGCGGTGCGGCTCCGCCTGCGCGCCGACGTCGAGGTGGGCTCGTGCCTTTCGGGCGGCCTCGATTCGAGCGCGGTGGTGGCGACCGCCTCGCGGCTCGCCGAGCGGCCGCTGCACGCGTTCAGCTGCGCCTACGACGAGGGCCCGGCCTTCGACGAGCGGCCGTTCGTGCGGCTCGCGGTCGAGGCCAGCGGCGCGGCGTCGCACGTGGTGGTGCCGGACGGCGGGGACTTCTGGAACGTGCTCGACCGGCTCTCGGACCTCCAGGGCGAGCCGACCGCGGGACCCGGCCTCTACTCGCAGTGGAAGGTGATGGAGCTCGCGAACCAGGCGGGCCTCAAGGTGCTGCTCGACGGGCAGGGCGGCGACGAGACGCTGGGCGGGTACTTCCGCTACCTGCCGCTGTCGCTGCGCGACCGCCTCGCCGGCGGCGACGTGGCGGGCTTCCTCTCCGGGCTCGGCCCGGTGGCCGACCGCCTCGGCCTCTCCACCACCCTCGCGCTGTGCTTCGAGCCGTGGCTGCCCTCGGGGCTGGTCGCGCCGCTGCGCCGCCGCTTCGGGCAGGGCAAGGACCGGGTGCTTTCCGCCGCGCTCGCCGCGCTGCCTTCCGGGGCCCCGGCCCGGCCTCCCGCCGAGTTCGGCTCCGCGGTGCGCCGGCAGATGGCCTTCGACACGCAGCGCCGCCTGCTGCCCTCGCTGCTTCGCTACGAGGACCGCAACAGCATGGCCTTCTCGATCGAGACCCGGCTGCCGTTCCTCGACTACCGCCTCGTCGAGTTCGCGTTCTCGCTGCCCGACGACCAGAAGCTCGACGGGGTCGCCACCAAGGCGATCCTGCGCCGCGCGCTCGCCGACCGGGTGCCGGCCCGCATCCTCGAGCGCCGCGACAAGATGGGGTTCGAGACTCCGGCCGACGTTTGGCTGCGCGGCCGCTTCGCCACCGAGGCGCGGCGCCGGCTCGGCGCGGCGGGCCCGCTGCACGACTGGGTGGACCCCGACCGGCTGCGGCTCGCGCTCGACGACTTCCTGTCGGGGCGGCGCGCCATCGGGCTCCAGGTGTGGCGCTGGCTCTCGCTCGAGTCGTGGTCGCGCCGCTACCTCGCCACTGACCCGCGGATCACCGAGCGCTCGCCCGAGGCGGTGCTGCACGCCGGGCGCCACCGGTCGTGGGCGGAGGCCACCCGGGAATACGAGCGCGAGCTGGCGGCCGGCGCCGGGACCTGAGGCCGCGGGCCCCGCGTGGATCTCGTCGTCCTCTCGGAGGTGCGCTGGGGGTACTTCCGGACCCGCAAGCAGTTCCTCCTGTCGCGCTTTCCCGAGCGCTGGCGGATCTTCTTCGCGCAGCCGCCGGCCGCGGGCGCGGACGACCCGTGGCGGCCGCGACGCGAGGGCCGGGTCACCTACTTCACCGTGCCGTTCCTGAAGCCCGGCACGACCAGCGGGCTCTACAACGCGGTGGCCGGGCTGGCCCCGGGCCGCGCCCTGATCGAGCGGGTCGCCGTGGCCTCGCTCGAGCGGCGGCTGCGCGAGCTCGGGGTGGCGCGCGACCCGGTGGCGCTGGTCTCCAACATCTACTGTCCGGGCTGCCTTCCGCGCCTTCGCGCGCAGTTGGTATGTTACGACTTCAACGACAGTCCCTTTCAATTCGCGCGCGTGCCGTCGTGGGCGCGCGGCTACTGGCGGCGCACCCTGGACCAGGTGGATTCCCTGTTCGTCGTGTCCGAGTACTACCGCCGCCGGCTCGCGGCCGAGACCGACAAGCCGCTGACCCTGCTCGGCAACGGGGTTGAGTGGGACCACTTCGCCTCGCCGCGCCCCGAGCCGCCCGAGCTGGCGGCGCTGCCGCGCCCCCGGATCGGCTACGTGGGGCTGCTGTCCCACTTCCTCGACTTCGAGAGCCTCGAGGCGCTGCGGCAGGCGCGGCAGGGGGGCACGCTGGTCCTGATCGGGCCGGGGAGCCCGGCGACCGACGCCGCGGTGAGGGAGCTGGCCGCGCGGCCGGGAGTGGCGGTGCTGGGGCCCCGCGACTACGCCGACCTGCCCGCCTACCTGCAGGGGCTGGACCTGGGGGTGATCCCTTTCCGGGCGAAAGACCCCTACGTGCAGGGTATCAACCCGAACAAGGTCTACCAGTACCTCGCCAGCGGACTCCCGGTGGTCACCACGCCCCTGCTCGATCTTCCCGCCGACCCCCCCCACGTGAGCTTCGCCGACGACCCGGCCGCGATGGCCGACGCCGCGCGCGCGGCGCTGGCGGCGGGGGGCACGCGCGAGGCGCGGCAGGCGCTGGCCCGCGAGCACGACTGGGGGCGGCTCGCCGCCCGCATGGTCGAAACCCTCGAGGCCCGGCTGGCCGCCTGACGGCGCGCCACCTGCGGCGGAGTCCCGTGCGATGAGCGAACGCAAAGCCGTCCGCAAGGAAGCGCGCCCCGCGGCCCCGGGATTCCGGCTCGGCGCCGCGTGGGCCGCCGGGATCCTGGCGCTGCTCGTGGTGCTGTTCTTCCACCAGGTCTTCCTCGGCGGCAAGACCTTCGTCTCGCCCGACACCACCGCCCCGCTCGGATTCGTGGCGGTGGGCGAGCACTCGCTCTGGAAGGAGCGCGTCTACCCGCTGTGGAACCCGTTCGTCTTCCTCGGCATGCCTTCGTTCGCGAGCGGCGCCTACAACCCGCTGATCTACCCGCCGGACTGGCCGCTGGCGCTGGTGCAGAAGCTCGTGCCGCTGCCCGAGATGACGTGGATGCTGCTCTACTACTTCCTCGGCGGGCTGTTCTTCTTCCTGCTGGCGCGCGAGTGGGGCGCGCGCGCCGAGGCGGCGCTGATCGCCGCCGCGGGCTTCGTGTTCGCCCCGAACCTGGTGGCGGTGGGCTCGCACGGCCACGGCAGCCAGCTGGTGGACTCGGCGTACCTGCCGCTGCTGCTGTGGCTGGCCTCGCGATGGCTGCGCGGCGGGAACCTGCGCGACCTGGGCTGGCTCGCGCTCGCCGGCGGCTTCCAGATCCTGCGGGGCCACGTGCAGATCTGCTTCTACACCTGGCTCGCGGTGGGGCTCGCCACGGGGATCCACCTGCTCGCCGGCCCGCGCGACGCGGCCGCGATCCGCGCGCGCGTCCTGCGCGCCGCGGGCGTGGCGGCGGCCGCGGCGCTGGCCTTCGGCATCGCCGGCTTCTACTCGCTGCCGCTGCGCGACTACGCGCGCTGGTCCATCCGCGGCGGGAGCGAGGGCGGGGGCGTGGGCATGGAGTACGCGACCCAGTGGTCGCTGGCGCCGATCGAGCTGCCTACGCTGGTGATCCCGGGGTGGGCCGGGTTCGGGGGCGCGACCTACTGGGGCGGCATGCCCTTCACCGACTACCCCAACGCCTTCGTCGGGATGGTGGCGGTGCTGCTCGCGCTGCCCGCGTTCGCGATCCCGGGCCGGATCCCGGCCGCGCTGCGCGCCTTCGCGCTCGCGCTCGCCGCGCTCTCGGTGCTGATCGCCTTCGGCAAGAACTCGCCGGTGTACGGCTTCCTCTACGACCACCTGCCGCTCTTCAACAAGTTCCGGGTCCCCGTGATGGTGGTGATCCTGCTCCAGGTGGCGGCCGGGCTCGGCCTCGCGTGGGGCTGGACGGCGGTGCTCGAGGCGGGCGCCACGGGCGCTCCGCGCGCGGGGCGCGAGGCGGGCCCGGCGCGCGCGGTCTCGAGGGTGCTGCTCGTGGCGGCGGCCGCGCTCGGGATCGGGCTGCTGGTAGGGATCGCGGGGGCGGGACTCCGCGGGGGCTACCTGGGGCTCGCGATGGCGAGCCAGCCGCGCCTCACGCCCGAGCTCGCCGACGCGGCGTTCCGCATGTTCACCGGCGACCTGGCGCGCGCCTGCGCGATCGGCCTGCTGGCGCTGGGCGTGGCCGCGCTCGCGCTGCGGCGGACGCTCAGCCCGGCGCTCGCGAGCCTCGCGGTGCTCGCCCTGCTGCTCTTCGAGCTGATGCCGGTGAGCGCCCGCGTGATGGAGCCGGTGATCGGCGATCCGGTGGCGCGCGCCCGCGAGGCGGGCCGCGACGACGTCGTGGAGTTCCTCGAGCAGGCGGGCCCGCCCGGGACGTTCCGGATCCTGCCGCTCGCCGAGATGGGCAGCAACCGTTTCGCCGGATTCTCGATCGCCTCGCTCGGCGGGTACCACGCCGCCAAGCCGCGCCTGTTCCAGGACCTGCAGGACGCCCGCCTCACCACCGAGTTCGGCTGGCTCCGCCTGCTGAACGTGCGCTACGTCGTCACGCCCCAGCCGCTCGAGCCCGCGCCGCCCGGACTGCGCGAGGTGTTCCGGGGGTCGCAGCTCGTCTACGAGATCGAGGGCACGCTGCCGAGGGTCACGCTGGTGGACCGCGTCCGGGTCGTCCCCGAGGCCCGCGCGATCCTCGATTCCGTGCGGCTCGGCACCCGCGAGAGCGCCGAGACGGCGTTCCTGCTCGAGGATCCCGGGATGCCGCAGGGCGGCATGGGGCGGGCGTCGGCCCGCATCGTGCGCTATCGTCTCAACGACGTGACCGTGGAGACCGAGACCGAGGGGCCGGCGATCCTGCGGCTCGCGGACCTGTGGTACCCGGACTGGAGGGCCGACGTGGACGGCCGGCCCGTCCCGGTGCTGCGAACCGACTACTTCCTGAGGGGCGTGGTGGTGCCCGGAGGCAGGCATCGCGTGACGTTCACCTTCTCTTCGGCGGCGATGCGCACCGGGCTGCTGGTGTCCATCGGCTGCGCGCTGGCCGCCCTCGCGGCGATCGCGGCCGGCACCCTCGGGCGCCGGTCGGCTCCCGCCCCGGAGGCGTCGTGAGCGGCGGGGGGGGAGCGGCCGTGGCGGCCGGGAAGACGCTCATCATCGTCCCCACCTACAACGAGAAGGACAACATCGCGCGCCTGCTCGGGCGCCTGATGGGACTGCCCTTCGGGCTCCACGTGCTGGTGGTGGACGACGGTTCGCCGGACGGCACCGCCGACATCGTGAAGGAGTGGATGGCCCGCGAGCCGCGCGTCCACCTGCTGCAGCGCGCCGGCAAGCTGGGGCTCGGCTCGGCCTACCGCGAGGGGTTCCGCTACGCGCTGGAGCGCGACTACGAGCTGATCTTCGAGATGGACGCGGACTTCTCGCACGACCCGGACGCGATCGCGGGTTTCCTCGAGGCGGCGAAGGAGGCCGACGTCGTGCTGGGCTCGCGCTACCTGAACGGCATCAGCGTGGTGAACTGGCCGCTGCAGCGCCTGCTGCTCTCGTACTTCGCCAACGTCTACACGCGCTGGGTGACGGGCCTGCCGCTGCGCGACGCCACCGGGGGCTTCAAGTGTTTCCGCCGGCGCGCGCTCGCCGGGATCCGCCTCGACAAGGTGAAGTCCGACGGCTACGGGTTCCAGATCGAAATGTCCTTCCGCTGCTGGAAGAAGGGGTTCACCATCCGGGAGATCCCGATCCTGTTCGTGGACCGCCTGGCCGGGGTCTCGAAAATGAGCCGCAGGATCGTTTACGAGGCCGCGTTCATGGTGTGGCGACTGCGCCTGCTGTCGCTGTTCGGCCGTCTGGAGTGAGCTCATGATCGCCCTGCTTCTCGCCGCCGCCACCGCGCTCGCGGTCGTTCCCTTCGAGCCGGCGACGGTCGGCGGCTGGACCACCTACCTGGTGCCGTCGCGCATGAGCGACCTGCTCGCGCGCGGCGACACCGTGTGGTGCGCGACCCGCGAGGCGGGCCTGCTCCGCTACAGCCTCTCCGGCCGCCGCTTCGCCTCGATCACCCGGTCGCCGAACGGGCTGGCCGGCAACGAGCTCTCGGCGCTGGCCTACGACCGCTCGGGCCGCCTGTGGGTCGGCACGTTCGGCGCGGGCGCCAGCCGCCTCTCGGCCGACGGCTCGAGCTGGCTGCTGGTCAATCCCTTCGACGGCCTGCCCTCGGACACCGTCAACTGCCTCGAGGCCGAGGGCGACACGATGTGGATCGGCACGCCGCGCGGCATCGCGTTCTGGAACGGCAGCCAGATCGCGGGCTCGCTGCCGATCTTCGGGCAGCCCTCGCCGTTCGCGAGCGACAACGTGACCGGCGTGGTCGTGCGCGGCGACTCGCTGTGGGTCTCCACCTACTCGGGCGCCTACGTGAGCCGCCGCTCGACGGGACTCTCGACCTGGTCGCTCCTGACCGCGGGACTGCCCTCGACCCAGATGGAGTCCATGGTCAGCAACGACACGCTGCTGTTCTGCCACGTGGGACTGCGCGCTTACAGCTACGTCAACGGCGCGTGGCAGCAGCGCGCCGGCACGGGCAACGTGGTGCGGCTGCGCGAGGACGGCGGCATCGTGATGGCCGTCACCGAGACCGGGCTGTACCGGCTCACCAACGGCGCGACCGTGGCGCTCAACACCGACCCGCTCGGCATCTCCTCGTTCGACGTGGCCACGCAGTACATGCCGACCCCGGTCGGGGGCGGCCGGTACGTGGCGGCGCGCGGCAGCGGCCTGATCGTGCAGCCCGGGCCGGGGGTGACCACCGGATGGCCCGAGGACACCCCGGACGTGCCGCCCGGCAACGACATCCGCAACCTCAATCTCGACGGCCGCAACGTCTGGGTGAACACCAACAACCGCGGGATCGGCCGTTTCAACGGCACGTCCTGGCGCATCTGGCGGCCCACGCCGTCGCCGTGCTCGGGGGCGGGATGCGACACCACCTTCCACCAGCCGCTCTTCCCGTGGGCGCTGCTGGTGGACCGCGTGGGCAGGAAGTGGTTCGGCTGCTGGGAATTCGCGGTGGACGAGCTCGACGACTCGGTCAACCCGCCGAAATTCGTCCACCACATCGTGAACGACGCGCTCGGCGCGCCCGCGCACACCCGCATGTGGGCCTCCGCGTCCGACAGCACCAAGCTCGCCGACAACGTCACCTTCGGGAACGGCCGGTGGTTCGGGGCGGACACGCCCAACCTGGGCGTGGTCGAGCCGATCGGACTCGAGTACTACTCGGACTCCCTCGGCATCCCGGTCTACCGCGGCAACCTGCGCACCAGCAACAGCGCGCTGCGGGGAAACAAGGTGCACGGCCTGACCGTGGACCGCTTCGGCAAGGTGTGGGTGGGCATGGCCGGGCAGGGGATCCAGCGCTTCGACCCGCCGCCGGCGCACCCGGCGCCGATGGTGCCGGGCAACATCTCGATGGAGCTGATCCTCGGCAGCAACAGCCTCGACGTGCAGGGACTGGTGGCCCGCGGCGACACGATCTGGGCGCTGACCACGCACGAGCTGCAGCGCTACCGCCGCAACACCAACGACGCTCCGGTCGCCACCTACACGATCCCCGAGGCCACCCCGCTGTTCGCCGCCAACCCGCTCGCGGTGGGCCCGGACGGTTCCCCGTGGGTCGGCACCGAGGCGGGCATCCGCGTGTTCCGCCCCAACGGGACCAGCGAGGACTTCAACGTCCGCAACTCGCCGCTCGCCGGCGACCAGGTCTACGCGCTCCGGGTGGACCCGCGCACCGGCGTGGTGTGGATCGCCACCTCGAGCGGCATGAACCGCTACGATCCGGGCTACCGGCCGCCGCCGCCGATCCAGGTGCAGCGCCTCGACGTGACGGTCTACCCCAACCCGATCGCGCTCAACCGCACCGGCATCCAGCTGCGGCTGAGGGGCAACGCCAGCGCCTACCGCGGCCGCATCCTCGACATCGCGGGCCGCCGGGTCGCCGACTTCGACGTGCCCTCGGGAGGGCGCGTCATCTGGGACGGCCGCGACGACGAGGGACGCCTGGTGAAGCCGGGCCTCTACCTCGTCCACGTGGAGGCCGGCGGCCGCGCGGCGACGGTGCGGGTCGCCGTGATTCGCTGAGCGCCGGCCGCCTGGACGCCCGCTGGACCGAGGCGCCTCCCGCGGAATGGGACGCGCTGCTGGCGGCGGATCCCGCGGCGACTCCCGCGCACGATCCGGCGGTGGCCGCGGCCTTCGCCGGGACCTCGGACGGCGCGCGCCCGCGCTTCCTCGCGCTGCGGCTCGAGGGCCGGCTGGTGGGAGGGCTGCCCGCGGTCCTCCAGCGCCGCGCGGGCTTCCACTGGATCCACGCCATGCCGGCGCTGCTGTCGGGGGCGCCGCTCGCGCTTCCGGGCTTCGGTCCCGAGGTGGACCGCGCCGCCGGCGACGCGATGGACCGGCTCGCGCGGGATTCGGGCGCGGTCGGGGGCGCGTGGTCGTGCTACCGCGCCGAGGGTGAGGCGGTCGGCGACGACGCGCTGGGCCGGGTGGGCGGCGAGACGCGGCGCTTCGAGGCCGCGCACGTCCCGCTCGCGGCGGGGCTCGATCCGCTGCTCCAGCGCATGGACCGGAAGACGCGCAAGGAGATGCGCCAGGCGCGCGAGCGCGGGCTCACGGTGGGGGAGGACGACGGAGCGCTGGGCGAGGCCTACGCGCTCTACCGCGCGCAGGCCCGGGGCTGGTCGTCGCACCGGGCGGTGCCGCCCGAACTGCTGCGCCGCCTGCTCGCCGCGCGCGCCTCCGCGCCCGGCGTGGAGCGGGCGGCGCGCCTGTTCGCGGTGCGCGACCGCCGGGGCCTGCTCGCCGCCACGCTCGCGCTCGACAGCCCGCGCGAGACCATGCTGTGGTGGAGCGGCTCGCACCCGGAGGCCCGTGCGGCCCACGCGTTCTCGCTGCTGCTGTGGGCGGTGGTCGAGTGGGCGCACGCGCGCGGGCGCTCGCGGGTCAACCTCGGCGCCAGCGCCGGGCTCGATCCGCTGCTCGCCTTCAAGGGCTCGCTCGGCGCGGTGCCGTTCACCTACCCGGTGCGCTGGCTCGACGCGCGCCACGCGGTCGGCGCCGGGCGGGCGGTGGCGTGGCTGCAGGCCCGCGTGCGGCGCGGCCGGCATCGCGGGGAGCCGGTGTGAGGATCGCCACCCTCTCGAACGCCGCGGTGCTGCACACGCAGCGCTGGGTCGCGCACTTCCGCTCGCGCGGCCACGAGGTGCGGCTGTGGTCGCTGGAGCCGGGCCCGGCGGAGCTGGAGGCGCGGCCGCTTCCCGCGCCGCCGCTGCCGGGCGCGCTCCGCTACCCGCTCGCCGCGCCCGCGCTGCGCCGCGAGCTGGCCGCCTTCGCACCCGACCTGGTGGACGCCCACTTCGTCCCGAACTACGGCCTGCTCGGAGCGCTCGCGGGGCGGCGTCCGCTGAGCGTGTGCGCGTGGGGCTCGGACCTCCTGCTCGGCGCGGGGGGCGGCCTGCGCGCGGCCCGCGCGCGGTTCGTGCTGGGCCGCGCCGACCTGGTGCTGGCCGACGCCGAGAACCTCGCGGCCGCGGCCCGCGCGCTGGGCGCGCCCCCGGACCGCGTGCACGCGGTGCCGTGGGGCGTGCCGCGCGCGCGCTTCCGGCCGCGCGGGAACCGGGTGCCGGGGCGGCTGCTCAGCACGCGCATGCACGAGCCGGTCTACGACCTGCCCGCGATCCTCGGGGGGCTCGCGCCGCTCCTGCGCCGGGACGCGCGCCTCACGCTCCACGTGGCGGGGGACGGCAGCCTGCGCCGCGAGCTCGAGCGGCAGGCGGCCGCGAGCCTGCCGGAGGGCCGGGTGCGCTTCCTCGGACGCCTCGCGCCCGACGCGCTCGCCGCGGAACTGGCGGCCGCCGAGTTCTACCTGTCGGCCTCGCTCTCGGACTCCACGTCGCTGTCGCTGCTCGAGGCGATGGCGAGCGGCGCGATCCCGGTGGTGTCGGACCTGCCGGGCAACCGCGAGTGGGTCGGCGAGGGCGAGGGCGCGCGCCTGTTCGCGCCCGGCGACCGCGCCGGGCTCGCCGCGGCGCTGGAGCGCGCGCTCGCGGCGCCCGACTGGTGCGAGGCGGCGCGAGCGCGCAACGCCGCGGTGATCGAGGAGCGCGGCGACTGGGATCGCCAGATGGGCCGGATCGAGGCGCTGTTCGAGGCCGCGGTCCGGGCCGGACGCCGGGGGGCCGCGTGAGCGCCGCGCCGGCCGCCGGAACCGGGCGCCGCCGCCGGGTGCTGGTCCTGTGCTACTTCTTTCCGCCGCTGGCCGGGGGCGGCGTGCACCGGGTGCTGAGTTTCGTGCGCGAGCTGCCGAAGCACGGCTGGGACTGCACCGTGGTCTGCGCGGGGCGGGACGACTACTGGGTCACCGACGACACGCTGGAGGCGCGCATCCCCGAGGGAACCGAGGTGATCCGGGTGCAGGGAGGCAGCGCCCTTTCGGCGTGGATGCGCCTCGGCGGCGCGCGGGGCGGGCGCCGCTCGGGCGCGGCCTTCTCGCGGCTGCGGGCGCTGGCCGACTGGTGGCTGCTGCCCGACTCCTACGCGGGCTGGGCGCGGCGCGCGGCGCGCGCGGCGCGGCGCCGGCTGGCGGCGGGAGGGATCGACGCGGTGCTGTCGAGCTCGCCGCCCGACAGCGTGCACCTCGCGGCGCTGGCCACGCGCGGGCGCGGCGCGCCTCCCTGGATCGCCGACTTCCGGGATCCGTGGATCGGCCTCTACCTGCGCGAACCGGCCAGCGCCTGGCACCGCGCCCGCCAGGCCGGGCTCGAGCGGCGCGTGCTGGAGGGGGCCGACCGCGTGCTGGCCGCTTCGCGCACCCACGCCGACTCGATCGGCGCGCGCTCGGGCGCGCGGCCGCGGGTGACCGTGCACCTGCCGAACGGCTTCGAGCCCGAGGGCGCCGGCGACGGGCCCGCGGACGCCGCCGCTCCCGCGTTCCTCGCGGTCTTCACCGGCACGCTCTCGATGATGCCCGAGACCGAGGTGTTCCTCGAGGCGGTCCACGACCTGCTCGCGCGCCGTCCCGAGCTGCGCCGCCGCTTCCGCGCCCGGCTCGCCGGACCGTTCGACGTCGGCTACCTCGACCGCGCCGTCGCGCTCGGGCTCACGGGCATCGTGGAGTTCACCGGCCCGCTCGCGCACGGCGCGTCGCGCGCGCTGCAGCGCGCGGCCGACGTCCTGCTGCTGTGGAAGCCGCCGGGCATGCCGACCATGGTGCCCGGCAAGCTCTACGAGTACCTCGACAGCGGCCGGCCGCTGGTGGCGATCCTCCCCGCGGGGGACGAGGCCGCCGGGCTCGCCGAGCGGGGAGGGGCGACGCGCGTGGATCCCGGGGACCGCGCCGCGCTCGCCGCGGCGCTCGAGCGGCTCGTGGACCGCCGGGCCGCCGGGGGCCGGGCGCCGGACGCGCGGCCCGGCTGGCTCGACGAGCACGCCCGCCCGCGCCTCGCGGCGCGCCTCGCCGCCGAGCTCGACGCCGCCGTGTCGGCGCCGGGTTCGGGGAGGAAATCGTGACGCCGCTCGCCCGCTCCGAGCTCCGTCCGGTCGAGCGCTGGGGGCTGCTGATCGCGCTGGCGCTCGCGGCCGGCCTGATGGTGCCGCTGCGCGGCTACGTGACCGACGACACCTACATCCACCTGCGCTACGCCGAACACCTGGCGCGCGGGGAGGGCCTGGTCTTCAATCCGGGCGAGCGCGTCTACGGGTGCACCAGCCCGCTGTGGGTGGCCCTGGTGGCGGACGGCATCGCGCTCGGGTTCGACGGGCTGGCCACCGCCAAGGCGCTCGGCGCGATCGCCACGCTCGCCTCGGTCGTGCTCTTCCTCCAGCTCATGCGCCGCACGCTCGCCTCGCCCGTGGTGCGCGCCTGCGCGACGGTCGCGTGGGGCGGGCACGCCTGGATGGCGCGCTGGGGCATGTCGGGCATGGAGACGCCGCTCGCGGTGGCGCTGGTGCTCGCGGGCTTCGTGGCGTTCACGGAGGGCCGCGAATGGGGTTCCCGCCCGGTGCGCACCGGGACGCTGTGGGCGCTGGGGGCGCTGACCCGGCCCGAGGCGGCTTTCCTGCTCGGCCTGTGGGGCATCTTCCTGATCGCCGACGCCGAGAACCGGGCGGGCATCCGGCGGCTGGTGTTCGGATCGCTGCCGCCGCTCGCGATCTACGGCGGCTGGCTCATGTTCGCGCGCCTCTACTTCGGGAGCTTCCTGCCCCAGACGCTCGAGGCCAAGGCCGCCGGCTCGGGCGGGGCCGCGTTCGCGCTCGATTCGCTCCGCCGCCAGATCCTGATCCTGGCCTCCACCGACGGCGCGCTCTTCGCGGCGCTCGGGATCGCGCTGCTGCTCGCGGGAACCCGGCTGGTCCCGGGCCGCCTGCAGCCGCACCGCGTGCTGCCGTGGGTGTGGGTGGTGGCGGTGCCGGCGCTCTACGTGGCGCGCGGCGTGCCCGTGATCTCGCGCTACCTGCTCCCGCTGCTGCCGGTGATCGCGTGGCTCGCGTGGCGCGCGGTCGAGGTGTGGTGGAACGGGGACCGGGAACCGGGGAGCCGGCGCGTCGCGGTGCTCGCCGCGCTGCTCGCGCTCCTGGTGCTCGGGCAAAACGCGGTGGTGTACCGGACGCGGGTGCTGCCCCACGCAGCGGCGTTCACGTCCGGGCTCGACGCTTCGCTGGTCACGTGGGGCCGGTGGTTCGGCGAGCACGCGCCCGCGGGGAGCGTGATCGCGACGCCCGACATCGGCGCGATCGGCTACTTCTCGAACCGCCGCGTCGTGGACCTCGCCGGGCTGGTGACGCCGGGAATGGTTCCGCTGCTGCAGCGCGAGTCGCCGGAGCGCATCGCCGAGGAACTGCTCTTCGCCCGGGTCGAGCGCGCCGACTTCCTCGTGGACCGCGCGCCGCCCGGCGCGGCGCTCGCGACGCGCAGCCGTTTCGGCCCATGCCTGGTGAAGCTCGGCGAGGCCGGGATCGACGGCCTCGGCATCGCGCGCCCCGGGCCGGTGGTCTACACGTTCTACCGCGTGGATTGGGCCTGCGCCGACACCCTGGCGCGCGGGCGCTGAGCGCTCCCACCCCCGCCGGACCGGCGCCTGCACGGGCGTGCAGCGTCCCGCCCGCGATTTTCGCGGCTCCGAGCGCAGATTTTCTTTGACACGTCGCGACTCCGAATCTAGTGTGCCGCGCGGCGGTGGGGGAAAGTGGGGAAATGTGGTGGCAGGTGGTTCCCGAAGGGGAACCGGGGGGAGAGCGGTTTCGTCATCATGGCCTCGTTCTACGGAACCCAGACCTACGCGATCGACCACAAGGGACGCATCAGCGTCCCCGCGTCGATGCGCCGTGTCGGCGCGGGCAAGAAGTCCGCGGCCGACACGTTCTTCCTGGTCGCGGGCTTCGAAGGATGCCTCGCCCTCTACACGCCCGACGAATGGAAGCGCGTCGAGGAGCGGCTGCGCCAGATCCCGATGGGGGATCGCCGCGGCCGCGCGTTCGCCCGCGCGTTCCTGCTGGATGCAACCAAGGTGTCGGTGGACGCGCAGGGACGCGTCGCCATCCCGCCGGCACTGATCGGCCGGGCAGGCCTCGGCAAGGATGCCGTCCTGCTCGGCCAGGTTGACCGTATCGAGGTCTGGAACCCCGAGCGCCTGAACTCGGTGGTCCAGGAGGCGCAGGGCCAGCTCGAGACGCTGGCCGACGAAGTGCTCGGGGAGCGGCGTTCGTGAGCCTCGCGCACGATCCCCTGCGCCCGGGCCGCCGGGCCATCGCGCTCAACCTCGACCTCGCCCACGGGCGCCACGGCGCGACCGCGCGCCTCGAGCTGCACGACCGCGCCGGCGCGCGCGTGGCGCTGCTCGCCCTGCGCGGCTGGCTCGACGACATCGCCGTGCGGCGGCTCGAGGAGGCGCTCGAGGACATCGCCGCGCGCGGGGCGGGGCAGCTGCTGCTGGACTGCTCGCAGCTGCGCCACATCGACTACCGCATGGTGCCCTCGCTGGTGGCCGCGCTCGAGCGCTTCGAGTCGCGCGCCGGCGGGTACGTGCTGTGCGGCCTCTCGCACTACCTGCGCGACCTGTTCCGCCTCGCGGGCTGCGACCGCGCGCTGCGCTGCTGGCCGTCGGCCGAGGAGCTGCTCGAGGGCTCGGGCGGGAGCGGCCGTGAGACCGCGTCATGAACCGGTCCTCCTGCGCGAGGCGCTCGGGTTCCTGCGCGCGGGGGCGGGCCTCTACCTGGACGCCACGCTCGGGGACTCGGGCCACGCCGAGGCCCTCCTCGACGCCGAGCCCGGCGCGCGCCTGCTGGGATGCGACCGCGATCCCCACGCGATCGCGTTCGGCCGCGAGCGGCTCGGCCGCTTCGGAGCGCGCGTGACCCTGGCCCGCGCCACCTTCCGCGACCTGCCGGAGGCCCACCGCGCCGCGGGCGGCGAGCCGCTGGCGGGCGCGCTGTTCGACCTCGGGCTGTCGTCGCGGCAGCTCGACGATCCGGAGCGGGGCATGAGCTTCATGAGCGAGGGACCGCTCGACCTGCGCCTCGATCCCACCTCGGGCCATCCGGCGTGGGAGGCGCTGCGCGACACGGACGTCGCGGCGCTGGCGCAGGTGCTTCGCGAGCACGGCGATCTTCGGGACGCGGGGAAGCTGGCCCGCGCGCTGGCCGGCGCGGCCGCCGAGGGACGTCTCCGCACCACCCGCGACCTCGCGGCGGTGGTGGACCGCGTCTCGGGCGGGCGGGCGCATCCGCGCCGCCACGCCCAGGTGTTCCAGGCGCTGCGCATCTGGATCAACGGCGAGGCCGAGGACCTGGAGGCCGCGCTGGCCTGGCTGCCGCGCGCCATGCGCCCGGGCGGCGTGGTGGTGACGATCGCCTACCACTCGGGAGAGGACCGTCGCGTCAAGCACGCGGTGCGGGGCGAGCGCCCCGTGATCACGAAACGCCGCCCGGCTCCGGCCGCCGCGGCCGAACCGGATTGGGAAGCGCTGCACCGGGGGGTGGTCACGCCCTCCGCGGAGGAGGTCGCCCGCAACGGACGCGCGCGCAGCGCGCGGCTGCGGGCGTTTCGGAGGACCGGATCATGACCCCGAGCCACCCTCGGCCACACGTCGTCTGGAACGCGCGCGGCGCCCGCTCGTCGCGCCTGGGAGTCTGGCTGGCGGCCTTCGCCCTGCTGGGGCTGCTGCTCGCCGAAGTCTGGCAGAACGCGCGCGTGACGCAGCTCTGCCTGGGCCTCGAGCGCACCCAGCGCGGGCTGGTCGCCGCGCGGGCACGCGAGGCCTACGTGCGCGCCCAGCTCGACCGGCGCGCCACGCGCGCGGCGCTCTCGCCGATGGCGGGCTCGCTCGGGCTGCGCCCGGCCGACGCCGCCCAGGTCGTGGTGCTCCCCGCCGAGTACCTCGCCCACGACGGCGCCCGGGGCGGCGAGACGCGGCTGGCGCTGGCCGAGCGCCTGTCGCGCGTGCTGATCCCCGAGGCGACCGCCCGCGAACGTTCCGGATCCACTCCATGACGAACGCCTAGAAACCATCGGGCGACCGGTGTAACCGGCCGCACCACCGCACCGCGCGAGTGCTGGCCCGGCGATCCGCGTGAATCGCCGTTCCAGGGAGGGAGAGTTGGCCCACACGGAAATGCGCAAGAGTCGGGTGCTGGTGGCTGCGGCCGGTCTTTTGTTGGCGCTGCTCGCGCTGTGGCTGCGGGTGGGGTGGCTGCAGATCGCGGCCCACGACCACTACACGGCCCGGGCGGAGCGGAACCACCAGCAGCGCGTGCTGGTGCGGGCCGAGCGCGGCGACCTGCTCGACCGCCGCGGGCGGCCGCTGGCGCACGACCTGCAGACCTACACCCTCACCGCGGCGCCCAAGGAGCTCGCCAACCCGCGGCAGGCCGCGCGCGAAGTCGCGAAGCGGACCGGCCAGCCGCTGCGCCGGCTGGAGCGCGAGTTCCTCTCGGGACGGCCCTACTGCGTCGTGGCGCGCGGCCTCGCGCCCTCGGTGGGGCAGGAGGTGGGCGCGCTGGGCCTGCACGGGCTCTACCTGAGCCTCGAGACCCGGCGCGAGTGGCCGCTCGGGGCCGCCGCCTCGGAAATCCTCGGACGCACCGACCCGGACGGGCTCGGCCTCGACGGGCTCGAGCTGCAGCTCGACGACGTGCTGCGCGGCCGGGCCGGCTGGACCACGCTGTTCCGCGACGGGCGCGGGCGCTCGATCGCGCTGCCGCGCGGGCTGCGGCGCGAGGCCGAGGACGGCCAGCACGTGGTCCTGACCCTCGACGCCGACCTGCAGGCGATCGTCGAGGCGCACCTCGCGCGCGCGGTGGACACGCTGCGGGCCGAGCGCGGCTTCGCGATCTTCCTCGATCCCAACACCGGCGAAATCCTCGCCGCGGCCAACGCGCCCCACCTGCCCGCGGGACGCTCCCGCAACTGGACGATCACCGACCAGTTCGAGCCGGGCTCGACGTTCAAGGTGGTGGCGGCGGGCGCCGCGCTCGAGGAGGGCCTCGCACGCCCCGACCAGGTCTTCGAGGCGGGCGCCCACGGCGTGGCGCAGGTGGCGCCGGGGGCGCGCTTCCGCGACGTCCACCGGCAGGAGCGCTTCACCTTCCGCGACGCGATGCGCTGGTCGAGCAACATCGTGCTGGGGCGGATCGGCCTGCGGCTCGGGAACGAGCGGCTCTACCGTTACTCGACCGACCTCGGGTTCGGCGAGCTGACCGGCGTCGGGTTCCCGGGCGAGGCCTCGGGCAAGCTGCGCAGCCCGGCCAGCTGGTCGGCGCGCTCGAACCCCACCATCGCGATCGGACACGAGCTGGCGGTGACGCCGCTCCAGCTCGCGCTGGCGTACGCGGCGATCGCCAACGGCGGCGTGCTGATGGAGCCGATGCTGGTGAAGGAGGTCCGCGACACCCGCGGCCACGTGGTGCGCCGTCCGCAGCCGCACGCGGTGCGGCGCGTGTTCCGCGAGGAGACCACCGAGACCCTGCGCGAGATGCTCGCCGCGGTGGTGGACAGCGGCACCGCGACCGCCGCGCGCATCCGCGGGTTCACGATCGCCGGCAAGACCGGAACCGCGCAGAAGTACGACGCGCGCGTGCGCACCTACGGGGCGGGCATGTACGTCTCGTCGTTCGCCGGGTTCGCCCCGGCCCTCGCGCCGCGGCTGGTGGGCGTGGTGGTGATCGACGAGCCGCGCGGCAAGCGTTACTACGGCGGCCAGGTCGCGGCTCCGGTGTTCCGCGAGGTGGTGCTGGACCTGATGCGGCTTCCCGACGGTCCCTTCGAGGCGCGCGGCGCCGAGGTCGCGACGCGTCCCCCGGCGCCGGCGCCGGTGACGGTTCCCGACCTGCGCCTGCTGCCGCCGGCCGAGGCCGAGCGCCGGCTCGCCGCGAACGGGCTGCGCGCCCGCTTCGAGGGCGAGGGCCCGCGCGCGCTGGCGCAGTCGCCGGCCGCGGGGGGCGCGGTCGAGCGCGGGACCGGCGTGGTGGTGTGGCTGTCGCCGCCCGAGGACTCGGCCTCCCGGCGCATGCCCGATCTCGCGGGCCTCGCGGTGCGCGAGGCCCTGCGGCGTCTCGCGCCGCTCGGCCTGCGGCCCCGCATCGAGGGCCGGGGGCTGGTGGTCCGCCAGTCGCCCGAGGCGGGCGCTCCGCTCGAATCCGGCACGTCGGCCCGGCTGTGGTGCGCGCCCGGCGTCGCGGAAGCCCCGGGCGACGACGGCGGCCTCGACGCCGCCGCGGTCTCCCACGAAGGGCGCGCGGCCGCGATGGCCGCCGCCGGGACGCCGCGGTGACCGTGCGCGAATTGATCGGCGGGATGGACGTGCTGGCCGCGGCCGGCGATCTCGAGCGGGAGGTGGCCGGGCTGGCCTACGACTCGCGCCGGGTCCGGGCGGGCGACGCGTTCTTCGCGCTGGCGGGCGCCCGCCACGACGGGGCGCGCTTCGTGCGCGACGCCGTGGCCGCCGGCGCCTCGGCGGTGGTGGGTCCGCGCGGCGTCGAGGCGCCGGGGGTGGCGCGCCTCGAGGTGGCCGAGCCGCGGCTGGCCCTCGCCCAGGCGGCCAACCGCCTGCACGGCCACCCCTCGCGCGCGCTGCGCGTGGTGGCGGTGACCGGCACCAACGGCAAGACCACGACCACGTGGATGCTCGAGTCCATCTTCCGCGCGGCGGGCCGGAGCACCGGCGTGATCGGCACCACCGGCGTGCGCTTCGCGGGCCGCGACCGCGCCTCGGCGTTCACCACGCCCGAAGCGCCCGAGCTCCAGGCGCTGCTCGCCGAGATGCGCGACGCGGGCGTCGAGGCGGTGGCGATGGAGGTCTCGAGCCACGCGCTCGCGCAGCGCCGGGCGTGGGGGCTCGAGCCCGACGCCTGCGTGTTCACCAACCTGAGCCGCGACCACCTCGATTTCCACCGCACCATGGAGGACTACCTCGACGCCAAGCTGCGGCTCTTCGACGGCCGCAACGGGCCCACCACCAAGCGCGGCGTGGCGGTGGTGAACGCGGGCGACCCGAGTGCCGCGCGGGTCGCGGAGGCCTGCGCGCGGGGCGGGCTCAGGCTGGTGGCGTTCGACGCCGGCGGCGGTTCGCCGCCGGCCGGCCTCGCGCCGGCGCTCGCCGTGACGCACGTCGAGGCGCGGCCCGCCGGCCTCGCGATCCGGGCCCGGATCGCGGCGGGGCTCGGCCCGGGCGCGGGGGGCGCGCGCGAGCTCGCGGTGCGGCTCCCGATGCTCGGGCGATTCAACGCCGCGAACGCGGCCGGGGCGCTGGCCGCGGCGCTCGCGCTGGGCGTGCCGGACGCGGACGCGGTGCGCGGGCTCGAGGCGCTCCCGGGGGTGCCCGGGCGGCTCGAGCGCGTGGACGCCGGGGGATCGTTCCTGGTGGTGGTGGACTACGCCCACACGCCCGACGCGCTGGAGCGGGCGCTGGCGGCGGTGCGGGAGCACGCCCCCGGCCGGGTGCTGCTGGTGTTCGGCTGCGGCGGGGACCGCGACCGCGGCAAGCGGCCCGGGATGGGCGCGGCGGCCGCCCGCGGCGCCGACCTCGCGTGGATCACCAACGACAACCCGCGCGGCGAGGATCCGGCGGCGATCGCGGCCCAGGTCCTGGCCGGCGCCGCCGGGGCCGCGCCCGGCGCCGTCGCGGTCGAGCTCGACCGCCGCGCCGCGATCGGCGCGGCGCTCGCCGCCGCGCGCCCGGGCGACGCGGTGCTGGTGGCGGGCAAGGGGCACGAGACCACGCAGACCACCGGCGACCGGGTCGAGCCCTTCGACGACCGGCGGGTGGCGCGCGAGTGGCTCGCGGGGAGGAGCGGCTCGTGATGACGGCCGCCCCTCCGTTCCTCACCCTGCCGCAGGTCGCGCAGTTCTCGGGCGGCGACCTGTGGGCGCGCGAGCTGCCGCGCGACGCGGTGTCGCGCGAGGCGTGGCTCGCCTCCGGTGTGGGCGGCGTGTCGATCGACACGCGCACGCTGCGCGAAGGCGATCTGTTCGTGCCGCTCGCGGGCGGCAACGCCGACGGCCACGACTTCATCGCCGAGGCGTTCGCGCGTGGCGCGGCCGCGGCGCTCTGCGACCGCCGGCACGCGGCCGAGTGGCGCGAGCGCGCCCCGGGGCCGCTGGTGTTCGTGGACGACCCGACCGCGGCGCTGCAGCGGCTCGCCGCCCGCCATCGCGAACGCTGGGCGGGCCCGGTGCTCGCCGTCACCGGCAGCTCGGGCAAGACCACGCTCAAGGACCTCGCCTGGACGGTGCTGTCGGAGGCGCGGACCACCCTGCGCACCGAGGGCAACCTCAACAACCACTGGGGCGTCCCGCTCACCCTGCTGCGGCTGCGCGCCGAGCACCGCGCGGCGGTGGTCGAGATGGGCATGAACCACGCCGGCGAGCTGGCGCGGCTGTGCGCGATCGCGCGTCCCAACGCCGCGGCGATCACCAACGCCGGCTCGGCCCACCTCGAGCACCTCGGCACGCTCGAGGCGATCGCCCGCGAGAAGGCCTCGGTGGCGTACGCGCTCGCGCCGCACGAGGTGGTGTTCGCCGGCGCCGACTCGCCGCGGCTGCTCGAGGCGCTGGCCGCGGTGCGCTGCCGCCGGGTCACGTTCGGCTTCGCGGCGGGCGCCGACGTGCGCCCGAAGCGGGTCGAGGACCTCGGCGCGGAGGGCACCCGGCTCGCGGTCGAGGGATTCCCCGAGTTCGTGCTGCCCCTGCCCGGCCGCCACCTCGCGGCGAGCGCGCTCGGGGCGCTGGCCATCGCGCGCGAGTACGGGGTGGACCCGGACGCCGCGGCGGCCGCGCTCGCGCGTGCCGAGGCGGGGAAGGGCCGCATGGAGATCCGGCGGGCGCGCGGCGCCACGCTGATCGTGGACTGCTACAACGCGAACCCCGAATCCACCGCCGCGGCGCTCGCCGCGCTCGGGCGCTGGCCGGGGGCGACCCGGCGGCTCGCCGCGCTCGGCGACATGCTCGAGCTGGGCGGCGAGGCGCCGCGCCTGCACGCCGAGACGGCGGCGGGCGCCACGCCGGACACCGAGCTGTGGGTGAGCGGGACGTTCGCGGCCGACTACGCGCGCGGCGCGCAAGCGGCGGGCGTGCGCGTGCGCGTGTTCGACCGCCGCGAGGCGCTCGGCGAGGCGCTGCGCGCGGCCCTCGCCCCGGGCGTGGTGGCGCTGGTCAAGGCCTCGCGCGGCGCGCGCTTCGAAACCCTGCTCGAGGGCCTCGGGGGGGAGGGCTGACGTGTTCTACGAATGGGTGTACCCGCTGCACGAGGTGCCCGGGCTCGGGGTGCTGAACGTCTTCCGCTACATCACGTTTCGCGCGGCCTACGCGGCCATCACCGCGCTGCTCGTGTGCTTCGTGCTGGGCCCGCCGATGATCGAGTGGCTGCGCCGCGTCAAGCTCGGGCAGAAGATCCGCGCCGAGGGACCGCAGGCCCACCTCGCCAAGGCCGGCACGCCGACCATGGGCGGGCTGCTGATCGTGGCGGCGATCGTGGTGCCGACGCTGCTGTGGGGCAACCTCCACTCGCGCCCGGTGTGGATCGCGCTGCTCGCCACGGTGTGGCTCGGCGCGATCGGCTTCCTCGACGACTGGCTGCGGGTGGTGAAGGGGCTGCCCAAGGGCCTGCTCGGGCGTTACAAGCTGGCCGGGCAGGTTTCGCTCGGGCTCCTGATCGGCGCGATCCTGGTCGCCTTCCCCGAGCCCGGGCTGTCGCCCACCGTGACCCACGTGCCGTTCTTCAAGTACCGCTTCGTGGACTTCGGCTGGCTGTTCGTGCCGTTCGTGGTGCTGGTGGTGACCGGCGCCTCGAACGCCGTGAACCTCACCGACGGCCTCGACGGGCTGGCCTCGGGCCTGGTGGCGATCGCCGCGCTCACCTTCGCCGGCATGTGCTACCTGAGCGGCCACTTCCGCTTCAGCGAGTACCTGAACCTCACGCACCTCGCCTACGGCGGCGAGCTCACGGTGTTCTGCGCGGCGGTGCTGGGTGCGGCGCTCGGGTTCCTCTGGTACAACTGCCATCCGGCCGACGTGTTCATGGGCGACACCGGCTCGCTGGCGCTGGGCGGCGCGCTCGGCACCGTGGCCGTGCTCATCAAGCGCGAGTTCTGGCTGGTGCTGGTGGGCGGCGTGTTCGTGGCCGAGGCGCTGTCGGTGATGCTGCAGGTGGCCTCCTTCAAGCTCACCGGCAAGCGCGTGTTCCGGATGTCGCCCCTCCACCATCACTTCGAACTGGGAGGCTGGGCCGAGTCCCGCGTGGTGCTCCGCTTCTACATCGCGGGGGCCCTCCTGGCCCTGCTCTCGCTCTCCACCTTCAAGCTCCAGTGACCATCGACCTCCGCCATCCGCTTCCCGGTTCCCGTCCCCTCGTCGTGGGCGCGGGCCGCTCGGGGCTGGCCGCCGCGCGCCTGCTGCGCCGGCAGGGGCTCCCGGTGCGCCTGTGCGACCGGCGCGCGCCCGAGGCGTTCGCCGCGCTCGATCCCGCGAGGCTCGAGGGCATCGAGGCGCGGTTCGGCCGCGACGACCCCGAGATGCTCGAGGGGCGCGACGTCGTGATCTGGAGCCCGGGCCTCGCGCTCGACCACCCGATCGCCGCCGCGGCGCGCGCGCGCGGCGTGCCGGTGCTCTCGGAGCTGGAGCTGGGTTACCTGGCCGCCCACGCGCCGCTGGTGTGCGTGACCGGGACCAACGGCAAGAGCACCACCACCGACCTGGCCGGGGCGCTGCTGCGGGCGGCCGGGCGCGAGGTCGCGGTGTGCGGGAACATCGGGCTCGCGATCTGCGAGGTGGCGGAGTCGGTGGGGCCGAGCGGGCTGCTGGTGGTGGAGGTGTCGTCCTTCCAGCTCGAGACGGTGGAGCGGCTCAAGCCGTTCGTCGCGGCGTGGCTCAACCTGACGCCCGACCACGGCGACCGGCACGGCGGCTTCGACGCCTACGGCGCCGCCAAGCGCCGCCTGTTCGAGCGGCAGGACGAGGACGACTACGCGGTGTGGAACGCCGACGACCCCGAGGTGATGGCGCGCCGCGCCGGCGGTGCCACGCCGCTGCGGTTCTCGCGGCGGGACGCGGTGGACGCGGGCGCCTTCGTGGCGGACGGCGAGATCCGGCTGGCCTGGCGTGGCGGGGTGGAACCGCTGATGCCGGCCGCCGAGCTGCGCCTGCCCGGTCCGCACAACCTGGCCAACGCGCTGGCGGCGCTGGCCGCGACCCTGCCGCTCGAGATCCCGCCCGACACCCTGCGCGCGGTGCTGCGCGGCTACGCGGGGCTCGAGCACCGGCTCGAGCGCGTGGCCACGGTCGAGGGCGTGGCGTTCGTCAACGACTCGAAGGCCACCAACGTGGGTTCGCTGGAGGTGGCGCTCGAGAGCTTCGCCGAGCCCGTGGTGCTGATCGCCGGGGGCCGGGACAAGGGCCAGGATTTCGCCCCGCTCGCGCCGCTGGTGGCGCGCAAGGTGGCGTGCGCGGTGCTGATCGGGGAGGGCGCGGCGCGCATCGCCGCGGCCTGGCCGGGGGTGCCGGCGGTCCGGGCCGCGAGCCTCGAGGCCGCGGTGGACGCGGCGTTCCTGCGCGCCACGCGGCCCGCGCCCGGCGAGCGCGGCTCGTCCACGGTGCTGCTGTCGCCGGGCTGCGCCTCGTTCGACATGTTCCGCGACTTCGAAGACCGAGGCCGGCGCTTCAAGGCCGAGGTCGAGCGCCTGCGTCACGAGGGGGTGGTGTCGTGAACCGCGGCGACCGCTGGCTGCTGGTGCTGCCGCTGCTGCTCACCGCCGTGGGGCTGGTGATGGTCTACTCGTCGAGCGCGATCCTCGCGCTGACCCGCCACCAGGACTCGAGCTACTACTTCTCGCGCCAGGCCTTCCGCACCCTGCTCGGGGTGGTGGTGCTGCTGGTGGCCGCGCGCGCCGACCTGCGCCGGCTGGAGCGCTACGCGCCGGCGATCCTCGCGGTCGCGGCGGGCCTGCTGGCGCTGGTGGCGGTGGCCGGGCACATGTCGAACGGGGCCACCCGCTGGCTCCGGCTGGGCTTCCTCACGCTCCAGCCCACCGACCTCGGGCGGCTCGCGATGGTGGTGTTCCTCGCGGCCTGGCTCAAGCGCCGCCCGCCCGCCGACCTCGGCTTCGCGCGCGGCCTGCTGGCGCCGCTCGGGATCCTGTCGGTGCTGTGCGGGCTGATCATGCTGCAGCCCAACCTGAGCAGCGCCGCGTTGCTCGGGCTCGCCGGATTCCTGATGCTGTTCCTGGCCGGCGCGCCGCTCCGGCACCTGGCGGTGCCGCTGGGCGCGGGGGCGGTGGCGGTGGTGGTGGCGCTCCAGACCCATCCCTACATGATGGGCCGGGTGCGCACGTTCGCCAGTTTCGTGTTCGGCGGCGAGCTGGACGCGCGCGGCAGCGGGTGGCAGCTCGACCAGTCGCTCATCGCGATCGGCTCGGGCGGGGTGCTCGGCAAGGGGCTCGGGGCGGGGCTCCAGAAGTACCTGTTCCTGCCCGAGGCCCACACGGACTTCATCTTCTCGATCCTGGCGGAGGAACTCGGTTTCGTGGGAGCGACCGGCCTGCTGGTGCTGCTGGGGCTCCTGGTGTGGCGGGGCCTGCGGGTGGCCGCGCGCGCCCAGGACCCGTTCGCGGCGCTGCTGGCGGCGGGCCTGTCGCTGCAGATCGGTCTGTACGCGCTGGTCAACCTGGCCGTGGCGACCGGACTCGCGCCCACCACCGGGCTTCCCCTGCCCTTCGTCTCGTACGGCGGTTCCGCGCTGCTCGCCAACATGGCGGCGGCGGGACTGCTCTATCGCATCAGCGCCCTGAACCAGACCGAAGCGGCTCTGGCGGCGCAACGCTGGTCGCGGGAGTCGGCATGAAGTTCATGATTTCGGGTGGCGGCACGGGAGGTCACGTCTACCCCGGCATCGCGGTCGCCGAGGAGCTGAAGCGCATGCGGTCCTCCGACGAGATCGTCTTCGTCGGGAGCGGGCGCGGGCTCGAGGCCACGGTGGTGCCGCAGGCCGGGTTCCGGCTGAGGACGATCCTGACCCGCGGGTTTCCCCGCCGGGCGTGGTGGCGCTGGCCGTGGGCGGTGATCGCCAACACGATCGGGTTCCTGCAGGCCCTGGTGGTGATCCTGCTCGAGCGGCCCGACGTGGTGCTCGGCACCGGCGGCTACGTGAGCGGCCCGATCGCGCTCGCGGCGTGGCTGCTGCGCCGGCCCCTGATCCTGCAGGAGCAGAACAGCATCCCGGGCCTGTCGAACCGCTGGCTGGCGCGGCTCGCCGACGAGGTGCACCTGTCGTTCGTCGAGGCGCGCTCGTACTTCGCCCGCAAGGACAACCTCAAGGTGACCGGCAACCCGGTGCGGGCCTACATCCTCACCGGCGACCGGGCCGCCGCCCTCGCCGAGTTCGGCCTCGCGCCGGGCAAACCCACCGTGTTCGTGTTCGGCGGCAGCCGGGGCGCGCACCGCATCAACGAGGCCGCGCTCGAAGCCCTGCGCAGGCTCAAGGGCCGCGTGGATCTCCAGTTCATCCTGCAGACCGGTCGCGACGACTTCGAGTGGGCCCGGGGCGTGGTGGAGCAGGAGCAGCTCCCGGCGCGCGTGATGCCGTTCCTCGCGCGCATCCACCTGGCGTACGCGGCGGCCGACCTCGTCGTGTGCCGCTCGGGCGCCATGACCCTCGCCGAGATCGCGGTGTGCGGCACGCCCGCGATCCTGGTGCCGTACCCGTACGCCGCCCACGACCACCAGACCGTCAACGCCTCGAACCTCGTGGACCGCGGCGCGGCCGCCATGATCCTCGACCGCGAGCTGACCGGGGAGCGGCTGGCGAAGGAACTCGCCCACCTGCTCGCCGACCGCCAGGCGCTCTCGCGGATGTCCGCGCACGCCCGCACCTTCGCGCGCCCGGACGCGGCCGAGCGCCTGGCGCGCAGCCTGCAGCGCTGGGGCCAGGGGCGCCGCGTGGCCCGCGAGCAGGCGCGCGCCGCCAGCGACGGGGGAGGGCGCTAGATGTACGGGCGCACCCACCGCATCCACTTCATCGGCATCGGCGGCTCCGGCATGTCGGGCATCGCCGAGGTGCTGCTCACCATGGGCTACCAGGTGAGCGGCAGCGACCTCAAGACCGGCGAGGTCACCGACCGCCTGGTGCGCCTCGGCGGCCGCGTGTTCCCCGGCCACCACGCCTCGAACGTGGCGGGGGCGCAGGTCGTGGTGTTCTCGAGCGCGGTGCGCCCCGACAATCCCGAGCTGGTCGCGGCGCGCGCCGCCGGGCTGCCGGTGATCGGGCGCGCCGAGATGCTGGCGGAGCTGATGCGCATGAAGTACGGCGTCGCGGTGGGCGGCTCGCACGGCAAGACCACCACCACCTCGATGGTGGCGGCGGTGCTGGCGCGCGGCGGCCTCGATCCCACCATCGTCGTGGGGGGGCGGCTCCACGCGCTGGGCTCCAACGCCCGGCTCGGCCACGGGCAGTTCCTGGTGGCCGAGGCCGACGAGAGCGACGGCTCGTTCCTGCGCCTCAACCCGGCGGTGGCGGTGATCACCAACATCGACCGCGAGCACCTCGACCACTACCCGGACCTCGAGGCGGTGCGGCAGGCGTTCGTGTACTTCGCCAACCGCGTCCCCTTCTACGGCGTGACGGTGCTGTGCGCCGACGATCCCCAGGTGCGCGAGATCCTGCCGCGCGTGACCAAGCGCACCCTGCTGTACGGAACGCGTCCCGAAGCCGAGGTGCGCGCCGTGAACGTCGAGCTCGTTCCCCACGGCTCGCGTTTCGGCGTCGCCTCGGCCGGGCGCGATCTCGGGACCCTCGAGCTGCGCCTGCCCGGGATGCACAACGTCCTGAACGCGCTGGCCGCGGTCGCGGTCGGGCTCGAGGTCGAGGTCGCCTTCGACCAGATCGCCGAGTCGCTCGCGGCCTTCCACGGCGTGTCGCGGCGCTTCGAGACGCGCGGCGAGCTGGGCGGCGTCCGCGTGGTGGACGACTACGGGCACCACCCCACCGAGATCGCCGCCACGCTGGCCGCGGCGCGCGGCCTCGGCGGCCGCGTGCTGGTGCTGTTCCAGCCCCACCGCTACTCCCGCACCGCCGCGCTGCGCGAGGAGTTCGGCGCCTGCTTCGGCGACGCCGACCACGTCTGGATCCTCGACGTCTACGCGGCCGGCGAGGCGCCCATCCCGGGGGCCACCGCCGCGTCGCTGGCCGAGAGCGCCCGCGCTCACGGCGCGCGCCACGTCGAGCACGCGCCCGACGGCCCGGCCGCCGCGGCCGCGGCGGCCGCCGCCGCGCGTCCCGGCGACACCGTGATCACGCTCGGGGCGGGCGACGTCTGGCGGCTCGGCGACGAGGTGCTGTCGCGCCTGCGGCGGTCGGCGGCCGCGCCCGAGGGGGCGCCCCGATGAGCCTCTACCAGGGACGGGCGCTGCGGCCCGAGCGGGCCCGGCGCCGCGGCGGCCGGGTGCGCCGGATCGCGCTGGCGGCACTGGCGCTGGCCGCGCTCCCGGCCGCGCTGCAGGCCCCGTGGGGCGAGTGGCGCCACCGCCTGCTGCCGGTCCGGGAAATCCGCGTCGAGGGGACCCGCTACCTCGAGCGCGGGACGATCCTCGCGGCCTCGGGGCTCGCCGCCGGCGCCGACCTGTTCGGCGTGGACTTGGACCGGGCGCGGCAGGCCCTGCTCATGCACCCGCGGGTGGCCCACGCGCGGGTCACGCGCGCGTTCCCGGGCTCGATCCGGATCCGCGTCGAGGAGCGGCTGCCGGTGCTGCTCGTGAAGCACGGCGCGCCGTGGGAGCTCGACTCGACGGGCGTGCTGCTGCCGCCCCTCGACGAGGGCGTGGTGGCGGACGTGCCGCTGCTGGTCGGGCCGGAGCTCGCCGAGTTCCCGGCCGGGACCCAGGTGAGGACCGCGCAGGTCGCGCGCGGGCTGGCGTGGGCCGAGGCGCTGGGCGGCCGCGAACTGCAGCTCAGCGGCGACGTCTCCGAGATCGACGTGTCCGAGGAACGCTCGACCTCCCTGACCCTGATGAACGGCACGCGCGTGCGCTCGCCGGCGTGGCCCCCGGGAACCCGCGCGCTCTCGGCGCTGCGGGTGGTGCTGGGGGACCTGAAGCTGCGCGGCACCGTCGCCGAGGAAGTGGACCTGCGGTTCGACCAGCAGGTGATCGTGAGGCCCGCCGCCCCGCCGGGTGGCGAAACGGCCAGAACCAGCTAGGATGGCCTTCGTCACAAGGAGGTGATCTCGACATGGGACAGACGACACGGACGTTCGTCGGGCTCGACATCGGCACGACCAAGATCTCCTGCATCATCGCCGACCAGAACGGGAGCCCGGAACTGCGCGTGGTGGGCGTGGGCAACGCCCCGAGCGAGGGACTGCGCCGCGGCGTGGTCGTGGATCTCGAGAAGACGGTGGCGAGCATCCAGCGCGCGGTGGACGAGGCGGAGCGCATGGCCGGCGTGCCGGTCAAGGCGGTCACCGCCGGCATCGCGGGCGACCACATCCGCAGCATCAACAGCCGCGGGGTGATCGCGGTCTCGCGCAAGGACAACGAGATCGGGGCCCCCGACGTGGACCGCGTGGTGGAGGCCGCCAAGGCGATCGCGATCCCGATGGACCGCGAGATCATCCACGTGATCCCGCAGGAATTCATCGTGGACGACCAGGACGGGATCAAGGACCCGGTCGGGATGAGCGGCGTGCGCCTCGAGGCCGAGGTGCACATCATCACCGGCGCGGTGACCTCGGCCAAGAACATCTGCCGCTCGATCCAGCGCGCCGGGCTCAAGGTCGGCGACCTGGTGCTCGAGCCGCTGGCCTCGAGCCACGCGGTGCTCGGGGACGACGAGCGCGACCTCGGCGTGGTGCTGCTCGACATCGGCGGCGGCACCACCGACGTGGCGGTGTTCTTCGAGGGCTCGATCCGCCACACCGCGATCATCCCGTTCGGCGGGGCCAACGTGACCAACGACATCGCGATCGGGCTGCGCACGCCGATCGACAAGGCCGAGCAGATCAAGATCGCGCACGGCTCGGCGCTGGCGGCGCTGGTGCCGGCCGACCAGGTGGTGACCGTTCCCGGCGTGGGGGGGCGCGCCGACCGCGAGATCTCGCGCCACGTGCTGAGCTCGATGATCGAGCCGCGCATGGAGGAAATCTTCGCGCTGGCCAACAAGGAAGTGAAGAAGAACCACTTCGCCGAGCTGCTCGGGGGCGGCGTGGTCCTGACCGGCGGCACCTCGCTGATGCCGGGCGTGGTGGAGCTGGCCGAGCAGGTGTTCGAGATGCCGGTGCGCCTCGGCGCCCCGGCCGGGCTGGGCGGGCTGTCGGCGAACGTGGCCGACCCGCGCTACTCCACGGGCGTCGGGCTGGTCCTGCACGCCGCCCAGACCGAAGGAGGGGAGTCCCGGGAGCGGCGCGTCAGCGGGGAGCGCCGCTCGGGGTTCGATTTGCGCCGCTGGTTCGCGGATTTGTTCTAGACCATTCACCGTCGTTCCCGCGGCGGCCGGCGGAACCTCCGCCGGGACCCGGATGCGGGGCGGGCACAGGGAGCCGTGCCATGTTCGAACTGGAATTCGAAAGCACCAACTCGGCCAAGCTCAAGGTCATCGGTTGCGGCGGGGCGGGAGGCAACGCCGTCAACCGCATGATCGGAGCCGGACTGCGCGGCGTGGAGTTCATCGTCGCCAACACCGACCACCAGGCGCTCAACCAGTCGCTCGCGCCGCACCGCATCCAGATCGGCGGCACCGCCACGCGCGGCCTCGGCGCCGGCGGCGATCCCTCGGTGGGCCGCAAGGCCGCCGAGGAGGACGAGCAGGCGATCGGCGACGCCCTCGCCGACAGCGACATGGTGTTCATCACCGCCGGCATGGGCGGGGGCACCGGCACCGGCTCGGCGCCGGTGGTGGCGCGCATCGCCAAGTCGCAGGGCGCCCTCACCGTGGCGGTGGTGACCAAGCCGTTCACGTTCGAGGGCCGGCGCCGGCTGCGTCAGGCCGAGGAGGGGCTGGCCGAGCTGCGCGCGGAAGTGGACACGCTGATCGTGATCCCCAACGAGCGCCTGCTGGCGGTCGTGGACCGCGCCACCACCCTCACCGACTCCTTCGCGGTGGCCGACGAGGTGCTGCTCAAGGCCACCAAGGGCATCTCGGACCTCGTCACGGTGCCGGGGCTCGTGAACCTCGACTTCGCCGACGTGAAGGCGGTGATGTCGAACCGCGGCAACGCCCTGATGGGCACCGGCCGCGCGAGCGGCCAGAACCGCTCGGTCGAGGCCGCGCAGGCCGCCGTGTCGAGCCCGCTGCTCGAGGACGTCTCGATCTCGGGGGCCGAGGGCGTGCTGGTCAACATCACCGGCGGGCGCGACCTGACGCTCCACGAGGTGAACGAGGCCGCGGGCGTGGTGGTCAACGCCGCGGGCGAGGACGCCAACGTGATCTTCGGCGCCGTGATCGACCCCAACATGGACGGCGAGATCCTGATCACCGTCGTGGCCACCGGCTTCGGACAGACCGAGCCGCGGCTGCGTCTGGTGGACAAGGCCCGCGCGGCGGCCGCCCCCGACGACGCCGAGCTGCGGCACCCGCAGTGGCAGCGCGAGGACGCGCGCGGCAGCCGCTGGGGCAAGGCCCCGCAGCGCGGCGATTCGCTCGAGGTCCCGGCGTTCCTCCGGCGGCAGATGGACTGAGCCCGGCGCGGGCGGGGCGACGGCCCCGCCCGCCCGGCCCCGTTCGACCCGTGACGTTCCTCTCCTCGCTTCGCGAGTGGGGGCACCACCGGCGCTACGCCGACGGCATGCGGCACTTCAACCGCGGGGCGTTCGAGCCCGCGGCCGAAGCGTTCGAGGCCGCCGTCGCCGAGATCCGGAACCCCCACGATCCCGACCACCTGCTGGCGCGCTGCTACGCCGGCGAGGCGCGCGCCCACCTGGGCCTCGCGTGCTTCCACGCCGGCGACGACGCGCGCGCCGAGCGGGAGTTCGGCCGCGCCCTCGAGCACCACCCCGCCTTCCCCGAGCTGCGCTACTACCGCGCCCGGCTCCGCGAGCGGGCCGGACGCACCGAGGAGGCGATCGCCGACCTGCGCGCCGCGCTCGACGACCGTCCCCGCTTCTCCGAGGCCCTGCTGCTGCTGGCGGTGTGCTTCCACCGCACGCACGACGAGCCGGGGGCCCGGCTCGCGCTCGACTCGGCGCTGGCGGCCGGCTTCGCGCCGCCGCCGCGCGTGCGCGGGCTCGATCCCGCCGACTGGGACGCGCCCGACTGGCGGGCCCTCCCGGGCGGCGAACCCGCCGGGGGCGAGGCGGCCGAGGCGCTCGCGTGCTTCCGGGCCGGGGATCTCGAGGGCGCCATCCACGCCCTGCGCCGCGCCATCGCCGCGCGGCCGCGCTGGCCGGACCTCCGCTACCGGCTCGCCGGGCTGTGGCTCGAGGCCGGCGATCCGGGGGAGGCGCTCCGCGAGCTGGAGCGGGCGCTGGCGATCCACCCGCGCTACCTCGCCGCGCGGAAGCTCGCGATCCGCGCCGCGCTCGAGCTCGGCGACGGGCCGCGCGCGACCGCCGAGGCGCGCCGCGCGGCCGCGGATTTCCCCGACTACCCCGACCTGCGCTACTGGCTCGGCCTCTGCCTCGCGCGCGAGGGGGCACTCGAGGAGGCCGAGGCCTCGCTCGGGGTCGCGGTCGAGGCCAACCGCCAGTTCGCGCGCGCGCAGCGCCTGCTCGGGCTGGTGCTGCACGCGCGCGGGCGCTTCGAGGAGGCGCTGCGGGCGCTGCGCCGCGGGTTCACGCGCGATCGCGAGCTCCCGGGCGAGGCGCTGCGCTCGGCGGCGCAGCTGCTCGGCACCGGGAGCGGCGGGGGCGCCGAGGCCGAGCTGCGGCGGGCGATCGCGATCCAGCCCGACTACCCGGACCTGCACGTGGCGCTGGCGCGCGCCCACCGGGCGGGCGGCGCGCTCGACGACGCGCGCGACGCCTACCGGCGCGCCCTCCAGCTCGCCCCGGGACTCGACGTGGCGGCGCTCGAGCTGGCGGTGGTGGAGCTGGCGATCGGCGCCGCGGCGAGCGCCGAGGCGCGACTCGAGGCGCTCGCCGCGCGCCGGCCGCGCTGGCCCGACGTGCTGGCGCTGCTCGGCAGGGTGCGGCTGCTGCGCGGCGACGCGGCGGGGGCCGAGGCGCCGCTGCTCGCGTCGCTGGCGCTCGCGCCGGGCGACGCCTCGACCCACGCGGACCTGGGGTGGGCCTACAAGGCGTTGGAGCGGGACCGGGAGGCGAACGCGGCGTTCGCCGAAGCGCTGCGCCTCTCCCCGGGCGAGGCGGCGCCCCGCCGCCAGCTCGAATGGCGGGCGGCGATGGGAGAGGGCGGGAAGGACGCGGCCTGAAAAGCCGAACGCGGCGCGAGGAACCCCGCGCCGCGCGATGGACCGCGAACCGCCGGGGCGGCCCTAGGCCGTGCCCACGCTCCGGCGGCCCCGGGCCGCCTTGACCACCTTGTTGCCGCGGATGCAGCGGGTGCAGGCGTTGATCACCTTGACCCGGCCGTCCACCAGGGCGCGCACGCTCTGGAGGTTCGGGTTCCACACGCGGTTCGAGACGTTGTGGGCGTGGCTCACCGCGTGGCCCGTCATCCTGCCCTTGCCGCACACTTCGCACTTGTAAGCCACGAAAAACCTCCTCGTCGCGATCGTCGGAACGCCCGGAACCGCGCGGGTCCGAAGCGGCCGGGGACACTATCAGCGCCGGGGGGCGGATGTAAAGGAGGGCCGCCGGCGAGACGCCCCCGGCCGGGTGCCACTATGCTGCGGGCCATGGAAGCCCGTCGCGCCGCCGCGCGCGCTCCCGCGCTCGAGCCCGAAACCCGCCTGCAGTTCCTGCCCGGGGTGGGCCCCCAGCGGGCCCGCCTGTTCGAGAAGTTGGGCCTCCACACCGCCGAGCACCTGCTCCGCCACTACCCGCGCACCCACCTCGACGCCGGGCGCTTCGTGCGGATCGCGGATCTCGAGCCGGGGCGGCTGCTCACCGTGGACGGGGTGGTGCGGCAGGCGGCCGCGGTGCGCACGCGCGGCGGCCGCGCCGACTTCTCGTGCACCCTGAAGGACGCGACCGGCACGATCGGCTGCTACTTCTTCGGCCAGCCGTTCCTCGCGCGCACGCTCAAGCCCGGCACCCGGGTGGTGGTGAGCGGCGAGTGGGACGCGGTCGAGCGCCGCATGCTGAACCCGCTCTTCGAGGTGGTGGAAGGCGACGTCGAGGAACTGCTCCACGCCGGGCGGCTGGTGCCGGTGCACCCGCTCACCCGCGGGCTCAGCGCCCGCACCGTGCGGCGCGCCATGCGCGCGGCGCTCGACGCGGTCGCGGCCAGGCTCCCGGACCCGCTCCCGGCGGAGGTGCGCGACGCCGAGGGGCTGGGCCCGCTGGCCGAGGCGCTCGAGGGCTTGCACTTCCCCGGCGACGCGGCCCAGCTCGCCTCCGCGCGCGAGCGGCTGGTGTTCGAGGAGCTGTTCCAGCTCCAGATGGTGATCGCGGTGCGGCGCGAGGCGCGGCGGGCCGAGGGCAGGGGCCTCGCCACCGCCGCGCCCGGCGAGCGGGCGGCGCGGGCGCGCGCGGCGCTGCCCTACGCGCTCACCCCCGACCAGGACCGCGCGCTCGCGGAGATCGTGGCCGACCTCGCCGCGCCGCGGCCGATGCAGCGGCTCCTGCTCGGCGACGTGGGGAGCGGCAAGACGGTGGTGGCGGCGCTCGCCGCGCTCCACGTGGTGGAGGCGGGCCACCAGGCGGCGTTCATGGCCCCGACCGAGATCCTGGCCCGCCAGCACGCGGCGACGCTGGCCCGCATCGCGGAACCGGCGGGTGTGGCGGTCGCGGCCCTGACCGGGGCCACCCCGGCGGCGGAGCGCCGCGCGCTCGCCGCACGGCTCGCCGCGGGGGAGCCGATGATCGTGGCCGGCACCCACGCGCTGATCGTAGAGAAGGTGGAGCTGCCGCGCCTCGCGCTCGCGATCGTGGACGAGCAGCACCGCTTCGGCGTCCAGCAGCGCGCCGCGCTCGCGCGCAAGGCGGCGATGCCGGACGTGCTGGTGCTGACCGCGACGCCGATCCCGCGCACCCTGATGCTGGCCGCCTACGGCGACCTCGAGGTGAGCCGGCTCGCCGCGCGCCCGGCGGGACGCGGGCGGCTCGTGACGCGCGTCACGGGCGAGGAGCGCATGCCGCAGGTGATGGAGTTCCTCGCCCGCGAGCTCGACGCGGGGCGTCAGGCCTACTGGGTGACGCCGCTGGTCGAGGAGGGCGGGAAGACCGAGGCGAAGGCGGCCGAGGCCGAGCACGCGCGGCTCTCCGGACACCCGCTGCTCCGCAGGCGGACCCTCGGGCTGCTCCACGGCCGGCTCAAGCCCGACGAGAAGCAGGAGGCGATGGCGCGCTTCGCCGCCGGGGAAACCGCGTTGCTGGTGGCGACCACCGTGATCGAGGTGGGCGTGGACGTGCCCAACGCCACCGTGCTGGTGGTGCGGGACGCCGAGCGCTTCGGGCTCACCCAGCTCCACCAGCTGCGCGGCCGCGTGGGCCGCGGCTCCCACCGTTCGGTGTGCGTGCTGATGGCGGGCCCGGGCGCGAGCCCGCGCGCCCGCGAGCGCCTCGCGCTCATGGCCGAGACGCAGGACGGTTTCGAGCTGGCCGAGGCCGACCTGCGGCTGCGTGGACCGGGGGAGGTGTGGGGCACGCTCCAGAGCGGCCTGCCGCGGCTCCGGCTCGCCGACCTGGCCCGCGACCAGGCGCTGCTGGAGCGGGCGAGCCGGGCGGCGGCGGCGCTGGCCGCGCGCGACCCGCGCCTCGTCGCCGCCGGGCACGAGCCGCTTCGCCGCGCGCTGCTGGCCCGCTACCCTGAGCCGCTCGAGCTGGCCCTCGCGGGATAGGCTTCAACCTCCGGGGGGGCCGGGACGATAACCCCGGGGACTCGTCCCGCGACCGGAATCGCGGGACATCGGAGGTCGCGACCCTTCCCATGCCGGTCACCTGCCCGCACTGCCAGTCCCGCTACCTGCTGCCCGCCGCGCTGCTCGGTCCGGGAGGCGCCCGGGTGCGCTGCCCGCGCTGCCGCGAGGCGTTCGCGGTCGGCCCGGACGGCCTCGAGATCGCGCCGGTCCCCGCGCACGCGGAGACCCCGCCCGCCGGGAACGGTTCGGCCGCGGCGCACGCCGGCCGCGAGGCGCCGCCTCGCGTGCCGGCCACCGCGGCCGGGCCGCCGTCCGGGGCGGAGGCGAAGGCCCACGCCGGGCCGCCGCGGCTCCCGGCGAGCGCGTTCGGCCCGATCGTGTCCCCGCCCGCGGCCGAAGCGGTCCAGACCCGGGTTCCCGAACCCGGCGGCGGGCCCGCGCCCGAGACGCCGGAAGCGGTCGCGCGCCGCGTGCTCGACGAGCTGGCGGCGCACAGCGGCGAGGCCATCGCGGCCTCGCGCGCCGACGGCCGGTTGTTCAAGGAGTTCGGGGCGGTGATCGCCGAGGCCTACGAGTTCTACCGCCGGCGCGTCGGATCGAACGCGGATCCCGCCGCGTTCCGCGCCGCGCTGCGCGAGCGCTGGGGCGTGGATCTCGAGCCGCTGAACCCGCCGCGCCGGATGGGCTGACGCCGGATCGCGTCGCGCCCCGCGCGCGGAGCCGCGGCCAGCGTCAGGTCCCGGCGATCCCCGCGGGCAGGCGCCTCAGGGCCGGATCCCGCCGGCCCCACTCGAGCGCCAGCATGCCGACCGCCGCCACCAGCCCGGCGCACACCAGCAGCGTGAACCGCGTGCCGGCCGCCGCCTCGAGCCAGGCGGCCGCGAGCCCGCTGAGCAGCAGGGCGAGGCGCATCAGGAAGTCGCGCGCGCTGAACACGCGGCCGCGGCGCGCCAGCTCCACGCCCTCCTGCAGCAGGGTCTCGCACAGCACGAAGGCGGGCGCGATGAACGCCCCGACCAGGAAGGCGGCGATCGCGAACACCGCGAAGCGGGTGGTGACCGCGAAGGCCACCAGCGCTCCCCCGGCGAGCAGGAACCCGATGCCCAGCAGTACCGGGCGCGGCACGTTCCGGCCGTGCGTGTTGATCCACCAGGTGCCGAGCGCGGCCCCGAAGCCGAGCGCGGCGAGCAGCAGGCCCACGCGCTCCATCCCCGGGATGCTCGCGGCCCGCTGGATGTGCGGGTTGCCCGCCACCTGCATGAAGCCGCCGCCGATCCAGACCGCGGCCAGCGTCAGGAGCCCGAGGCCGACCGGGGCGTTGCGCCGGATCAGGCTCCACCCCTCGCCGACCTCGCTCACGTAGGTGCGCCACCCGATCGGGGCGCGCGGCGCGGCCGGCGGGACGGGCGCGTAGCGGATCAGGGCGAGCGAGCCGACCGAGACCGCGTAGGTCGCGGCGTCGATCCACAGCGCCGTGGTCCAGCCCCAGTGGTCCACGACCCAGCCGCCGAACAGCGCGCCCACCACGGTGGCCGCGATCCCCGCGATGGAGAGCAGCGAGTTGGCGGCGAGCAGCTGGTCGGGCCGCACGATCTCGGGCGTCATCGCGCTCTTGGCGGGCAGGAACAGCACGTTGCAGCAGAACAGCAGGAAGACCAGCGCGAACGTGGTGCCGGTGTGGCCGGTGAGCCCGTAGGCCCAGGGAATCAACAGCACGATCCCGGCGCGCGCCAGGTCCGAGAGGATCAGCACCGTGCGCAGGTTCAGGCGGTCGAGCCACGGGCCGGTGAAGGGGGAGAACAGCAGCACCGGGGCGACCATCACGTTGTTGAGCATCGCCAGCAGCACGGGGTAGCGCGCGTCGGCGCCGCGGTTGGTGTGCTCGAGGAGCAGGCCGCCGAGCGCCAGGTAGGTCAGGCGGTCGCCGAGGATCGAGATGAGCTGCCCGCCCCACAGCGCCGCGAAATCCCGCTGCAGGATCAGGGGCGGCGGGGCGCCGCGGCTCATGCGCGTCAGGCCGCGGTGTGGACCGCGCCGCGGCGCGTGATCGCTTCGCGGTAGACCGCCTCGATGCGTTCGGTCACGCGCGGCCAGGCGAACTCGAGCGCGCGCGCCCGTCCGCGGCCGGCGGTGAGGAGCCGCCCCTCCGGATCGTCCACGAGGCGCGCCACGGTGCGCGCCAGCGCGCCGCGGTCGCCGGGCGGGAACAGCACGCCGTTGACGTCGGGCACCACCACCGAGCGGTAGCCCGGGATGTCCGAGGCCACCACGCAGCGGGCCGCCGCCATGGCCTCGAGCAGCACGATGCCGAAGCTCTCCTGCCCCGAGGCGGGGGAGATGAAGACGTCGCCGGTCGCGTACCAGCGCGGCAATTGCGCGCTCGGCACGTGCCCGAGGAAGTGCACGTGCGGCCGCGCCGCGAGCGGCACCGAGGCCTCGAACTTGGGGCGCAGGTAGCTGTCGCCGACGATCAGCAGGCGCGCCCGGTTGCGGGTGCGCTCGAGGATCTCGGGCATCGCCGCGATCAGCAGGTCGATGCCCTTGCGCGGATCGAGGCGCCCCACGAACAGCAGGTTCACGCGCTCGGGGTCGCGCCACTCCTCGAACGGCTCGACCGCGGCGTGGAAGCGCTCGACGTCCACCCCGTTCGGGATCATCTCGTAGCGGCCGGGGAAGTAGAGCTCGGCGGTCTGGCGGGCGGTGCGGGAGACCGCGATGCGGCCGCTCAGTTTCTCCACGACCCGGGTGAGCCGGGTCCGGAACAGGTCCATGAGCAGGCTGCGTCCGCTGGTGGTGTGGAAGGTCCCGACCACCGGGCAGATCGCGCTCTCGATCGCGAGCACCGGGAGCGAGGGCGCGGTGGGGCAGTGGACGTGCAGCACATCGAAGTCCTTGCGCTGGAAGATGCGCTCGAGGTCGCGGCGCAGGTCCCAGCCCACCGTGAAGTCCACGAACGCGCGGTTGAAGGGCACCAGCACGTTGTGCCCGATGCGCTCCACGCCCGGGATCCCGGCCTCGCCCTCGCGGAACTTGCTGGTGATGATCGTCACGTCGTGCCCGCGGCGGCGCAGCTCGACCGCGGTGTGGTGCACGTGCTCGGTGACGCCCCCGTAGCGGGGGTAGTAGGACTGGGAGACGATGCCGACCTTCACGCGCGGGCGCTCCGCCGTTCCCCGGCCGGCTCCGGCGCGGCCTGCGCGGCCGGCTCCCAGAGCGGACGGAAGATGCACCACTGGTCCACGTGCGCCCGGATGTGGCTCTCGGTGACCGTCGCCACCGCCTGCGAGAGCGCGGCGGTGGTGGGGAAGGCCGCCGGGTCGAGCGCCGGTTCGATCTGGATGCGGAACCGTCCCGGGCCCACGCGCGCGCAGATCCCGGGCACGATCAGCGCGCCGGTCCGCTGGGCGAGCACGCCCGGCCCGGCGGGGAAGCGCGTCTCGCGGCCGAACAGCTCGACCTGCACGCCGTGGCTGTACACGTCGCCGTCCACCATCAGCGCGATCAGCTCGTTGCGCTCGAGGGCGCGCAGCAGCTTGCGGAAGCCGTCCTCGGGGGACACGGTGTGGATCGCCAGTTCGGTCTTGGTCTCGCGCACCGCGGGCGTGAGCCAGCGCGAGAGCTGGACCCCCGCGACCGCGTGCAGCGTGTAGCCCCAGTGGGCCACCACCACCGCCGCCAGCTCCCAGTTGCCGACGTGGCTGCAGGTGATGATCACGCCGCGGCCGCGCGCGACCGCCTGCTCCAGGTGCTCCCGGCCCTGGACCTCGACCGCCCCGAGCAGCTCCTCGCGGGACAGGTGGGGGAGGCGGAAGAACTCGAACAGCATGCGGTTGTAGGCGCGGACGATGGACCGGCCGACGCGGGCGCGGTCGCGCCGCGCCGAGCGCGGCAGCATGACGGCGAGGTTGGCCATCACCGCATGGCGGCGCGCGGGAAAGCCGTGCCAGTGAAGGCCGGCGAAGAGATCGGCGAGGAAATAGCCGAGGCGCAGCGGGAGTCCCGCGATCGCCGCGGTCATCCATCCGAAGACCAGACGGGACATCCTGTCGGCTCCTTTCGAGGCCTCCATGGCCGGGAATGGGAAGCCGCCGGAGGCTAAGGCGGGGTTCGAAACACTGTCAAGACCGGGAAGCCGGTTCCCGGGCGCCCGCGGCGGCCGCACCCGGGCCGTTGACCGGCGAGGGGGCGGGGCCTACGATGCGCCGCGCCGGCCGCGACCGCGCGGGCCACGCCGCGCGCGGGCGGAACGCGCGGGCCGACTCTCGGCGACTGGCATGGAGGCGGGAACATGGCGAGTCAGAAGCTGGTGCGCTGCCACATCCGTCCGCGGGGCTCGAAGGGCGAGGGCTCGCCGCGCTTCATTCCCCTCGAGATCTTCGGGCTGTGGGAGTACCTGATGACCCACAAGCACGCCTTCGAGGTCCTCAAGCCGCGGGCCTCGCTGTGGCTCGACATGGAGGACTCGCCCGAGACCGCCTACAGCGACAAGCAGTACGAGAAGGTCACCGAGGTCACGGCCTTCGTGTACTCGAGCCGCGACGAGATGTTCACGCGCGCCTGCCGCTACTTCCGCAGCGAGGAGTGCGACTCGCTGAAGCCGATCTTCCTCTCCCATTACCAGTCGCAGGGGGAGAAGCTCCAGACCCAGGTGCGCGAGCGCCAGGGGATCTGGTTGTTCCGGGAGCTTTCGGCGGTCACCGACTAGCGCATCAGCAACGCCACGCCAGTGCTCGCCGAGCCAGCCCGGACGCGGCGAAAGCCCATCGGGGGCTCGATCAGTTCCTCCTGCGGACCTTAGCGCACGAGAACGGGCGGAAGCTCCGGGTCCAGGGCGTGGCCGTTGACGCCGCCTGCCAGCCGGACGACGCCTGCCAGTTCTGAAAACTACGGGAGGTCCGCCGCTTCGCGGACGGGTTCGAGTGGCGAGTGTTGGCCGCACGGAATGGGAAGCACCTCGGCGTGCCCCTGGTAGCGAACTAGTCGAGGAAGAATCACTACCCGTGAATGGTGTGCTCGCTCTGCACCGACACCTGAAAGTGCACCCTGCTGGGCGGTATCCGGATCACAGACGCCAGTCCCGGCCCCGGCTACCTGCAGTTGCCCGAGTGGGCCGACGGGGAATTCGTGAAGGGGCTCACGGCCGAGCAGCCGGTGCCCAAGGGCGGGGGCCGCGCGTAGAAGCCGACCCGCCCTCGGAACGAGATCTGGGACTGTGCCATCTTCGCCCTCGCCTGCCCGTACATCCTGGGCGAGGTGGTCCGGCGGAACCTCGGACGGCGCTCCGCGTTGTTCGCCCGGAAGCCGGACGACCCGTCCGCGGGCCTCGCCAGCGGCCCCGGGCCCACCGTGCCCCGCCGGGTCCGCCGACTGACCGGTGTCCTCCCCCGGGGGGAGGTGGATGAACCGGGTCAAGAAGGGGTGAGAGCGTACGGCGCAAATATCTGCGCCGGATCCGGATCCCGCCAAGATCCACACGACAGCCTTGACAACCAAGGGGATCCGATCTGGTTTCATTGACGGTGTCGGGGGGCTTCTATAGTCTCTTCACCCGTTTCGAGACCTGCCATCTCGACTCGTTGATTGGCGCGTGCGGGCGCCCTTGTGAAGTGCCCGCCCACCCCGACGCGCACGCCAAGGGAGGGTCCGATGTCCGACTATCCGATTCTGTTCCGAATTCGCCATGTTGTGCGCGGACAGACCTTCGAAGCGATTGTTACCGCCGCCGGTCGCACGGTGATTGGGCGAGAGGAAGCCGAGTGGTGGTGCCACGGTGTTGAGCCGGGCGGCCTCACTGAGAACGGTGAGGACCCATCGGTCGCGTTCCACCGATTCTGCGCTGCATTCCGTCGTGGACTTGATGACATCGCGGAAGCTGCTATGAGCCTTGAGGCATTCCGCGCGGAAGCCAACATGCTCTTCGCGACGGACGATCACGATGAAGCGCGGTGGTTTACTGCACTGAAGCGCATCCAGGGAAAGACCGATCTCGAGGATCCATTCAATCAGTTGGATCGTGTGGCTTGGACGAAGTCGACGCTGGAGATTCAGCCGATCGCTTCGCTGGTCGGCGCGCCACTGAGTGACGAGGCTTTCAATCTCACTGCGCTGCCGAAAGCGGCGTAGCCGGGCGACGCGTCTAGGGTGGGCCGCCGGATCGAGATCAGGGCAATCGTCCGCATGATCGAGGAGTGTGCTCCGGACGCGAAGATCGTCGTCCGGACACACTGTATTCAGGCAATGCGCAACCGCAAGATGGCGCAGTTCTCGAAGGGGACAGGGTCCCCCAAGCGGCCATCGGAGGCGCGCGGCGAGGAATACGTGCTGACCGCGAGCAAGGTCGCCCGCCAGCTGGGCCTGGCCCCAGCGTGCGCGAACAAGCACATTCCGGGACTGCTCGAGGAGTAGAAACTGCCTGCGATCGCCCAAGGGACATGAAGAAACTCCGGCGGTCGCATAGTTTCCTGTTTTGGTTGGAGTGCTCCCTCTGGGCAGGCGCAGGACTCACTCTGTCTTGGAGCGCGTTGTCGTCACAGAGCGACGAGGTCGAGTCTCAGGCGCAGGCCGTGCATCTGCTTCTCTGCGCCGTCCTGCTCGCACTGGCCGCGGTGGGTGCACGTCGGCTTCGTGGCCGACACCTGCCGGAGCACGAGAGGCACCGAGGACCAGAGATGGAGATCGTTCTCGCCCTGGGGGCCGTGGTCTTCGCCCAGGTCCTCTCTGTGCGATGGGATCGCGCAGTCGATAAGGAACAGCGCAACAAAGAGGGTGCGGCGCGCGAGTCGCTGCGCATCCAGCACCTAGAAGAGCGGCGTCTGAGAGACGCGACTATCGAGCACGCCGTGGGTAGATCGCTTGAGAGAAACACACGCGCCGCGGGACGCAACATCGAGATCATAGATTCAGAATTGCGACTCATGGCGACTAACAGGCAAGTCGGGGTTCTTCCTCTTCAACCTATGGACGAGTCTTGGTGGGGCCTGCTGATCCTGAATCTCCCGGAACGGTTCCAACGCGACTCGTTGCTGATCAGGCTGTATCGTGACCTCGCGGAGCAAACGGCGTTCGTTCAGGCTTGTATTGACTCAAGAGAACGCCTGAAGACTCAGGCGCCTTCCCCGTTGAATTATTCGGAGGCGCTTGGCAAGATCGACTCTCTGACCAAGCAACAACTGAGTGAGGTGAGAAGGGAGTCTATGAGGCTGCTCTACGGGGAGTGAGCGCTATCGCCCGGATGAGCCAGCGAACACCCGGTCCGAGGACTGCCGTGCGTTGTCGCTCCTCGAAGCCACGCGCTTCCCGTTCCTGACGGGCCGCCCCGGCTCGTCGTCCCCGTCGTCCTCCTCCGGGGCATCCTCGTCGTCGTCGCTCGGATCGTCGTCCTCGTCCGCGGGCGCCGGCGTCCTCCGGGTGGGGCCGTCCGCGCAGGCCCGAGCGTGAGCCCGCGCGCCGCGGCGAGCTCCTCCTTCCTGCTGCAGCTCGTCGAGGATCTCCTCGAGGTCGTCGCCGCGCGCCGCGGCGATGCGGCTCCGGCTGGTGAGCCGCAGGTCGAGTATCTTCTCGTAGGCCCGCCCGTCCTTGAGCGGGTCCACCCAGTCGAACCCGCGCGGGATCCAGAGCACGCGCCGGTACCGGCGGCAGTCCGAGGACGGCAGCTCGATCGAGCCGGTCAGGATCGCCGACTGCAGCCACTAGTCGAAGAGCGGCTGGTGGAACACCCGGATCCACCCCCTGGGCCATCCGGCTCCTCCTTCCAGGACGGCGCCCGACCAGAGTTCGTCCACCCCCTGATCGGCGGCGGGCGCTGCCCGCGCCGCCCCGCCTGTCACCTAGTCCCGGGCCCCGCCGCCGGCCCGGCCGCGCCGTCTCCCGGTGGTCCCCGCGCGCCCCGCCTTTCCGCCCCCTCCTCGACCCGTCGCCCGCCTCCCGACGATTTCGTTCAAGCCCGCTCCGCGGCGCGCCGATAAGCGCACTGACAGCCAGCGGCCCGCGGTTCGCCCCGTGAGGACGCGCGCGATCTTGGTGACCGGAGGAACCGGTCACGGACGAGTTCGCGACCCCATCCGGTGGGTGTGGGACCGTCGGGTAGCCCGCGGCTCTTCGGAGCCGCGGGAGGACGCCCCGCATCGCCTTCGGGATGCCCGTGGAGAAAGGGCGGCAAGGGGCTCCGTGGGGCACCATTCCGCGACAGGGTGGGGTCGCACAAGGAGGGACGCATCGTGGTCGTCGTGAGCTATTCGGGCAAGGAGATTAACGCCAAGCTGGTCTACTACGGGGCCGGCCTGAGCGGAAAGACGACGAACCTCGAATCCATCTACGAAGCGGTGCCGGACTCGAGCCGCGGCAAGATGGTGAGCATGAAGACGCAGTCCGACCGGACCCTGTTCTTCGATCTGCTGCCGCTCGACCTCGGCGAGATCATGGGGTTCAAGACCCGCTTCCTGCTCTACACCG
>CAZIVR010000016.1:0-43608 GCA_964542745.1 uncultured bacterium
CGCACCTGGTTCGGGACCAGGGGGTCGGAGGTTCAAATCCTCTCGCCCCGACCATTTTCCTTCGTGCCGGTGCACGCCCCTCTCCCCGGGACCGCGCCGGCCCGCGCCGGTCGGTTCGCATGCACCGGGTTCACCTCGAGATCCAGGGTCGGGTCCAGGGCGTGGGATTTCGTTACTTCGTGCTGCGCCGCGCACAGGAACAGGAGCTGCGGGGCTGGGTGCGCAATCGCGCCGACGGCTCCGTGGAAGCCGAGGCCGAGGGCGCGCGTGAGGCGCTCGAGCGGTTCGTCCTCGCGGTGCGCGCGGGTCCCCCCGCGGCCCGCGTCGTCGGGGTGAGCGCGGAGTGGAGCGACGCTCCCGCGGGCCATGCGCGCTTCGTGATCCGTCCCGACGCGGAGGCCCCGTGAACGGGCCCCGCAAGGACTCCTACGCCGACCGGCTCGCCGAGGAGCTCCGGCGCGCCGGGCCGCGGGGGCGGATCGTGGATGGCGACTACGAGCGCCTCCTGCTCGATCCCGACTTCGATCCCGCGCTGCTCGAGGGCTTCCGGCGCGAGGCGGAGCGGCTCTCCATCGAGTTGCCGGCCGCGGCGGGCGACCCCGGGGAGGCGGCGGGGGCCGAGCCGACGGGGGCGGCCGGGCCGCCCCGGGACCTGCTCGACCTGTACCTCGCGGAGATCGGCCGTTTCCCGCTGCTGCCCCACGCCGAGCTGCTGCGCCTCGCGGCGCTCGCCCGCGCCGGCGACGCGGAGGCGCGCCGCCGCGTGATCCTCGGCAACCTGCGGCTGGTCGTGCACCTCGCGCGCGACTACCGGAACCGCGGACTCTCGCTCGCCGACCTGATCGCCGAGGGCAACCTCGGGCTGATCCAGGCCGTGGACCGCTTCGAGCCCGAGCGCGGCCTCCGCTTCAGCACCTACGGGGCGATCTGGATCCGGCAGTCCATCCTCCGCGCGATCGCGGAGCAGGGGCGCGCGGTGCGCATCCCGGTGCAGATGTTCCAGCAGATCCACCGCTTCGTTCGCGCCGAGCGGACCCTGCGGGCGAGGCTCGCGCGCGAACCGCGCCTCGACGAGATGGCCCGCGAGCTCGGGATCAGCGCCGGCCGCACCGAGCGCCTCGCCGGTCTGGTCTCCGGCATCCGCTCGCTCGACGAGGGGTCGAGCACCGCGGCGTTCGAGGGCCTCTCGGCCGAGGACGTCGGGGAGCCCACGCTCTCGGTCGAGGAGCTCGTGGACCAGCAGCTGCGGCACGAGCGGCTCGACCGCCTGCTGCGCTCGCTCAGCCAGCGGGAGGAACAGATCCTGCGGCTGCGTTACGGTTTCCTCGACGGCGTGGACCGCACGCTCGCCGAGACCGGGCAGTGGTTCGGGATCACCCGCGAGCGCGTGCGCCAGATCGAGGCCCGGGCCCTCGACAAGCTGCGCCGGGCCCTCGAGTCCGAAGAAGCCGACACCGAAGCCTTTCCACGCTGATCCCGGAGGTTCCCCCGATGAGCGAGCTGGCCCGCCACATCCGCGACGTCCCCGACTTCCCGCGCAAGGGCATCGTCTTCAAGGACATCACGCCGCTGCTCCTCGATCCGGGCGCGCTCTCGGACGCGGTGCGCCAGATGGCGGCCCTCGCGGCCCGGCCCGACGCGGTGGTGGCGATCGAGTCGCGGGGCTTCGTGTTCGGCACGGGGCTCGCGCTCCACTGGAACGTTCCGCTGGTGCCGGCGCGGAAGTTCGGTAAGCTGCCGGGGCGCACGGTGCGCCAGCTCTATTCGCTGGAGTACGGGGAGGACACGCTCGAGATCCACGCCGACGCGTTGCGCCCGGGCCAGCGCGTGGTGGTGGTGGACGACCTGCTCGCCACCGGGGGCACGGCGGGCGCCACGGTGCAGCTGGTCGGGCAGCTCGGGGCCACGGTGGAGGCGCTGCTGTTCCTCATCGAACTCCGCGGGCTCGGGGGGCGGGAGAAGCTCGCCCCGGTCCCGGTGAGGGCGCTGCTCGCGTACGACGTGCAGGAGTAGAGAACGCCGTTCGAAGTCCCCACTCAGGGAGGATGTCCATGTCCGACCGTCGCCTTCCGATCCTCGCCGCCGCGCTGGCGCTCGCCGCGTGGCTGGCTCCCGCCGGGCACGCGCAGCCGCATGCGGTCTCCGCGGCACCGGCCGCCGAGGCGCCCCGTCCGGTGCTCGATCCCGGCCTCGGGGAGACGAAGTTCCCGATCACGACCTCCGTGCCGGAGGCGCAGGCGTTCTTCAACCAGGGCTACCGCCTTCTCCACGCCTTCAATCCGGAGGAAGCCGAGCGCTCGTTCCGGGAGGCCGCGCGCCTCGACCCGGGGTGCGCGATGGCGTACTGGGGGCTGGCCCTGAGCCTCGGCCACAACATCAACATGCCGAGGATCCCGGGGCGCGATTCGTTGTCCTTCGAAGCGACGCGGGAGGCGGTGAAGCGCGCCGCGGGCGCGAGCGCCCGGGAGCGGCTGCTCATCGAGGCGCTCGCGAAGCGCACGACCTCCACCTTCCCGGCCCGGCCCGAGGACGCGACGGCGCTCGACCGGGCCTACGCGGACGCCATGCGGGACGTGGCGCGCGCCCACCCGCAGGATGCCGAGATCCTCACGCTGTTCGCCGAGGCGCTCATGGACGTCACGCCCTGGCGCTACTGGTCCGCGGACCAGAAGCCCGGACCCATCACCCTCGAAGCCACCGCCACCCTCGAGAAGGCGCTGCGCCTCGACCCGCACCACATCGGCGCGCACCACCTGTACATCCACATCGTCGAGGCGTCCACGCGCCCGGACCGGGCGGTGCCGAGCGCCGACTTCCTGGTGGGGAAGACCCCGAACGCGGGCCACCTCGTGCACATGCCCTCGCACATCTTCGAGCGCGTCGGGCGCTTCGCGGAGGCGGTGGAGGCCAATCGCCGGGCGGTGAAGGTGGACGAGCGTTACTTCACCGAGCCCACCGCCGGGATGCTGTACACGCCCTACCTGGCCCACAACCGTCACTTCGTGGCGTTCGTTTCGATGATCGAGGGCCGCTACGGCGAGGCGCGCCCCGCCGGCCACGCCACCGCGGCCACGGTCTCCCCCGAGATGCACGCGATGATGCCCGGCATGGAGTTTTTCAACGTGGCGCCCTACGCGGTCGAGATCAAGTTCGGCCGCTGGGACGACATCCTCGCCGAGCCGGCGCCGCCCGCGAGCCTGCTCTACGCCACCGCGTTCTGGCATTTCGCGCGCGGGATGGCCTTCGCGGGGAAGAAGCGGCCGGCGGAGGCGAAGCTCGAGCTCGACAGCCTCCTCTACTTCCGCGACGCGATGGCCGAGGGCGCGATGCAGAATTTCAACCCGTCCCGCACGCTGCTCGACATCGGGAAGCACACGCTGGAAGGCGCGATGGCCCGGGCCGCGGGAGGTGCCGCCGGGGCGATCGAGCACTTCCGGCGCGCCGTCGAGCTGGAGCGCGGCCTGCAGTATTCGGAGCCGCCCGACTGGATGCTCTTCCCGCGGCACGACCTCGGAACCGCGCTGCTGGAGGCGGGGCGCGCGTCGGAGGCCGAGAAGGTCTTCCGCGACGACCTGAAGGTGCGCCCGGAAACCGGCTGGGCGCTGACGGGGCTGGAACAGGCGCTGCGCGCCCAGAAGAAAACCGCCGAAGCGGCGAAGGTCGCGGAACGCCGCGAAAGGGCCTGGCGACATGCCGACACCGAAATCGCCTCCGCGTCGCCCTAGGCGGCCCGCCGCTCCCGGCCGCACCGAGAGGGCGCGGCTGCTCGACCTCTTCGACCGCGCGTGGGAGGGGCCGTCGTGGCACGGCCCCTCCGTGCGCGAGGCCCTCGAGGGCGTTTCGGCGGCGGACGCGGCGGCGCGGCCGCCCGGGTGCCCGCACTCGATCGGCGAGCTCGTGCTCCACATGGCGGCGTGGAAGCGGGCCGTCGCCCGGCGGCTCCGGGGCCGCGCGTGGTCGCCCTCGGACGCCGAGAACTTTCCCGCGTTCCGCGCCCGCGACTGGGTGCGGGCCCGCGCCACACTCGCCCGCGAGCACCTGGCCCTGCGCGCCGCCGTGCGCGGGCTGCGGCCCGCGGGGCTCGCGCGCCCCGCCACGGCGGGCGGGAGCGTGAAGTACCTCCAGGCGCACGGGGTGATCCACCACGACCTCTGGCACGCGGGACAGGTGATGGTGCTGCGCCGCATCCTCGAGCGCCGCCGGGGGCGCTGAGCCCCTCGTCGCTCCGCTCCGCCACCGGCCGCGCCGCCCCCGGCCGGGGCGGCCCCGTGCCCGCTCAGCGCGTCACGACCTCGTCGAGAATGCGGGCGTTCGGGATGCTCCAGGTGCGCTCGTCGCCCCGCAGCACCGTCTCGACGGCGCCGACGCGCTCGACGACGCCGCGCATTCCCCCGAGTTCCACCACGCGGTCTCCGGGAAGACTCTGGCGCAGGAAGTGCCCGGCGAGGATGTGGGTCACCACCGGCCGCGCCCCGAGCGCGAAGGCAGCGCCCATCGTGACGGCGCCCGCGGCCACGACCACGGTGACGGTGTGCACGAGGATCTCGGTCTCGACCCCGATCCGCTCGAGGGCCATGACGCCGGCCACCAGCAGGAACACGCCGTGGGCGAGCGCCCCGAGCCGCGCCGCCTGCGGAATCCGCGCCGTGGCGGCCCCCGAGCTCACGAGGTTGGCCGCCAGGCGCCCGAGCAGCATCCCGAACAGCAGGATCAGTCCCGCCGCCACCAGCTTGGGAAGGAACGCCACCAGCGAGGCCAGCGCGCCGGTCACCACGACCAGCCCGAGGAAATCCACCGCGGCGCTCGCGAAGGCGATCAGCAGCACGAAGAACACCAGCTGGCCCACCAGTCCCGAGGGGGGAGCCGAGATTCCGGCGTGGCGCAGGATCTCGCCGGCGCGAATGCGGTCCGCCGCGCGGTCGAACCCGGCGCGACGCAGGACCGAGCGCGTGACCCACGCCGCCACGCGCGCCGTGAGCCATCCGGCTCCGAGGATCAGCAGGGCCGCCGCGACGCGCGGCAGGTAGAGGGCGATCGTATCCCCCAGGTTCGAGAACGAGGCGGCGAGCGACGTCCGCCAGCCCTGCACATCGAGCATCGTGTTCATGGGGACCTCCTCCAGTCGTCGGGGTTCGGCTTCGCGGCGGATGCGTCGGCCGCTAGTATAGGCGCGCGCGCCGCTGCGGCCGCGCGCGCCTGCGCAGCCGAGGAGGACCGGAGATGGACGCGAGGCACCGGGTGGAGGAGCGGCTGGCGGCCGCCCTCCTGGAGTCGCAGCCCGCCGCCGCGGCGTCGGTGGTGGAAGCGCTCGAGGCCGGCACGGCCGCCGCGCTGCTCGCGGCGAGCGGCGCGGCGGAAGCCGCGGCGGTGCTGGAGCGGATGCTGCCCGCCGAGGCGGGAGCGGCGCTGGAGCGCATGCCCGAAGAAGCGGCCCGCGAGCGGCTGGCGGGGCTGTCGCCGGCCGCGGCCGCGGCGGTGCTCCGCCGGCTCGATCCGGGCGCTCGCGAACGGCTGCTCGCCACCCTCGATCCGGGCGACCGCGCGACGCTCGAACCGGTGCTGGCGGCTCCCGAGGGCACGGCCGCGGCCCTGATGGACCCGCGCGTGTTGGCGCTTCCCACCGACCTCGACGTGCGTGCCGCCCGGGCGCGCCTGATGGAGCGGCCGGGCGAGGCGCACTACAACGTCTACGTGGTCGAGCGCGACGGGACGCTCGTGGGCGTGCTCAACCTGCGCGAACTGCTGGCGAGCCCCGAGCGCGAGACGCTCCGCGCCGTGATGCGCGAGGCGACCTTCCGCGTGCCCGCGGGACTCTCGCGGCTCGAGGTGATCGCGCATCCCGGCTGGCGGCACGTGCACTCGCTCCCGGTCGTGGACGACGCGGGCCGGTTCCTCGGGGCGATCCGCTTCCGGACCCTGCGCGAGCTGGAGGACGCGGCGTTCCGGCGCCGCGAGGGCGGAGGCCCCTCCACCGGGGGCGCGCTGGGCGAGCTCTACTGGGCCGGGGTTTCGGGAATGCTGTCGGCGCTGGTGAGCGCGCTCGCCCCCGAGACCCCGGCCGGCGCCCGGGAGGACGGCGATGCCGCCGCGCGCTGAGCGCCCCGGGAGCCCGAACGGCGGCCTCGACGAGGGCCGCCGACGGCTGGCCGCGGTGCTGGTGCGGGATTTTCCCGACGACGCGGCGCGCCGGCTCGACGCCGCCCCGGACCGCGAGGTCGTCGCGCTGTTCGATTCGCTTCCCGCCGGGCAGGGGCTCGAGGTGTTCACGCGGCTCTCGCCCGACGTGGCGGCGCGCGCGCTCACCGCCCTCGCGCCGGAGCGCGCCCGCGGCCTGTTGCTCGGCGCCGAGCCGAGCCGCGCGGCCGCGCTGGTGGCGCGCCTCGACGCCGAGGCCCGCGATCGGTGCCTCGGCGCGCTGCCCGAGCCGGCCGCGCGCGAGCTCCGCGAGCTCGCCTCCTATCCGGCCGACACCGCCGGCGCGCTGATGGATCCGCTGGTGACCGCGTTCCGCCCGGACACGCCGGTGGCCGAGGTGCTGCGCCGGCTCAAGGCCCTCCAGCGTCGCGTGCAGGACGTCTTCGTGGTGGACGACGAGGGGCGGCTCGCCGGCGCGATCCCGCTCCTCGACCTCGTGCTGGCGGACCGGGGCGCCCGGCTCGAGTCGCTGGGGCTCACGCCCGCGGCCGAGGTGCGGGCCACCTCGTCGCGCGAAGAGGTGCTCGAGCGGCTCGAGGCCACGCGGGCCGCGAGCCTCGCGGTCGTGGATTTCCAGGGCCGCCTGCTGGGCGTCCTGCGGCAGGCGGAACTGCTGCGGACCCTCGAGCAGGAGGCCACCGCCGACCTGGTCACGATGGTGGGCGTGAGCACCGAGGAGCGGGCCCTGTCGAACCCGATGTTCGCGGTGCGGAAGAGGCTGCCGTGGCTCCAGATCAACCTGCTGACCGCGTTCCTCGCCGCCTCGGTGGTGGGGATGTTCGAGGCCACCATCGCCCGCTTCACGGCGCTCGCGGTGCTGCTGCCGGTGGTGGCCGGCCAGTCCGGCAACACCGGAGCCCAGGCGCTGGCGGTGACGATGCGCGGTCTCGCGCTGCGCGAGGTCCGGCTGCGCCACTGGTGGCGCGTGGCGGCCAAGGAGCTGACGGCGGGCGCCCTGAACGGCGTGCTGGTCGCGCTCACCACCTCGGCCGGCGTGTGGCTGTGGAGCCGCTCCGCCGGCCTCGCGCTCGTGATCGGGGTCTCGATGGTGCTCTCGATGACGATCGCCGGCCTGGCGGGCGCCACCATCCCGATGGCGCTCACCGCGGCCCGGCAGGATCCCGCCCAGTCCTCGTCGGTGATCCTGACCACGGTCACCGACGTGGCGGGTTTCCTGAGCTTCCTCGGGATCGCCACCCTGCTCTCGCGCCTGCTGTGAATCGGGAGCGCGGGAGCCCCCGGCCCTGACGAACGCCGCGGGTCAGCGCCCGCCGGGCCGCGGGGCGGGCGAGGCGCGCAGCAGCATCTCGATCTCGTCCATGACCGCGTTCATCTCCCGGATCGCCGCCCGGAACGGCGCGGAGGTCGTCATGTCCACGCCCGCGTCCTTGAGGAGCTCGATCGGATACTTCGACGAGCCGGCCGCCATCATCGCCAGGTAGGCGTCCCGCCGCGCGGTGCGCGGAGGCGACTGGCGGGCCTCGTCGCGGATGCCGTTGGCGATGGCGGTCGAGGCCACGATGCTGGTGGCGTACTGGTAGACGTAGAAGTTGTAGAAGAAGTGGTCGATGTAGGCCCACTCGTAGGCGATCACCGGGTCCACGAGGCACACCCCCCGGGCGTGGCCGTAGTAGTCCCGCACCATCTCGAGGTAGAGCTCGCTGAGCCGTTCGCCGCTCAGCGTTTCGCCCTTTTCGGCCAGCTCGTGGATCCGCAGCTCGAAGTCGGCGAACAGCGTCTGGCGGAACAGCGTGCCGCGCAGGTTGTCGAGGTAGCTGCCGAGCAGGAAGAGCCGCGTCGGCACGTCGCGCGTCCGCTCGAGCTGCGCGTGGAACAGCAGGTTCTCGTTGAGCGTCGAGGCGACCTCCGCCACGAAGGTCGCGTAGTCGTGCGTGACGTAGGGCTGGTGCCGGTCGGCGAGGAACGTGTGCATCGAATGCCCGGACTCGTGGGCCAGCGTGCTCACCTCGTCGTAGAGCCCGGTGAAGTTCTGGAGCTGGTAGGGATGCACGCCGTACGCGCCGGTGCTGTAGGCCCCCGACGCCTTGCCGGTGTTCGGCATCCAGTCCACCCAGCCGCTCGCGAACCCCGATCGCAGGGTGTCCACGTAGTCGCGGCCCAGCGGGGCGACCGCCTGCAGGGTCATCTCCATCGCCTCCTCCGGGGTGTAGCGGCGATCCACGCTCGCCACGATCGGCGCGTAGAGGTCGGAGTAGCGCAGTTCCCGGAGCCCCATCATGCGCCGCCGCAGCTTCAGGTAGCGGTGGAGCGTGGGGAGGTTCGCGCGCACGTCCGCGAGGAGCTGGCGGTAGACGCGGGTCGGGATGTTGCCCTGGAACGTGGCCGCCTCGAGGCAGCTGCCGAACTTGCGGACGTCGCGGGTGAAGAGGTGCGCCTGCACCTGGGCGTTGAGCGCCGCGCCGAGCGTGGCCTGGAACTCGCGGTGCTTCGTCCAGAAGGCCTGGAACACCGACTCGCGATCGGCACGGCCGGCCAGCGCCCGGTAGCGGGTGTACGCCGCGTCGTCGAGCCGCACGTCGCTGCCGTCCGAGAGCCGGATCGTGGGGTAGGGCATCTCGGCGTTCTTGAACACCTCGCGCACCGTGCCGCCCGCCCCGGTCAGTCGGCCCGCCTTCGCCACGATCGCCTCCTCCGCGTCGCTCAGCGTGTGGGGCGCCCGGCGCAGGAGGTCCTCGAGGTAGGGCCGGTACGGCACCAGCCCCGGCTCCCGCGCCACGAACGCCCGGACCGTGTCGGCGCCGAGGGCGAGGATCTCGGGCCGCAGGAACGCCGCGGCCGCCGAGAAGCGCACCTGCAGCTGGTCGGCGTTCTCGCGCATCTCGAGGTGCTTCGCGATCCGCGCGTCCTCGTCGGAGCGCTGGCTGGCGTACGTGTAGAGGCGCGCGAGGTCGCGATCCACGTCCATGAGGGTGTCGAGCGCGCGGAGCAATTCCGCCGGGGAGGATGCGAGTCGTCCGCGGAAGGCCTCGATCCCGGGAATGCGCTTCTCCAGCCCGGCGCGCGCCGCCTGCCATGCCGCCTCGTCCGGGTACAGCGCCCGCAGGTCCCACCGGTATCGGGCGGGGATTTCGGAGCGCTCCGCGGCGGCGAGCGGGAGGGAGGTCCCGGCGGCGAGGCACAGCAGCACGAGCGGGAGCAGGCGGCGGGTCATGGCGGGTTCTCCGGGGCGAGGGCGGGGGAATCGGGAAGCGACGAGGCGGGTGGCCTGCCTCCAGGCGCCCGCGGGCGGGCCGCAGCCTAGCACCACCCCGGGCGCGGGCCGGACGCCGCGGCCCGCCGCCGCGACCGGCGCGGTTTCGCCGCGGCCCGGCGCGGGCGTCAGGGCCCCTCCGGCTCCCGCAGGAGATCGTCGAGATCGAGGGCGCGGGTTTCCATCGCCAGCCCGCCCTCCGCGTCGCGCGGCCACGACTCCGGGGGCCGGTCACGATACAGCTCGACGCCGTTGCCGTCCGGGTCGCGGAGGTAGAGCGCCTCGCTCACGCCGTGGTCGGCGGCGCCCTCGAGGGGGATCCCCGCCGCGACCAGCCGGCGCAGGGCGTCGGCGAGCGCGCCGCGCGTGGGGTAGAGGATCGCGACGTGATAGAGGCCGGTCGTCCCCGGGGGCGGCGGAGAGCCGTCGCGGCTTTCCCACGTGTTGAAGGCCAGATGATGGTGGTAGCCGCCCGCCGAGACGAACGCCGCGCCCCGCCCGGCGCGCTGCGTGACCTCGAAGCCGAGCACGCCCGAGTAGAACGCGAGCGCCCGCTCGAGGTCCGCGACCTTGAGGTGGACGTGGCCGATGCGCACCCCGGCGGCGATGGGCCGGATCGGAGCGCCGCTCACGCGGAGCCCGTGTGGCCGAAGCCGCCGCCGCCGCGCGCCGTGGCGCTCAAGCTCGCGGCCTCCACCCACTCGATGCGCGGCGCGCGGGCCAGCACCACCTGCGCGATCCGCATGCCGCGTTCGACCACGAACGGCTCGCTCCCGTGGTTCACGAGGACGACGGCGACCTCCCCGCGGTAGTCGGCATCCACCGTGCCCGGGCTGTTGACGACGGTGACGCCGTGCCGCGCGGCGAGCCCGGAGCGCGGGCGGACCTGGATCTCGAAGCCGTCGGGCACCTCGAAGGCGAATCCGGTCGGTATCCGTGCGATCGCGCCGGGCGCGAGGGTGACGGGCTCGTCGAGCGCCGCCCGCAGGTCCATTCCCGCCGCCGCCTTGGAGGCGTAGGCCGGCAGTTCGATCCCCGCGGCGTGCTCGAGGCGGCGGATCCGCACCCGCACCGCCGCTTCGTCCGCCGCGCTCACGTCGCGGCTCCGGCGCCCGCTTCGAGGACCGAGACGTCGAGGCGCAGGACCAGCGGGCGACCGCAGGCGGTGCAGCGCCACGGCAGCTCCGCCCCGGCGGGCACGCGCAGCGCGAGATCGAGCGCCGCGTCGCAGCCCGGGCAGCGCCCCCTCGCGGAGAGGATCGTGGCGCGCTCCAACCATCGCGAGCGCGCCACCAGCGGGCCGGCGATCGCGAACGCCGGCACCAGCAGGAAGTGGAGCAGGGGAATGAAGACCGCCACGGCGGCCGCGCCCCAGCACACCGCCCAGGCCCGCGCCGCCCGGCGCAGGCGCTCGGGCCGCGGCCGCCTCACCACGTCCACCCGCGCGGGTTCCTCGGGCTTCCCGATGTAGGTGAAGCGGGCCGGGAGATCGCGCAGGACGGCGGGGCCGCCGGGGATCGAGGGCGAGGAGGAGGTCACGCGCGGCATCTTGCCAGAACCCGGGATCGGGCGTGAGGCGTTCGGGCCCCGCGATTGGGGTTGATCGCCGGGCGCCGCGGGCGGAACATGGCGGGGCGTCGCGGGAGGGCGTGGCCCCCGAGACCCGGCCGGTCCCTCCTCCCGTCGGCGCTGGGGGAGTCGCGCCCCGTCGCGCCCCGCCGGCACGATCCGGTCCGGCGCGGCGGGCCCGGTTCCGAGGAGGTTGCATGCCTCGCGTTTCGGAGATCCTCGCCGCCAAGCCAGGCCCGGTCCACACGCTGCCCTCCGAGGCCAGCGTCTACGACGCCATCCGCCGCATGGTGGAGCACAACATCGGCTCGATCGTGGTGCTCGACCCGAAGGGGATCGCCGGCATCTTCACCGAGCGCGACATCCTGCGCCGGGTGGCCCTGCCCGAGAAACCCGCGCGCGAAACGGCCCTGCGCGAGGTGATGACGGCCCGCCTCGTCTCGGTGGACCCCGACGCCTCGGTGGACGAGTGCATGGCGCTCATGACCCGCGAGCGCATCCGGCACCTGCCCGTGGTCCGGGGGAGCGAGCTGGCCGGCGTGATCTCGATCGGCGACCTGGTCAAGTACGTCTCGGACCTGCGCGCCGTCGAGGTCGGCGACCTGACCCGCTACATCTCGGGGGATCGCGTCTAGCGGGCCGGCGGGCCCCGCGGGCCGCGGGCGCGACGGCGCCCGGCCGGGGTAGGGCCAGGTGCCCGCGGCGGGGGAGTCTCCTCGCCCCGGGCCGAATTGGCGTTCCCCACGGATCCCTCGCCCTGCTACACTTCCCGCGGCACCTTCACAGGAAATCCAACCTCGCGCCGCAGGAGGCCCTCCCCGTTGGGCCCAGTGTCCCGTCGTACCCGCCGGCCCGCCGGGCCCGCGCTCCTCGTCTCGCTCGCACTCCTCGGCGCCCCGCTGCCGGCCGCCGCGCAGGTGCGCATCAACGAGATCCTGCCCGACCCGATCGGCACCGACACCTGGCTGAACGAGAAGGTGGAGATCTACAACGCGGGCTCGACCGCGATCGACATGACCGGCTGGGCGATCGACGACGCCGTCACCATCGGCCAGACCGCCGTGCGGGCGAGGATCCCCGAGGACCTCGACCCGGCCTGCTCGACCAACCCGGTGATCGGGCCCGGTGAGTTCCGGGTGGTTCGCGGCATCACCAACGCCTCCCAGGCCTACCTGAACAACACCGGGGACGACGTGTACCTCGTCTCGGACCGCCTGCTGAACGCCACGGTCGTGCACCAGGTGACCTACCCGAGCGCCTCCGGCAACACCGGACGGGTGTGGGCCGCCCTCCCGAACGGGTCCTCCAACTTCGCGTGGCGCGACACGACGATGTGCGCCACCAACGGAAGCCTCGGCGACGTCACCGCCCCGGGGACCGTTTCCGACCTGCTCGCCGCGCCCGGCTCGTTCCCCGGCGAAATCCGCCTGACGTGGACCGCGCCCGGCGACGACGGGGCCACCGGCACCGCCAGCGCCTACATCATCAAGGTGGCCCACGCCTCGATCACCGCGGGCACCTTCGACGCCGCCGCCGACCTCGATCGCTGGACCGTGGAGCCGCTGCCCAACGCCGGCGGGACCCCGGAGACGCTGTTCGTGTTCGGGCTCGATCCCGATTCGACGTGGTGCTTCGCGCTCAAGGCGCAGGACGAGGTTCCGAACACGAGCGCGATCTCGAACGGGTCCTGTTCCGCGCCGCTTCCCGGCACCCTGCCGAATCCGGATCCCGGCTACTCGCACTTCTTCGGGAACCTCCATTCGCACACCAGCTACTCGGACGGCTCGCTGACCCCGGCGCAGGCCTACAACTACGCGCGCACCGGCGCGCCCACCCCTCTCGACTTCCTCGCCGTCACCGAGCACAACCACACCTCCGCCGGCCTCGACTCGCTCGGCGCCTACGCGCTCGGCATGGCCCAGGCCGCCTCCGCCAACTCCGACGGCAACTTCGTCGCGATCTGGGGGCAGGAGTGGGGAATCATCGCGACCGGCGGCCACGCCAACGTGTTCGAGTCGCCCAAGCTCTTCGGCTGGGAACCGGGCTACTACGACGTGTTCGTGGCGCAGGGCGACTACACCGGCCTCTACACGGCCTACGTGGCGAACCCGCCGGCCGCCTACCCCAAGCTGGTCTCGTGGTGCCACCCGGTGAGCGGCGACTTCAACAGCTACGCGATCACCACCGACAGCCGCGCCGTGGTGCACCTGATGGCGCTGATCAGCGGGCCCGCCTTCTCCACCTCGACCACCGAGGCGGACGTGGGCAGCACCACCGGGAACGAGATCCTGTTCCAGTCCGCGCTGCGCATGGGCCACCGGGTTTCGCCGAGCGGCGACCAGGACAACCACAACGCCAACTGGGGCGCCTCGACCGAGACGCGCACCGTGGCGCTCGCGGCCGGCCTCACCAAGAGCGAGATCCTCGGCGCGCTCGCCGCGCGCCGCGCCTACGCGACCCAGGATCACAACATCGAGGTGGATTTCACCGCCGACGGCCACGCGATGGGCGAGGCGTGGACGGCCGCGGCGGGCATCCGCATCGCGCTGCGCGTCACCGATCCCGACCCCGCCGACTCGGTGGTCCAGATCGAGTTGCTGCGCGGGATCACCGGGTCCTCCAGCGCGGTGGTGGTGGCGACCTCGACCAACAACGCCTCGTTCGCGTGGCGGGAGCGGACCGTGTTCCCGCAGGGCACCGAGGTCCACTACTACCTCCGCATCCGGCAGGCCGACAACGCCATCACCTGGACCGGCCCGGTCTACGTGACCTACGACCCGACCGTCGCCACCGCCGTCGAGCCCCGCGCGGCGGGACCCGCGCTGCAGCTGGCGGTGGGACCCAACCCGACCCTGGGGCGCGTCACGGCCGCCTTCGCGCTGGCGCAGCCGGCGCGCCGCGCCGACCTCGCGGTGTTCGACGCCGCGGGGCGCCGCGTCAGCACGCTCCTCGCGGGCCCGCTCGCCGCGGGGCCGCAGCGCGTGGAATGGACCGGTCTCGACGACCGTGGCCAGCGCGTCCCCTCGGGGCTCTTCTTCCTGAGGCTCGAGACCGACGGCGTCTCCGCGGTGCGCAAGATCCTGCTGGTGCGCTGAGGAGGCGCCGGCGCGGCCGGCCGCCGCCCGCTACTCGGGCGGCGTGAAGACGAACGGGGTCTGGAACGACGTGGAGCCGCCCGCCACCGGCGGGAACTTCCACTGGCGGATCTGGGCGAGCGCGCACGCGGCGATCTTGGACGAGGCCAGCGTGTTCTGCGTGACGGTCGCCTCGCTCACGTCCCCCGCGGCCGAGACCGTCAGCGCGACCACCAGCTTCCCGCGCAGGCCGGGCTGCCGGTTGAGCTCGCTTTCGTAGCAGAACTGGATGCCGGCCGCGTAGCGCTGGATCACCGCCATCAGGGAGGCGTTGCTGCGGTACGGGCTGGGCGCCGAGCGCGCACGCGCCTCCGCGTCCCCGCCGCCCGAGGCGTCCGCCACCGGCGCCAGCGCGCCGATCGCCACGATGGAACCGGCCACCCCCGAGCGCTCGAGATCCGCCGCCCCGGTGACCGGCGCTCCGGCGCCGTAGCCCGCGAGCGCGGCGTCGTCGCGTCCGCCGCCGGCGCGGCGCGCCCGGCGTCGCCGCGAGGGCTCGGGGGTTCCCTCGCCGGCGTCCCGCAGCGAGCCGGAGAGTCCCTGCAACGCCCCGTCGAGCGCGGCGGTCGCCCCGGCGAGTCGGGCCGTGGCCTCCTCGGCGCGCCGCCGACCCTCGCGCCCGGCGTCCGGGTCGAGCGCGGGCTCCCGCTCGCGAAGCGGCACGGGCAGGGTTCGCGGCTCGTTCACGATCCCCTCGGGCAGCGGCGGGTCGGCTACCTGCCGCACCGCCACCTGCTCCATCGGCGGCTCCACGGCTTCGGGCACGACCGGCGCCGCGATCTCGGGCTCCTCGATGAGGAGCGCGACCTCGCGATCCGGCAGCTCCACGACGCGGGTCGCGGGTCGCCGCAGCGGCGCGACCAGCGCGCCGACGAGGAGCAGGACCAGGTAGAGCGCCGACGCGACGAGCAGCGCGCGCGCCACGCGGTCGGCGTTGGTGCCGAAGCGCGAGCGGCGCCACACCAGCGGGCGGGGCGCCATCGCCGCGAAGCGCGCGGGCACGGCGCTCATTTCGGCGCTCCCGCGGGAGGCGTGGCCGCGCGGCCCGGGACCACGTGGGAGGGCAGCGGCGTCTCGCGCGCGAGCTCGAGGCTCGACTTCCGGTAGCGCCCGTGCTGGAAGCCGATCGCCCGGCGCTGGTCGCGCGCGGTGATGAACAGCACCTCGGGCACGTCGAGCTCGCCCTCGATGTGGACCGGATCGAGGGTGCGGGCGGCGGGCGCGGGGGCCGCCGGCTTCGCGGCCCGCGCGGCCGCCGCGCCCGCGGCGGGCCTGCGGGCGTCCCGGAGCCGCGCCGCCCCGGCGAGGGAGTCGCGGCGCGCGCCGGCGGCGCGGGCGTCGGGAACCCCGGCGAGCCCCGCCACCAGCAGCGCGAGCCCGGCCACGCGCGCCAGCTTCGAGGAAAGCGGGAGGAGCGGAGTACGGTTCATGGCTCAGTCCCCATCCCGGGCCAGCGCCGGGCGCGGCGTGCGGCCGAATTCCGCGGCCAGGCCGTCGGGATCGTCCTGCGACAACCGCCAGTAGCGCTCGAACCACGCCGCGGCGCGCGCGTCCTCGAAGAGGTAGTACTTCTCGAGGATCGCGAGGTTGTAGTAGGGGCCCGCCAGCGTGGAGTCGAGGGCCACGGCCCGCTCCAGCGCCTTGCGCGCGGCGATCGGGTCGCCGGCCCGCAGGCGCGCGATCCCGAAGTTGTTCTGGTTGGCGGCGCTCCCGGGCTCGGCGCGCATCGCCGACTCGGCCGCCTCGGCCACGTTTTCCGGAGCGTCCCCGCGCAGCCCGAGGTAGACCAGCGCCGGCGCCGGGCGGCGCGGAGGCAGCGATGCGACCGTCGCGCGCGCCCGTTCGGGCTGGCCGGCGGCCTCGTAGTGCAGCGCGAGGCCCTCGAGGAGTTCGCGGGGCGGCCCGCCGGGAAACGCGCCGGGACGTGCGAGCGCGGCTTCCAGCGCACGGATCGCCCGGTCGTGCCGCCCGGCCGCGTAATCGAGGCTCGCCCGCAGGGCCAGCGCCGGCGCGTAGTCGGCGCGCCGCGCGAGCGATCGCTCGAGCAGCGCCTCGGCCCTCCCCAGCGAGTCCGCATCCACATAGAGCCGCGCGAGCGCGTAGGGCCAGTACGGTTCGGACGGGGCGAGCGTGGCCGCCTCGGAGAGTTCGCGCACCTGCCGCTGGTGCGCGGTCTCGCGCGGGGGGTGCGAGCGGAGCGGAAGGCCGACCCTGCGGCCGAGAACCTGGAACGCGCATCCGGAGGCCGACGCGGCGAGCGCCAGCAGCAGGACCATCGTGACGGTCCGGGCGGCACCGCGGGAGCCGGGACGCGCGGGAGCGGGGAGACGGCGGCGGACGCTCATCGTCCTTCTCCTTCCGCCACCGCGGCGCCGCGGTTCGCGAGTCCGGCGGGATCCCCGCCGCGTGGGCGCTTGCCGGGCTTCGGGGCCTTCGCCGCCTTCGCGGGCCGGGGACGCGCCGGGGCCTGCGCCCCCACGAGGGGATAGGCCACCTCGGGGCGGTAGGCGAACCGGAGACCGAGCCGGGCCCACAGGGCGCCGCGGGCCTCGGCGATCCACGGATCACTCCCGGCCGCTTCGCCGCGGCCCTTCTGGCGCAACAGTTCCACCCACACCCCCTCGCCCCGGTCGTGGAAGACCTGGCTCCGGTCGAAGAGCACGTCCTCGTACGCCAGCAGGTCGTCCCCCTTGAGATCGGCCGGGCGCTCGCTCCGCTCCAGCGCGGTCCCGAACTCGACCAGCGCCTGCCCGATCCGGCACGCCGAGGCGTGCGCCCACTCGGCCACGCCGTAGTCCGCGCTCGCCCGGTAGTGGGCGATCGCCTCGTCGAGCAGCTTCTGCCGCGGGGGCAGCGAGCGTTCGAGCGGCAGCCCGATCGCGAGCGCGTTCCCCGCGGCACGCGCCTCCTCGCCCTGCCGGAACCGGATCTCGGCGAGCAGCGGCCGGGAGGCGAACTCGGGATGCTTCTGGGCAAGGCCCAGGTACTCCGCGAGCCGGGACGCGGGCACCGGGCGAGCGGCAGGCGGCTTCGCCCCCCGCACGGGTTTCGCGGCCGCGGCAGGCGGAGGCGGCAACAGCGAGGCGAGCGGCAGCCCCGGGCCCACGCGGGCCAGCTCGCGGCGCGCGAGTCCCTCGTGGACCTCCATCGCGGTCTCGAGATCCGCGGGGAAGCGTCGCACGTAGGCGAGGCGCATCGAGTCCGCGGGGGCCTCGCGGCCGGCGGCCTGGTACAGGTCGGCCGCCTGCAGCATCGCGTCCCCCGCGCTCGAATCCGCGGGGAACGCCGCGGCGAATCGCGCCAGCGCGGTGGCCGCCTCGTCGCGGTGGCCCTGCCGCTCCAGCGCCCGGGCCAGCTCGAGGTGCGCGTCGCGCGCGAACTCCCCGTCCGGGTGGCGCTCGGCCAGCTCCCGGAGCACGCGCACGCCTTCGCCGTCGCGGCCGGCGCGCAGCCACGCGCGCGCCGCGCGGTAGCGCGCGACCTCGGCCAGCGGATCCGCCGGCCATTCCTTCGCCACCCGCTCGAAACGCCGGGCGTGGGTCTCGAACGCCGTGGAGTCGGCCGCCACCGCCGCCTCCGCGTGGCGGTAGTAGCTGATCGGCACCGCGTCCCCGGTGCGGCGCGCGAGCGAGTCCGCGCCCGCGGCCCGGGCCAGCGCGTGCGCCGCCGCGTAGGCGGCGCCGGCGTCGGCGAACCGGTCGAGGCGGAACAGGGCGTCGGCCCGGAGCGCGGCCGCCTCGGGGGCGCGGCGGTCGGCGGGATGGCGCTCCGCGAGGCGGCCGAAGTCCGCGGCGGCGCGCTCGTGCCAGCCGTGGGCGAGCGCGATCTGTCCCTGCCGCCACGCGAGGTCGGCGAGGCGCGGGTCGCCGGGATGCCGGTCGCGGAACCGGTCGGCGGCTGCCAGCACCGCGCGCCCCAGCGAGTCGGCCGCGGGTTCGAAGCCGTCGGGGCGGCCGCCGCGGCGCCGCGCGTACCACGCGTCGGTCACCGCCACCGCCTGCCAGTCGGCGATTACCCGCAGGCTGTCGTCGCCGGAGCGGGACGCGCGGGCGAGATGCGAGAGGGCCACGGGGTAGCGCTCGAGCCGCGCCGCCGCCTCGGCGGCGTGGAGCCGCAGGCGCGGCGTGCCGGGATCGTCGCCGAAGCGCTCCAGCAGGGTCTCGTAGAGGGCGAGCGCCTCGCGCCAGTCGGCGAGCCCGTCGCGGGACCGCGCCGCGGCCAGGTGGTGCGCGGCCAGCGAGAGCCACGCGCGCCGCGCGAACTCGGCGCCGTCCCGGCGCACCGAGTCCGAGGCCTGGGCGGCCGCCCACGCGCCCCCGGGGGCGAAGCGCGGCGCGAGTTCGCGCAGCGCGTCACGCCCCGCCGCGGGATCGTTCCAGCGTTCGAACCCCGCGGCCATGCGGCGGGCCGCGGCCAGCGCGCCCGGGCTCGAAGGGTACCGCGCGAGCGCCATGCGGTCGGCCTCGATCGCGTCGGCGTGACGGTCGTAGCGGCGGAACTGGTTCGCGAGCGAGGCCAGCACGCGCTCCTCGTGGGGGCGCGGCCGGCTTCCGTCGAAGAGCTCCGTGAAGGCCTGCGCCCCGCCCGCGCGCGCGAGCGCCTGCACGAGGGTGGTCTCGGCCTCCTTCTCCACGTCGGCGCGGATCGCGGCGCGCTCCTCCGAGGCGTAGCGGTCGAGCACGTCGCGGAAGGCGACGGCGGCGTCGAGGAAGCGCTCGTCCCGGAAGCCCGCCCAGCCGAGCTTGTAGGTGGCCACCGTGCCGAGCGTGGGGTCCGGCCCGGAGGCCGCGCGCGCGTAGAGGTCGGACGCTTCGCGGAAGCGGCGGCTCGCGAAACGGAGGTCGCCGAGGCGGACCGCGCCCTCCTGCGCGTAAGCCGAGCCCGGGTGCAGTCGCAGCAGGTCGGTGAAGTGGACCTCGGCCTCGGGGTCCCCGGATTCGGCCAGCAGCATGCCGACGTTGAAGCGCACGGCGTCGAGGTGCGCGAAGCCCGGATCCTCGCGGAGGATCGCACGGTAGAGCCCGAGCGCCTCGACGTCTCCCGAGACCGGCAGGGGACCCGGGTCGAGTCCCTCGCCCTGGCGCCTCACGTACTCGGCCATGCGCTCGCGGAACGCGCCCCGCTCCCGGATCAGGAGCAGGTCGGCGAGGCGAAACCGAACTTCCGCGCGGGCAACCGATTGGGGCTGGTCGGTCAGGAATCGCTCGAGACGGCGAAGGGCGCGCGCGCCCACCGCCTCCGCCGCGTCATTCGCGCTTGCGGCGTGGTTGCGGGTCGCTCCGGCGACGGAATCCGCAACGCCGGCCGGCCCGCCCGGGGCCCCCTCGCCGGGTGCTCCGGCGCCGACGCTCGCGGCGTACGACGCGGCGGCCAGCCCGTACTCGAGCCCTTCCCGCCGTTCCTCGTGCGCGGCGCGCGCGGCGACCACCGCGGCCCTCGCGACGCGGTTCGCGAGCGCGGCGTGCTCCCGCCCCAGCGAATCGGCAAGCCGCCCGGCCGCGGCGAACCGTGCTTCGAGGTCGCGAAGGGCGACGCTGCCCGCGGCGTCGGCGAGGGCCGAGTCCAGCGCGGCGTCGAGGCGCGCGGCATGGCCACGCGCTTCCGCGTACCCCGTCGCCAGCAGGCCGACCCGATCGATGAGTGCGGGCCGCCACGCCTGCTCGTACGAGCGCCGGATGCTCTCCGGGCCCTCGACCTCGATCCTTCGCGCGATCGCCACCACGGAGTCGGCGAAGGCTTCCTCGCCGCCGACGAGGACCGCGGCGTCGGGGATCCCGGCGGGTGCGCGCGGCGCCCGCGCCGCCGACGGACCCGCGAGATCGATCCGCCGCATCCCGGCCAGCGCCAGCCGCTGGCGCGCGCCCTCCTCCGCGAGGGCCCGGGCACGCGCGGCGATGCGCCGGATGGCCTCGTCCCGAACCCGCGCCAGCCGGCGGTCCCACTCGTCGAGCCGCGCGGCGATCCCGGCGAGGAGACCGGCGCGCGCGCCGAGCGTGGAATCCTCGCGCGCGATGTTGCGATCGCCCCACGACAGGTAGCGGCGCACCGCGGCGAGGCGCGCGCGTTCGTCCTCCGCCGCGCGACCGTAGCGGTAGCGCGAAGCCCGCGCCTCCTCGACGCCGCGTTCGGAGCTCCCGATCCGCAGCCAGTCGGCCGCGGGCGGAGGCGCGATCGGGTGGCGGGGCGCGGGATCCGCCGGCCCCGGGTCCGGAGCCGCCGACGCCCCGCGGGACCACAGGAGGCCGAGGTCGTCGGAGAGCAGCGCCCGCAGGGGAAACGCCGGGGACGGCGACCGCGGCCGGCGCCAGGCCTCCCAAAGGTCGTCGAAACGCCCGGCGGCGAGCCGCGCCGCGAGGCTGTCGCGCTCGTCGCGCCAGTCGGCTTCGGCGAGCGCGTAGAGGCTCTCGGCGCTCGCCCAGCGGCCCGCATCCATCTCGAGCCCGGCGAGCGCGGCCCACGCCTCACCGCGCCCGGGCCCGGGCGACGCGGCGACGCGCTCGAGGTCGGCGCGCGCCGAATCCGGCTCGCCGCGCTCGATCGAGATCGTGGCCGCGATCCGGAGCGCGCGCTCCCGGTAGCGGCTGTGCGGCGGAACGGCCGCGAGCCGCGCGCGCGGATCCTCCCCGCGCGCGAGGGATCGCGCCGCCGCGCGGATCGCGAGCGCGCCGGCGAGGTCCGCGCCGGCCGCGGTGGTCGTGACGAGCGCCGCGCCCTCCGGCGCCGCCGACGAATCTCCCGCCGCCAGCGCCGCGAAGGCCCGCGCGAACCCGGCGTTGGAGGGGAAGAGATCCGCGGCCCCGGCGGGAATCGCTCCCTCGGCCTCGGCCCGGTCCAGCACCCACTGCGAGGCCAGCCATCGCGTGTAGCCGGTGTCGAGCGACCAGCGCGACACGCACTCGGCCACCCGCGCGAACCCTTCCCGGCTGCCGGTGGCGCGGTGCGCCTGCGCGAGCAGGAACGCGGCACGATCCGCCCCGGGGCGCCGCTCCAGCGAATCGAGGGGCAGCCCGTCGAGCTGGAGGAACACGCCCCACGGATCGCCCGCCGCGAAGCGCTCGGCGGCGCGCGCGAGGCGCAGGTCGAAATCCTCGACCCGCTCCGCCACCGGCGCGCGCGTCCCGGCGGCGGAGGGCGCCGCGGGCGGCTCCGCGGGCCGCGCCGGGCTTCGCTTCGCGTCCGCCGGGGACGCGGCGCAGGCGAGCGCGATCCACGCCACGGCCGGAGCCGCGAGACCGCGAACGATCCCGTGTCGTCGCACGCCCGGACCCTCAGCCGTCGACGGAGAAGGAGGAAGGAGCGTGGACCCAGGTCCCGGCGCGCGCCGAGGCGACGCCCTGGGACGGGGAGGCGGTGGAGAGGTCGAGCCGGAGCAGGGTGAGGCGGTCCCGCGTGGGATCGAGCCCGAGCCAGCCCGTGTCCCCGGCGGGCCAGCCGGGCCCCGCGAGGCCGACGCGGACCGACTGCTCGCGCGGCTCCACGAACCCGCGGAACACCTCGACCATGCCGCCCTGCCGCAACGCCTCGCGCTGCGCGTCGTCGAGGGTCACCGTCACGGTGCCGCCGTCCTCCAGCTCGACGCTGACCGCCGTCACCTCGGCGCCCGCGGCGTGGCCGCTCACCAGCACCATGAGCTCGGTGCGGCGGTCCCCGGCGAAATCGCGCTCGAGCGTGGCGAGGCGGCCGCGCTGCGACGCGAGCCCGCGCTCGAGCCCGTCGAGCTGGGCCTCGAGCGCCGCCAGCTCGGCGACGCTCGCGAACAGGGCGTGACGGCGCCTCAGGTCCTCGCCGGCCAGCGCCGAGTCGCGTGCCGCGCTCAGCTCGGCCAGCAGGCGCGGGTAGGCGAGGTAGCGCGGGTCGAGCGCCTCGGCTTCCGCGGCCCGCTCCACCGGGCGCTCGCGCAGGCGGTCGAAACGGGCGCGGATGAAGTCGCGGTTCTCGCGCAGGAAGCGCAGCGTCGGCCGGCGGTCGCGCATCGGCCGCGCGCGTTCGATGCGGACCTCGGCGGGGGAGTCGGGCGACTGGGAGCGGGCGGGGAGCGGGCCCGCGGCCAGCGCGGCCAGGGCCAGGAGCGGGACGAGCCGCCTCGGGATCGCGCGCATCAGCCCCTCCACGTGCGGCGCACCCGGCCGCCCGCCGCATCCACCACCACGAACAGGGAGGGAGCCCCCGGCGCGGTGTAGATGAGGGTCCACGTGGTCTCGTCCGGGTCCCCGTCCTGGAACGGGCCCCGCATCAGCAGCATGGTGGCGAGGCGGCCGCGCTGGCGCTCGAGGAAGCGCCGCGCGGGGCCGCGATCGGCGGCCTCGCGGGCCCGGCCGCTGTCGATCCAGTCGGAGGCGAGCGCCGGCGCGTCGAACTTCATGTCGAGGTCCTCGGCGACCACGATGCGGCCGTCGCGCACCGAGTAGGCCCGCGATTTCCCGAGCGCGGGCGAGCGGAACAGGTAGCCCCAGCGCGCGGCGCGGCCGTCCCCGTCGAGGTCCTCGTCGTTCTCCACGTAGGTGAGGGCAGCGTCCGGCGCCCACGCGAGGGCCGCGGCTTGCGCGAGGTCGAGCCCGGCGCGGGCCGCGGAGGCGGGCCGCTCGGCGCGGGCCGCGGGCACCGCCCACAGCAGGGCGGCGAGCCCGATCGCGCCCGCGAGGCGGCGCGCCCCACGGAGCGGGTCGAACGCGGCAGGGCGGGGGAAGGTGCGGTCGTCCATGGCTGCCTCCCTAGAAGAGAACGCCGGATCCGAGCGTGAACTCGACGTTGTTGTGGGTGCGGCGCGCGCCTTCGCTGCCGAAGCGCAGCTGGTGGTTCCTCACCTCCCAGCGCATCGCCACGTGCCGGGAGAGGAACACCAGCGTGCCCGCGCCGAAGTTCACGCTGGTCTCGGTGTCCCCCTGCATGATCGAGGAGCCCACGCCGGCGCTCACGAAGGGCACCATCTGGCGTCCGGGCAGGAGCTCGTAGGTGGCGGCCAGGTGGTAGAACAGCATGTGGAAGTCCTCGGCCTCGAGGGTGAGGCCGAACAGCGACTCCACGATCTCGGCGGGGCGGCGCACGTGCGTCCAGCCGAGGCTCCCCTCGGCCTGCAGCCGGTCGAACACGTAGTAGCCGAGCCGGCCTCCGAGGACGAGGGAGTTGGATTTCCGGTCGAACGCGTAGGCGCCGCTGTAGCCCGAGAGCACGTAGCTCCCGGTGCGGGAGTAGAGACGCGGGTTGGCGCGGAACTCGAGGTCGGCCATGTCGTCGAACTCGCGGCACAGCGAGGCGTGCACCCAGCCGGACTCCGTCTCGGAGAGCCGCACGTTGATCCAGTCGCCGCTCTTGGCGATGACCGGGAACACGGTCTTGCCCGGGAACACGCCGGCGATCGCGAAACGGTCGCCGGGGCCGGTGCGCACCACGTGGCGCGGCCCGCCGGTCAGCCGGACCTTGCGGGTGGAGATCGCGCGGTTGGCGGGGAAGTCCCCGCCCGGGCGCGGGGCGGGAGCCGTCGCGGCGGGCGGGGCCGCAGGATCGGGCGTCGCCGGCGCGGCCGAAGGTTCGGAAGTCGCGGGCGCGGCGGCCGGGTCGGGCGGTGCGGGAGACTCGATGCCCGCGTCGCCGCCGGAATCGCCGGCGAGCGAGGGCGCCGCCGGCACGCCGAGCAGGAGGACGGCGAGCGCGAGGCCACGCCGCAGGAAGGCCGATCGGTTCGGAGTCATGACGTCCCTTTCACGTGCGGCCGAAGCGGCGCGCCAGCTCGAGGCGCCCGCTCCAGTCCCCGAAGGTTTCGTGCGTGGTGACGATCTCGGCGCCGGCGCGGTGCGCGGTCCGCAGGCGGAAGGCGCAACGCTCGAGCGCGAGCCCCGCGCTCCACGGGCCCGCGACCGGGCGGCGCACCGCGAACCCCGCGCCCGCGATCCACGTTTGGACCGGGTCGAGCCGCACCTCGAGGTCCGGGCCGCCGCCGGTGGGCACCGCGACGCGGTCCGGCCGGTAGCCGATCCGCATCCAGCCGCCGCTCGCGAGCCCCGCGATCTCGAAGCCGGCGGCGCTCGCGAGGCGCGCCTCGCCGATTCCCTCGAGCGTGGTGAACGACACGTTCGCGGCCGAGGACGGATCGGGAACGCCGATCCCCTGGGTGGTGCGCGCCCCGGTCGCGCGCAGCCCGGCGGCGAAAGCGCCCCGGCCGACGAGGGCGCGGGCACCCCACGACGCGCGGGGCGTCACGTCCCAGCGGTAGTCCGCGAGGTGACCGTCGAACGCGGCCGACCCGCCGAGGAGCGCGAGCGACAGCCACACCGGAGCCGGGAGCCCGCCGTTCACGGCGTCACCTGGAGCTCGAGCCCGACCGGGAGCACTTCGTACGTCGAGGAAGCGAAGGGGGTCACGACGATCGAGTCGCGTCCGCCCGGAAGGCGCACCTCGACACCCGACCCGAGGTAGCAGAGGAGGAACAGGCCCGAGGTCGCGCCCACCGGAACCCCGGCGGAGTCCACGGTCGCCGCGGGAACGGCCCGGAAGCTGAACTCGATCGGCTGGATCAGGTGATCCCACCCGGTGACGGCGCGCACCGAGCGCCCGAGCGAGACGGAACCCGCGAGCACGCGGTCGATGTCCTGCGCCATCGCGACGCGCGGGGCCTGCGGATGGATCGTCACCCCGGCCGATGGGACGGTGGCGCTGGCGCGCAACTCCGCGACCGCGAACCCGGTGAGGAGCTTGCGGTAGGTGATCGCGGTGCGAACCGTCACGGTCTCGGCGATTCCCGCCTGCAGCGCCTGGCCCGGGCTCAGGCTCGAGCGCTCCACGTCGAGGCGCGTCCAGCGATCCTCGGTCCTCGGCTCGCCGAGGCACCCGGCCGAGACCACGCCCGCGGCGAGCAGGAGCGCCGGCAGGACCCGCGACCGCCCTGGTCCGCGCGTCGTGCCCGCCATGGCGGACCGGATTCGGGGAGGACTCACCGTCACCGCACCAGCACCAGCTTGCGGGTCCAGTGCTGGCCGCCCGCGTCCAGCCGGTAGAAGTAGACGCCCGCGGCCACGTCGCGGCCCCGGTCGTCGGTGGCGTCCCAGACCAGCGACTGCGGACCCGGCGCGAGGGCCGCGCCGAGCAGCCGGACGCGGCGGCCCGCGGCGTCGAGCAGGACGAGGGACGCGGGGCCCGATCCGGCGGGGACCACGAAGGCGATGCGGGTGCGGGCCCCGGCCGGGTTCGGCGAGTGGCCGACGAGGCCGGCCGCGCCGGGAAGCCCGGCGCCCGGGGCGCCGAGACGCGCCTGCGCGAGCGCGACCGGGCCGTCGGCGTAGCCCGAGGCCGCCGAGAGCCGGAGCAGGCGCTCGCCCCGGTCCTCGGCCGCCTCGTCGGGGGCGAGCGCGAACGCGTGCGACCCGGCGTCGAGCTCGCCCAGCGTCCGGCGCGACAGCGTGCGCCCGGTGAGCGGCTCCACGCACTCGAGGGTGACGACCGCCCGATCGGTCAGGTCGAACTGCGCTTCGGGAACCGGCGACCGGCGGATTGCGAAGCTCGGGATCTCGAGGCCCAGCTTCCAGAGCTGGAGTCCGCTCGCGTCGCCCCACTGCTCGACCGCGAGCGCGTTCGGGCGCCCCACCCGCTCGGTCCGGCCGAGGCGATGGTCGTTCACCGTGACGAAGGGGACATGGAAGGCGCGCGGACGGTTCAGCCCGCCGCCCAGCTCCGCCACCGGCGCGAGGCCGGCGTTGAACTTCCGCACCGTTCCCCGGTGGGGAGCGGCGGCGTAGACGTTGCCCCACTGGTCGGTGTCGAGCGAGGTGACGAGCTCCGCTTCGACCGCGCCCTCGGAGATCCAGCGGAGGGAGGTTCCGTCGTGCCGCAGGCGCACGATCCGGCGGTTGTGCGCGTCGGCCACGTACACGTCGGGGCCGTGCCCCGCGGGGCCGCGCCCGGCCGCCACGGCCATCGGGCCCGCGAAGCGCCCGCGCCCGCTGCCCAGCTCGCCGATCGCGGAGCGGAACGCGGCGCCGGAGCGGTCGAGCGCGAACAGCGCGACGCGATTGCGGCCGGTGTCGGCCACGTAGAGGAAATCGTCGCCCGGAACGAACGGGGTGCCGCCGTCGGAGTAGGCGACCGCGTAGGGTCCCGCCAGCCCGCGGACCTCGAAGGCCGGGCGCAGCGAGATCTCCCCGTACTCGGTCACCGCGTCGAGGGCGAGGATGCGGTCGTTGCCGGTGTCGGCCACGTAGAGCCGCCGGTATTCGTCCACCGCCATCCCGCGCGGGGCGGCCAGCGGACCCGGGCCGGTGCCCGCGCCGTCGTAGGCCTTGAGCGTCCGGCCCGCCTCCCCGTACACCAGCCGGTTCCAGCGGGGGTCGGACACCACCTCGAAGGTGCGGGCCTCGACGTACGGGAAGACGTTGTAGACGTCCACGCTCCCGATCGTCACCGCGGCGTAGGGATTCGAGAACACGTCCCGGCCCACCTGCTCGCGCGCCGCGCGGCGGGTCAGGGCGTCGAGCCCCTGGTCCGGCGCGATCGGGGTGCGCTCGAAGGTCGCGGCCGCCGCGGCCGTCGCGGCCGCCAGCGAGAGGGCAAGGGTCAGCGGAACCAGGGCACGCACGTGGGTTTCCTCCTCGCGATCGCGGAACATCAGAAGCGGAACTCCATTCCGGTCTCGAGAATGTTCGCGGAGTAGTTGTTGCTGTTGAAGTAGCGCTCGTAGTCGAACCGCATGCCGAGGCGGCGGAGCCCGGGAACCTCGGCGGCGAGGATCCCGAGGTCGAAGTTCAACGACACGCCGAACAGGTGGGAGGAGAGCGCGGCCATCCGGTAGTCGCCGGAACGGAAGCCGCCCACGCCGGAAGGCGACGCGTAGAGGTCGCGATGGAAGTCGGCCGCGGTCTGGGTGTAGTAGCGGTACTCGTAGCTGGCGAACATCCCGGACGTCACGTACTGGCTGAGCCGCGTGCCGGATTCGTGGGAGAGGATGCCCCAGTCGTCCTGGTAGAGCCGGTAGTGGAGCCGCAGGCTCGAGCGGTTCTCGAAGTACTGGCTGAGCTTGAGGAACGCGTCGCGCCGCTCGCGGTGGTCCGGGTGCCGCTCGGGAACCACCCCGCCGCCCGCGTACACGTTGCGGTAGGGGTTGTGCTGGAGGCCGTCCACCACGTTGACCTCGACGCCCGCGCGGAGCAGCGTGGTCGGAGTCAGCACCCGCGTGGCCACCACGTTGGCGTGCAGCGTGCGCCGCGTGTCGGCGCCGGTGTCGGTGTCGTCGTCGGCCAGGGGCGAGATGGCGTCCCAGCCGACGCTCGTCCCGACCGCCACGTTCCACAGGCGGTCCGCCAGGTCGCGGTCCACGCGCACACCCACCTGCTGGCCGAGGAAGTCGCTCTCCGTCGAGTAGTAGTAGTCCATCGCCACGTGGGGCCGGCTCAGGGTCCCGGTGAACTCGTCGCGCACCTTGATGAAGTCGCGATAGGCGTCGCCCGAGATCGGGCGGCTGGCGGTGGTGATGGCGTCCACCGCCTCGGCGCTGCCGGCCGGGGCCTCCACGCCCGGGATCACGACGCGCTCGTGGTTCCAGTGCAGCCCGAGCGCGGCGTCGCGCGGGAGATCGAAGCGGTAGTCGCCCATCAGCGAGCGCACCGCGACGTTCTGCGAGTCCCCGAACAGGCGGAGCAGGGTCTCGCCGCGGGCCAGGTCGGCGGGCGCCGACGCCGCCGGGGCGGGGCCGAGGGCCGCCAGCGCCGCGACGGCGAACCCGAGGGGCAGGGCGCGGGTCAGTTGCTGCACGCGCAGCCCCCTCCGGCACCACCGTGGCCGCCGGTCGAGCCCTCGCGGGCGTCGAACGACTTGGTGCGGCGCGCCTCCTTCCGGGCCGACGCCTCGAACGAGACGATCGGGTCGGCGAGATGCTCGCGCTGGTAGGGCCGGACCGCCTGCGCGGCGCAGCCGGAGGCGAACGCCAGCAGCAGCAGCCCGGCGGCGAGCCGGCCCGCGCGCGGAAGCTGGCGCCTCATCGCGAGCCCTCCGCCTCTCCGGCCAGGGCCGGCGGCGCGGGCGCGTCCAGCAGCCGCAGGACCGCGGCGCGGGTGGCGGCGAGGCCCGCCTCGTCGGTGCGCGTCGAGGCCCACGCCAGCGTTCCCGACCGGTCGAGCACCAGGGTGAGCGGAACCGCGCGCAGGTCGAGCCGGCGGGCGAGGCCGGAGGGACCGTCGTGGGCCACCGGCAGGTCGAGGTCGTGGGCGCGCGTGAAGCGCTCGACGTTCCGGCGCTCCGCATCGATGGACACCGCGACCACGCGCCCGCCGCGCGGGGCGATCTCGCGGTGGAGGCGCGCGAGCGCCGGCAGCTCGCGCAGGCACGGGCGGCACCACGTCGCCCAGAAGTTGAGGACGACCACCTCGCCGGGGCGCACGGCCGCCGAGGCGCGGCGCCCGTCCAGCAGGGTGAGCTCGTGGGCGCGCACCCGCGCCGCGACCTCCGCGGGGGAGACGCTCACGCCCTCGGCCGGCGCTCCGGTGGCGGCACGCTCCGCGCGCGCTCCGGCGGCCGCGGGGGAATCGGGCGCGGCGGCGAGGGCGAGCAGCGCGGCGATGCCCGCGAGGCGGCGGAGGCGGTTCCCCATGGCCCGGGGCGCCCTCACTTGTACTGCGCTCCCAGCATCACCCACAGGTTGAAGAGGCGGCGCTCCCGCGCGGTGAGCGAGTCCGCGCCGGTCGGGTGGAATCCCGATCCCGAACGCGAGCCGAGGCCCAGCACGTAGTCGATCAGCCGCGAGCGGCGCGGGAACGGGGGAACCACCACCTGCGTGGCCATGCTCATGGACTCGCCCGAGAGGTTGAGGTAGCCGCGCGGGAAGATCCTCCCCATGTCCGTGGTGTCGGGCACCGCGGTGAGGTCGAGGTTCCCGGCCACCGTGGTGTCGGGACCCACGACCACCGGCCGGTGGCAGGAGGCGCACTTCGCGGCGACGATCGGGCCGATGTCGTCGCGGTAGTTGATGACCGTGAACTGCGACGCCGGGAGGTTCAGGTCGAAGGGGGCGTGCGACGCCGCCATCGGGTTCGGGTTGGTGGGCACCGGGCCTCCCGCGGCGCGGTCCTCGTGGCACCCGACGCAGCGGTCGAACTCCTCTCCGGGGCGCACGTACAGGTGGGTGCGCTTCACCACGAAGCCGCGGCCCTGCGCGTCGAGGGTGGCGAAGCTGATCGGGGTGTTGGCCGGCACGCGGATGCGGAACGAGCCGTCGGGGTCCACCGGCGCCATGCCGATCAGGGCGCGCTTCTCGAATTCGTTCGCCGAGAAGTCGTTCATCTCACCGGGGCGGGTCGGGCGGGCCGCGATCACCGCGATGCTGTCCACCGCGTCCACGCCGCGGACCGGCCGCTCCTGCCCGTCGTTGAGGCCGCGGTTGAAGACGTCCTGGGCGAGGAACACCCCGTAGTCCACCGACCGGTTGAGGGTGGAGGGGATCACCGGGGGCCGCGGGCGCGGGGCGAGCAGCTGCGCGTCGTACTCCTGCGCGGCCGGATCGTTGTAGAGGAAGGTCAGGTTCTGCAGCTGGAAGCGCGCCGGGTCGACCGCGGTGCCGGCGCCGGTCTGCGTGAGGCGGAAGGTGTAGAGCCCGTAGTCCACGTCGTTCTCGGTGGCGGCCGGCAGCGAGTAGGAGGCCACGAAACGCCCGCCGCCGATGGCGCGCGGGTAGCGGAACGCGCCGTACGGCCACGGCTCGCCGTCGTTGTTGACCTGCGCGGTCACCACGTCCCAGTGGTCGGACTGCGGCCCGCTGAGCGGGTCGGCCGGGCCCGACTCGGTCTTGAGCATCACGATCGGGCCCGCGTCGCCCTCGATCATGGTGGACTCGATCGCGATCAGCCGGCCGTCGGGAGTGGGCGTCGCGTGGAAGAAGTTCCGGCCGTGCGGACCGTAGAGGTGGAACGTGCCGCTGCCGTCCGGGTGGGTGAAGAAGAGCGGGAAGCGGTTCTGCTGGCCGAAGTGCTCCCAGCGCGTGTAGACGATGCGGCCGTCGGGCATCAGCTCGGGGTCGAAGTCGTCGCTCTGGTTGAAGCTGATGCGCTCGAGGTTCCCGCCGTCGGCGTCGCACACGTAGAGGTGCTCGGCGGGCGAGTGGTTGTACTCGTCCATCTCGTTGTCGCGGGAGCTGGTGAACAGGATGCGGTCGTCGGGGAGGTAGAGCGGGTCGAAGTCGTGGCCGCCGCCGCTCGTCACCTGCCGCAGGCCCGTGCCGTCCGCGTGGATCTCGTAGATGTTCCGCCAGGTGCCGCCCGGGGGCCGCATCGAGAACAGGATGCGCTTGCCGTCGAACGACACCGCCGGGTCGGAGACGCTCGCCCCGGTGAAGTTGGTGATGGGGGTGACCACGCCGTCGGGCGCGATCGGCGACAGCTTGTAGAGGTTTCCGGGCGCCCAGTTGCGGTTCAGGGTCTCGACCGCGCCGGTCTTCACGAACACCAGCGCGTCGGTGGTCGGCTCCTCCTGGATCAGGTCGTCCGGGGCGCTCCCCCGGCAGCCGGCCAGCCAAACCACGAGCAGCATCCCTGCCGCCATCGGAAACAGCGAGGTGCGAAGCGGGGACAGCTCGGGTCGTCGGGGCATGGGTGGAACGGCTCCTTCGTCGGCGTCGGGTCAGCGTGCGATCGGGCGGTAGAACACCAGCCCGACGGATCGTTCGAAGTAGGAGTAGGTCACCACGCCGTCGCGGTCGCGGTCGCGGCCGAACACCGTGGCGTTCCGCAGGTCGCCGCGCAGGGCGAGGTCGTCGCGCAGGAACAGCTCGAGCCCGCCTCCCGCGCTCACCGCGTTCTTGGTCACGGGATCCGCGTTGAGCGAGCGTCCCGGGTAGACCATGAACATGCCGTAGCCCGCGGCGAGGTAGGGCTGGATCCGGCCGGCGACCGGCCGGCGCAGCAGCGCGCTCAGGGAGTGCCGCGCCGCGTGCACGGACCGGGCGGGGTTGTGGTCGATGGCGGCCTCCCAGCCCAGCCAGTCGCCGGGGTGGTAGGCGAAGCGGAACGCGAACAGCCGCTCCGACCCGAGCGCCCCGAACCCGGGGCTGAAGGCGAGCCGGTTGCGATAGGGGCGCGGCCCCGGGCTCATCCGGTAGGCGTTCGTGGCGAGCGCGGGCACCAGGGCTTCGAGCGGCGGGGAGCGCCGCGCCCCGGACGCCGGGGGCGCGGACTCCTCGGGCGTGTCGTCCTCGGCCCAGGCGAGGCTGTCCGCGGCGGCCGCGGCGGACTCCTGCGACGCGTCGGCCGCAGCCGCCGGACCGCGGGCCGGAACCGCGAGCAGCGCGGCGAGGAGCGCGAGGCGCGGGAGATTCATCGCGCCTCGGCGTCCCGGATCCAGTTGCGGATCGCGACGAAGTCGGAGTCGGCGGTGTCCGCGAAGGGCTTGACCCCGTGCGGCGTCCCGCCGGCGGCGAGGGCGAGCGGTTCGGTCAGGAGCGGGCTGCCGTCCCGGTCGGCGGGCCAGACCTGGAGCGCCGCCTGGTCGAAATCGAAGCGCGGGTTCTTGGCGCCCGGGGGCGAGAGCCGGAACGTGCCGCGGATGCCCCCGCCGTGGCAGTCGCCGGAGGCGTCGCAGCCGTGGCGCACGAGGATGGGCTCGATCTCGGTGCCGAAGCGGTCGTAGCTGAGCAGCAGCGTCTGGCCTCCGCCGGGGGGAGGCGGCGGCGCGACCGGACCCGCGCAGCCGAGCATGGCGGCGGGCAGGGCCAGGAGCGCGACGGCGAGACGAGCCCCGTGGGCGGAGCCGTCCCTGCTGCTTTGCATGATTCGACCCCCTCCGTACCGTGCGCGTTGCACGCTCCGTCCCGGCGCCGATGCTTTCCGGCCCCGCGACACGCCACGCGCGTGGGTGCGCCGCGAGCGGGTTCGCCGCCGGCCCGGTGGACCGGTTCGACGTTCCCGCGGATGCGACCCGGCGGGGTCAGGCAATCACCGCGCCAGACGGGAGGGGCAAATCACCCGCGGGAGGGCTTCGCGACGAACGGGGTCGCCCGGCCCAGGCCGCGTTGCGCGAGGCCCGGCCGGTGGGTTCGCATCCGGCGGATTCCCCCGCCCGCGAACCGGGGACGTGCGGATCGCGACGGCGCGGGCGCGCGCGTCAGAAGTAGCGGACGCGGAACAGGCGCGAAGCCGCGGGTTCGAGGACGAAGCGGCCGCGCAACGTGCGCTCCACCCACACCACGTCGAGGCCGTCGCCGCCGGGCTCCACGAGGATCGCCGCGATTTCCGCGTCGCCGCGTGCGGCTCGCATCGCCTCCTCGGGTCCGAGGACGAACAGCGCGGTGCTCCACGCGTCCGCGTCCATCGCGCTGGGGGCGAGAACCGTGACGGAGATCAGCCCCTCGGCCGGGCGTCCCGTCCTCGGGTCGAGGATGTGACCGTAGGTGCGGCCGTCGGCGGAGACGAACTGCTCGTACTTGCCCGAGGTCGAGAGCCCCTCGAGCCCGAGGCGAAGTTTCGCGAAGTAGCGGACCCGGTCGCGTGGATCGCGGATCCCGATGCTCCAGCCGTCGGAGCCCGGCCGCGTTCCGAGCCCCCGCATGTTCCCCGAGACGTCCACCAGCGCCGCCTCGACCCCGGCGGCGCCCAGCGCCTCGACCGCGCGGTCCACGGCGTAACCCTTCGCGATCCCTCCGAGGTCGAGCCGCGCGCCCGGGTGCGCGAGCCGCAGGAGGGAGGTCTCCGGATCGAACTCGACGAAGCGCGCCCCGACCGACCGAAACGCGTCGGCCACGGCGGCGGAGTCCGGGACGTGCGGGCGGCCGCCGAGGAACCCCCAGGCGCGGACCAGCGGCTCCACGGTGAGGTCGAAGGCCCCGCCGCTCGCCCTGCCCACCTCGAGCGCGCGCGCGATCACCCGGCCCACCTCAGCGTGCACCCGGATCGGGCCCGCGTGCGCCTCGCGGTTGATCCTCGCGACCTCGCTCGTGGTGGTCCAGTTGCTCATCAGGGAGTCCACCCGCGCCAGCTCGCGGTGCCCCATCGCGGCCACCCGGGCGGAAGCCGTGGAATCGGCGGTCGCGATCGCGACGCGCGTGACGGTTCCCATCGCGCGTCCCGGGAACTCGACCATCCCGGCGCGCGACGCTTCGGCCCGCGCGGGGATCGGCACCATCACGGGCACCGTCGCGGCGAGCCCCAACGCTGCAGCGAGGAGGACGCCCGCCCGGCCATGGCATCGCGGGGCGGCAGTCGGGGTCGCGGAGACGTGGGATCGGTTCATGGCGGGTGCGCGGGGGCACGGCGGTCGAAAGGTCCAGCCGGCCCCGGGGCGTCGCCAAGGCCATCGGCGCGCTCGCGGCCGGGCTTGACCCGCGCCCATCAAGGCCCGGCCGCGCCCTCGCGGGAGCGTGGACGCGAGGCGCGGGCCGCGCTAGCCTGCCGCCGATCCTCGGGGCTCCGGCGCGCGCCGGTTCCCCGGCGCCCAATCCCTCCAGCGAGGTGCTCCATGAAGAAGGTGCTGCTGGTCCTGCTGGTCATCCTCGCCGCCGCGGCCGCGTTCGTCGCCTCGCGCCCCGGCACCTACCGGGTCGAGCGGTCCGCCGTGGTGGCGGCGCCACCCGAGACCGTGCACTCCCTGATCGCGGACTTCCGCCGCTGGGAGGCGTGGTCGCCCTGGGAGAAGCTGGACCCGCAGATGAAGAAGGATTTCTCCGGGGCGGAGTCCGGCACCGGCGCGATCTACCACTGGATCGGGAACGACGACGTGGGGGAGGGCCGCATGACGATCACCGAGTCGGATCCCGCCTCGGGCGTCGCCATCCGCCTCGAGTTCCTGAAGCCGTGGCAGTCGGTCAACCAGAGCCGCTTCGCTTTCGCCCGGGAAGACGCCGGAACCCGCGTGACGTGGACCATGGACGGCACCAGCGACTTCATGTTCAAGGCCATGTCGGTGTTCATGAGCCCCGACAAGATGATGGGCCCGGACTTCGAGAAGGGGCTCGCGAGCCTGAAGGAACTGGCCGAGGCCAGCGTGCCCGCGGCACCCGACTCGGCGGCCGCCGCTCCGGCACGCTGAGGGACGCGGCGCCGCGCGGGGGGAACCGCGGGAGTTCACGGCTCCCGCGGTTCCACGAGGACCGGTCCACCCGGTTCACCAGATCCGGGCTGGATTCCCGGGCGGAGCCGGACCCTCGTGCGCCGGGTTCCCCGCGTCTCGACGACCCGGGACCCCCGAACACTGCGACGCGCGACGCGCACAGGATGGGAGGGAGCGCTTGAGTGGGAGTTGACCGGGGACGCCGGAGCGGGTGGCGGGGTCAGCGTCCCAGCACCACGACGCGAACGGTCTCCCCGCCGGAGCGGGCGAGGTAGATCCCCGCGGGAAGCGGCCGGCCCGAAGCGTCGCGGGCCTCCCACAGCAGTTCCGCCGACGGACCCGCGGCCGCGACGCGGGCGACCTCGCGCCCGGCCAGGTCGAAGACGCGAAGCCCCGACGAGGCGACCGCGGCGCCGGACCAGCGGAGCAGGCCGCCGGAGCGCACGGGATTCGGGCCGAAGCGGAGCGCGCCGTCGGGACGGCCCGGCTCGACGCCGGTGACGGGTGCGGGCACCTGGACTTCCACCGTTCCGCCTTCGATCGTCGGCATCGGGACCGGGCCGCCGAGGTACACGAACTCCCCGCTGGTCGCGTACCAGACCAGCCGGAAGCTATCGATCCGGCCGCTCCGGTTCAGGAAGCCGAGGTCGGCGAGCCGGAGGCGCCACGGGTTCTGCGGCGTCGGGGGAAGACGTCCCGGGGCGAAATCGTCGGGCACTTCGACCGCGAAGTCCCAGGCGATGTTCCCGAACGTGCTGACGCCGGAGATCCAGTCGCTCCCCGTGGCCGCCGACGTGCCGGGGAGGGAGAGGACGGGCGGCGCTCCGGCGTTCCCCGGGGGGCCGCTCCCCGAGGGGGCCATCGTGCCGCCCGCCACGACGCTTCCGTCGAGATCGTGGTCGAAGGCGTTGTGGACGATGCGGTACTCGAGGCGCGCGACCGGCGGGCCCGAGGGAAGCGCGAGCGCGCGGTGCGGTCCCACGTGGCGCGTGCCGTTCTCGGTGAAGGCGGTCCGGTACCACCACGTGCGCCCCCGTTCGAGTGCCGGCGTCGGGCGGGCGAAGGTGTAGGCGGTGAGGTTCGTGGCGGCGAGCGACGAGTCTCCCGTCGCGGGCAGCGAGTCGAGCGCCGCGAAAGTGCCCGGAGTACCGCTCACGTCCTCGGCGCGCTCCAGCACGAAGTGGGAGGCGCCGCGCTCCCGCTGGGTCCAGATCGTGGCCGTCACGGAGCCCGCGTCGGCGCCGAGCGCCAGCCGGCGGACCTGCGACGTTTCGGGCGCGAGCAGCTCGAGGCGAGCCGCGTAGGCGTCCAGCGCCCCCCAGCCGCGGGCGGAGTGCCAGCGCGGGTCGGGCCCGGGAATCCCCGCGGGGAGTCCCGACAGCGCGCGCCGCGCCGTGGCCCGCAGGACGTTCGCGACCTCGCCGGGGGTCAGCGAGGGGAACTCGGACTTGAGCAGCGCCACCACCCCGCTGGCGATCGCGGCCGCCATGCTGGTGCCGCTCTTGCGGACGTACTGGGCGCCGTCGGTGGAGAGGTCGCCGTCGGCCGACATGACCGCGGTGCCCGGGGCGAGCAGGTCGGGCTTCTGTTCGTCCGAGGGATCGGAGTCTCCATCCCCGGCGCGCGGGCCGGTGTTCGAATAGGCCGCGAAGACGTCGTCGTCCGCCCGCCCGGTGCGCTGCGGGTCGAAGGCGCCGATCGCGAGCACGCCGTCCCCGCTCGCGGGGGAGGGCACGTGGCTGGATCGGGAGTCGTTGCCCACCGCCGCGACCACCACGATCCCGAGCTCGACGGCCCGGGCGGCCAGCCGGGCGGCGATGTCGTTGCCGTCGCTGCGGTCGAGGCTCGAGAGCGAGAGATTGATCACCTGGATGCCCTGCACGCCGCTCACGCCCCAGTCGCGGGCCCGGTTGTGGATGCACCAGTCGAGCGCCTCGGCGACGCCGGTGCCGAAGCCGGCGTCGGCGATCACCTTCACGTCCACCGCGCGCGCGCCCGGCGCGACTCCCGCGGCGTACCCGGTGGCGCCGCCGCTGCCGAGCACCGCGCCCGCCACGTGCGTGCCGTGCGCGCGCGTCGCGGCGCCGCCGTGGTCGGAGGGATTCACGCTGCCGTCGCGCGGGGTGTCGAGGAGCGAGTCGCCCGCGGTGAACGTCGCGCCGCCCACGATCCGGCCGAGCAGCGATTCGTGCCCGGGCCACCCGCCCTCGGGCGCGTCGTTGATGCCGCTGTCGAGGATCGCGACCACGACCCCGCTTCCGTCGCTACCCGCCACGCCCGACCAGCTCGGGAAGACCTCGCGGGTGGCGTCACGCACTCCGGCGCTGGCGGCGTCTTCGCGACCGAAGCCGTACGCGAGGGGCACGACTTCGATCCGCTCCACGCCCGGGAGGGCGCGCGCGGCGACCGCCTGCCCGAAGGTCGCGACGCTGCGCACCGCGGGAACCGCCTCGTACCGGTGCAGCACCGGCATGCCGAGGAGCGTGAGCGAAGCGAGCTGGGCGGTGCTCGGCGGCGCGTCGTAGACGACGTACACCCCGTACACGAGGGTGCCGAGCACCCGGCTGACCTCGAAGCGCTGGCGCGCCGTGGAGTCGCCGTACTCGAACGAGTAGCGGTAGCCGAGGAGATGGACCGACTCCATGCGGTCGTCGAGGCCGTCCTCGTCGTCGTCCCAGATGATCGGCTGCGCGGCCTGGAGGGGCGCCGCGAGGCACAGCGCGGCCGCGAGACCCAGGAGCGGGGACCAGGCGGCCCGGACGCCCCGGGGACCCGACGCGCGCCACAGCGCCTGCCAGTCCCAACGACCCACTTTCACGGGAGCACCTTCATCTCGGGGCCTTGACGTGGACTTGAGTGGGCGCGGCATCCCGTTGCCGGACAGGAGGATCCGCGGATTCCAGCGGCTCGGGCCCGGGCTCGGTCCGGGGCTCGGCGCCGAGCAACTCGGCGACCTCGGCCGCGGTCTCCGGCAGCGGCTCGACGTCGAGCTCGCGGCGCAGGAGGGTGACGAGCTTCTCGTACTCGACCCGCGCCGCGCGCCGGTTCCCCGACTTCATGAGGCACTCGATGAGCGAGACGCGGGTCTTCTCGCGGAAGGGGTCGAGCTCCGCCGCGCGCCGGAAGTGCGGCAGGGCGCGGTCGTGGTGCCCGCGCTCGAGCTCCAGTTCCCCGCTGCGGATCAGGATCTGCTCGAGACGGTCGCGCATCCGCGATTGCGCCTCGTCGGCCCAGTCCCCGTACAGCCCGTCGAGGAAGGGCTGCGAGGCGAGCGCCGCGGCCGACTGCAGCGCCTCGCGCCGCGCGTCGGCGTCCGCCGCGTTGCGCGCCTCGTCGAGGAACCGGTCGAAGTCCCAGGCGTCGGTGCTGATCGGGTAGCGGGGATCGAGCCGGTAGCGCTCGCCGTCGCGGAACAGCGGCGCGCGTTCCGCCGAGGGCAGCACCGAGCGGATGTAGGAGAGCGTGGGATGGAAGTTGCGCTTGCCCGCCGCGAGCTGGCGGCCGGGCCAGAAGCACTCGAGCAGCTGGTCGCGATTGGCCCCCGCCGGGTGAAGCGAGAGATAGATGAGGATCTGGAACGCGCGCTGCGATCGCCACGCCGAGGCCGGGACCGGGGTGCCCCCCACCGAGAGCGCGGGCTGCCCGAACAGGGTGAGGCGAACGGCCGGCTGGCCGGAGGACGCGGCGGCCGCCGCGCCGCGGGCGAGGCGGGTGTCAATGTGGCGGATCGCGGTCTGGATGGCCGGGCGCAGCGCGGGCCGCCTGGGCGCCACCTGGGCGAGCCGCTCGCGCGAGCGCCGTCCCCCGACCTCCCCGAGCACCGCGACGGCCGCTTCGCCGCCCGCGGTGCGGGCGCGGTCGAGACGCTCGAGCAGCGCCGCCTCGACGCCCGGGCCCGCCGCCGCCAGTCCCGCCGCGGCCACGTCCACCTCGATGCCGTGTTCGAGCGCGTGCAGCAGCGGCGAGGCCTCCTCGCGCGCCTGCACCTGGACGAAGTAACCGTAGCCGAGCTCGCGAACCAGCCGCAGGGCGAGTTCGAGCGGCGCGCGGGCGCCGCGCGCGTCCCCGAGCGCGAGACGGGTTTCGGCCAGCCAGTAGTGGGTGCGCATGCGCTCGTAATCGTTCTCGCCGGCGTCCGCCTGCGGCACGGCGGCGGCGAGGATGTCGCGCGCCACGTGGGGCCGGCCCGCGCGCAGCTCGCACCACGCCAGCAGCCCCCGGAACTCGGCCTGCCGCGGGCGGTCGCGCTCGCCCAGCCGGTCGATCGCCTGGCCCAGGAATTCCGCGCCGCGGCGGTACTGGCCGCGCGCGCAGAAGATCCGGCCGCGCAGGGCGAGCAGGTCGCCGGCGATCACCTCCATGCGCAGCTCGCGGTTGAGATCCTCCGCCTCGCGCAGCCCCACGAGGGCCCCCTCGAGGTCCCCGAGCTCGGCGAGGACCTGGGCGAGCGCGCCGCGGCAGGTCATCTCCTGGGCGCGGTTGCCGAACCGGCGCGCGGCCTCGATGCCCTCCTCGGCCGCGGCGCGCGCCTCGGGCAGCTCGCCGATCTCGGCGAGCAGGTAGGCCATGTTGGAGAGGTAGAGCGGCGCCCGGGGCGATCGCGACCCGCGCACCCGCGCGAGGGACGCCTCGAACGCGCGAATCGCGTCGCGGAAGTGCCCCATCGCGGCGTAGGCCATCGCGGCGTTGTGCAGCGTGGGCAGCTCGAGGTCGGGGTCCGGCCGCTCCGGGAGCAGCTCGCGCGCCTGCGCGAGGATGCGCACCGCGGCCCGCGGCTGCCCGAGGTAGAAGTGGGCGCCGGCCTTGCGCTGGAGGAGCCGGATGCGGAGTTCGGGATCGAGCCCTTCCGCGCTCGCGAGGCCGCGCTCGGCCAGCCCCAGCACCTCCTCGTGCCGGCCGCGCATGTTGAGCACCTTGCACAGGCCGAGCATGGCGCGGCACGCCTCCGCCTTCAGTCCCAGCGATTCCGCGAGGCCGCGGATCCGCACGTAATCGCGCTCGGCCTCGTCCCATTCGCTGAGCGCGAGCCGGGCGTCGGCGAGCGCGAGGGCGAGGTCGGCGTCCTCCTCGATCCGCGGCGCGGGGAGGTCGAGCAGGTACTGGCGCAGCGTGGCGGCGCGACCTTCCCGCAACAGGCGCGGCGCGAGCGAGCGCGCCAGGGCGCACGCCTCCCCGGGGTTGCCGGAGAGCAGGAAGTGGCGGAGCGCGCGTTCGTCCTCGCCCCGCGAGGCCAGCACCCGCGCGGCGTCCCCCTCGAGCGCGCCCCACGCCTCCCGTCCGCCCTCGGCCTCGATGCGCCGGCGCAGGAATTCCCGGACCAGGTCGTGGACCTCGTAGCTGGCCTCGTGCGACGCCCCGAAGCTGCGCACCAGCCCGCGCCGGGTGAGGCGCCGCAGCACCGCCGTCGCGTCGCGGGAACCGGTGAGCGCGGCCGCGAGCCCGGCGTCGAAGCGCTGCAGTGCGGCCACGCGCTCGAGCAGGCGCCGCTCGGCGGCGTCCAGCCGCGCGTGCACCTCGGCCGCGAGGAACTCCTCGAGTCCCACGCCCGGGCCGCGAAGGTCCGCGAGCACGCCGGCGACGCCGCGCTCCGGCTCGCGGCGCAATCCCTCGTGCACGAGGTACACGGCCGTCGGCCAGCCGGCCGTCGCACGCTCCAGCGCGTCCATGCCGTCGGCATCCAGCGGCCGCTTCCAGACTTCGGCGAACAGGGCGGTCATCTCGTCGCGCGTGAAGCGGAGGTGGCTCGAGTCGAGCTCGAAGATCTCGCCGCGAACCCGCAGGCGCTCGAGGCCGAGGGGAGGGGAGGTGCGCGAGCCGATCAGGACGCGAAGCGAGGGCGGCAGCGAGCGCAGGAGCGCTCCGGTGAACGCGTGCACCGCCGGGCCCGGACCGGCCTCGTGGAAGTCGTCGAGCACCAGCGTGGCCGCCGGGCCGCGCCACTCCGCGAGCTCCGCGAGGAGCGCCCCCGCGAGGCGCTCGGCGGCGCCGGCGCCCCGCGCCCCGTCGGCGAGGGCTCGCTCGAAGGCGCCGCCGAAGCGGGGCGCGTGGTCGCGGAACCCGGCCAGCAGGTGCCGGGCGAAGACCACCAGGTCCTGGTCCGAGGGCATCAGGGAGTACCAGATCACCGGCGCGCGCAGGCGCGCGACGTAGCCGGCGAGCAGGGTGGATTTCCCGTAGCCGGCGTCCGCCACCACCAGCGTGACGGGACGGGAGGCGTGCTCGGAGAGCGCCCCGAACAGGCGCGGCCTCGGAAGCAGGCCGTCCCCGAGGTTCGGGCGGATCAGCTTGGAGCGGAGCACCGGGCTCGGCTCCGCGATCGCGCGGCGCACGCGGCGGCGCGCGGCGGGAGGAGGGGGCACCAATCGGCTCTCCGGGGTCAGGGATGCAGCGGCGCGGGTCCGGCCCGCGCCGCGAAATGATACACCCCCGGACCGGGATCCCCCTCGGTCAATCCGCCCGAGACTCGGGCCCGGGTTCCAGCCGGACCCTGGCCAGCGGTCCCCCCAGGCGCCGATGCACCCGGAGCACGAGGAACGCGGCCACCGCGGCCAGCCCCGCCACGAACCCCCACCACAATCCCACCACGCCGCCGCCCGCTCCGAATCCCAAGGCCAGGCTCACCGGCATCCCGATCGCCCAGAAGCCGGCCACGTTGGCGATCATCGCCGCACGGGTGTCCCCGGCGCCGCGCAGGATTCCCGACGCGACCACCTGCAACCCATCGAACACCTGGAACACGCCGGCGATCGGGATCAGTGCCGCGGCCACCGCCACCACGGCGGGCACCGAGCTGTAGGCTCGCGCGAACAGGGTCGGGAAGGCGAGCAACAGCAGCGCCGACCCCGCCATGAACCCGGCCCCGCAGGCGAGCGCGCTCGTTGCGACCCGGCGGGCGTGCGCCGCGTCCCCCTCGCCGATCGCGTGCCCCACCAGCACCGCCGCCGCCGCTCCCACGCCCATCGGGACCATGAACATGAGCGAGGCGAGGTTGATCGCGACCTGGTGCCCGGCGATCGCTTCGGCGCCAAACCAGCCCGCGAACACGCTGATCGCGGCGAAGGTGCTGAACTCGACGGTGGACTGGATGCCGATCGGGATCCCGATCCGGATGGTCCCGGCGAGCGGACCGCGCGCCAGCGCCTCCCGCCGCCAGGGACGCAGGTAGGGCCCGAGGGCCGGGCGGGCGAGCACGAGGAGCACGCCGAACATGCACCAGCGGCCGAGGGTGGTGGAGAGCGCCGATCCGGTCGAACCCATCGCCGGGGCCCCGAGGTTGCCGAACACGAACACCCAGTTGAGGAGCACGTTCAGCACGTTGCCGGCGGCGATGGTGATGAGCACCTCGCGGGTGCGCTTCATGGCCTGCAGGCACTGCCGAAGCGTGGCCCACAACATCAGCACCAGCATTCCGGGCGCCGACATCCACACGAAGCGCGCCGCGCGCGGGATCACCTCCTCGGGCTGGCGCAGCAGGCGGAACACCGGCTCGGCCGGCAGGCACAGCAGCGTGGCGAGGATGCCGATTCCCGCCGCGAGCACCAGCGCGCGCTGGATCCCGAGCGTCGCGGCCTCGCGGTCCCGGGCCCCCATCGCCTGCGACACGATCGGGTCGGCCGCCCACAGCACGCCGAGGCCGAACACCGCCACGCCGAAGAAGTAGAGGTGGCCGAGCGAGGCCGCCGCCAGCTCGAGTGCCGAAACCCGGCCCACGATCACGGTGTCCACGACCCCCATGAGCATGATGCCGAGCTGGACCGTGACGATCGGCACGGCGAGGCGGACCAGCGCGCGCAGGTCGTGGCGGGTGGGGGTGAACTCGCGGAGCATGCGCGCAACCTAGCCGATGCGATCGCCCGCTGGAAAACCCGCGGCATCCGGTAGGATCGGGCCATGCCGCCGGTTCGCCGCGCCGCGGAAACGCAGTCCCTGCGCTGGATCCCTCTCGCGATCCTGCTGCTCGGCGTCGCTGTGCGCTGGGCGTGGCCCCACTCGCTGCCCCGCACCCCGGACGAGGAGTTCTTCACCACTTACGCGCGCGACGTGGCCGCCGAGGGGCCCGGGCTGGTCGGGCGGTTCACCGCCTACTGCCTCGAGCACCCGGAGCGCGGCCTGTTCCCCTGGCCCCAGCGCGCGGGCTACGTGTGGATCGCGGGCGGGCTGATGGCGCTGACGGGCGACGACTCGATGTGGCTCCTGATCGGGCTCTCGACCGTGGCGAGCGTGCTGGTGCTTGCGCTCGCTGGAACGCTCGCCCTGCGCTTCGGCGACGCGTGGTCGGCGAGCGCCACGCTGCTCGCGCTCGCGTTCTCGCCGCTCGACCTCGCGGTGTCGCGGCGCGTGTGGCAGGACGACGTGCTGGCGCTCTTCACCACCGGCATGCTCGCGGCCCTCGCCTTCGCCGCCGCGCGGCCCCGGCGGCGCCTGCCCGCGCTCCTCTTCTTCGGCCTCGGCGCGATCGCGCTCACCGTCAAGGAGACCGCGCTGCCGGTGCTGGTCGCGGGCGGCGCCTTCCTCGCCACGCGGCGCGCCCGGGACGGGCAGGGGCCCCGCGCCGTGGCGTTCGCGGTGGCGGGCACCGCCGCCGCGGCGGCCCTCGCGGCGACGGTGCTGACCGTCGCGGCCGGCGGGCTTCCGGTGATCGGCCGGCTCGCCGCGCTCGCGCGCGTCGTCAACGTCCCCAACGAGTACATGCGCGCCTACCAGTCGGGCTCGCCGCTCTACTACGCGGAGGGACTCCTGCGGCTCCAGCCGGTGGCCTTCGCCCTCGCCGCACTGGCCGCGGCGCTCGCGCTCGCGGGCCGCTGGCCGGGGCCCGAGCGCCTGCGCGCGAGGATGGCGCCCATGTGCGGCCCCGCGGCCTGGATCCTGGTCGGGATGGCCCTCGCCGCGTCGCTCTACCCGCAGAAGAACCTCCGCTTCCTGAGCCCGCTCTACGCGCCCGCAGCCCTCCTCGCGGGAGCGCTGCTCCGCTCGGCGTTCGCCGCAGCGACCGCGCGCCTCGCCCCGGCTCGCGCGCGCGCCGCGGCGGTGGCGCTCGCGGCGGTGCTGGTGCTGGTCGCGGCCGGCGACCTCGCCCGTTACCACCACTGGTTCGTGGTGCGCGCGGTCCCGGATCTCGCAACCCCGTGGTTCCGGCCGCAGCTTCCTTGAACGTGCCGGGTGGTCCCGCGAACCTCGCGATCTCCGCCGCCGGCGACCTGAAGCTCGCTTGCCGACGAGCGACTTGGAGTCAACGGCTCGGCTCCGGAAAGCCGCGTCCCATCAGCCGCCCATGGCAATTCCAGTCGCGGCCGCACCGCCTGTGCGACGGCTCGAGCGCGTCGTCCCCACCCGAGAAATTGTTTGGCGGCCGGGGTCCCCGCGAGCAACATCATCCCGTGATGATCCTCGTGAATCGGCGGCAGTTTGCCCTTGACGCAGCCCGTGGGGGTGGGCGTACGCTCGCGCCGTTCGGCGCGCGACCCCCGGCGCGAGTTCGCCCCTCCA
>CAZIVR010000017.1:0-42294 GCA_964542745.1 uncultured bacterium
TGGCCGACCGGCCGCGCGCGGGCGCCGCGCCGCCGCCCGGGCAGGGTGCGGGGGCGCCGCTCGAGGCGCGCGATTTCAGCCTCTTCTACGGCGCGCACCCGGCGCTCAAGTCCGTCTCGCTCACGCTGCCCGGCCACAGCGTCACCGCCATCATCGGCCCGTCGGGCTGCGGCAAGAGCACCCTGCTGCGCGCCTTCAACCGCATGAACGACCTGATCCCGGGCGTGCGCACCGCGGGGGATATCCTCGTGGCCGGGGTCTCCGTGTTGCGGAGCGGCGTGGACGTCGTGGACCTGCGCCGGCGCGTCGGCATGGTGTTCCAGCGGCCCAACCCGTTCCCCAAATCCATCTTCGACAACGTCGCCTTCGGGCTCCGCATGCTCGGGATGAGGGACCGCCGCGATCTCGAGGCGCGCGTGGAGGAGAGCCTGCGCCGCGCCGCGCTGTGGGACGAGGTGAAGGACCGCCTGTCGCGCTCGGCGCTCCAGCTCTCGGGCGGGCAGCAGCAGCGGCTCTGCATCGCCCGCGGCCTCGCCGTCGAGCCCGACGTGATCCTGATGGACGAGCCCGCCTCGGCGCTCGACCCGACCGCGACCGCGCGGATCGAGGAGCTGATCATCCAGCTCAAGTCGCACTACACGATCGCGGTGGTGACCCACAACATGCAGCAGGCCGCCCGCATTTCGGACCGCACCGCCTTCATGCTCTCGGGCGAGTTGATCGAGTACGACGAGACCCGGCGCCTCTTCACCCGGCCCCGGCAGAAGGTCACCGAGGACTACATCACCGGGCGGTTCGGGTAGGAGCCATGGAACGATTCTTCGAGCGAGAGATCGAAGCCCTCAAGGAGCAGATCCTCCTGATGGGTGGCCGTGCGGAGCAGATCGTCCGCAAGAGCATCGAGGCGCTGGTGCGCCGCGACCCGGCGCTGGCGCAGGCCGCCCTGCAGGAAGATCAGGCGATCAACCGGCTGGAGATCGACATCGAGGAGCGCTGCATCCGCCTGTTCGCGCTGCAGCAGCCGCTCGCCACGGATCTCCGATTCATCATGGCCGCGCTCAAGATCTCGAACGACCTCGAGCGGGTCGGCGACCACGGCGTGAACATCGCCGAGAGCGCCGTCCGGCTCGCCTCCGAGCCGCTCCTCAAGCCGCTCGTGGACATCCCGCGCATGGCGGACCTCGCGACGGCGATGCTGCACGACGCGCTCGACGCGTTCGTGCGCAAGGATTCGGAAACGGCCCGCCACCTGTGCCGGCGCGACGACGACGTGGACCAGCTCAACCGTCAGGTGTTCCGGGAGCTGATCAGCTACATGATCGAGTCCCCGGCCACCATCACCCGCGCCATGGAGCTGATCCTCGTCGCGCGCAACCTCGAGCGCATCGCCGACCTCGCCACCAACGTCGCGGAAGAGGTCGTCTTCATCAACGAAGCGCGCATCATCAAGCACCACGTGGACGAGGCGGTGGGGGAGGAGTAGGGGGCCTTCCCCGCGGACGTCAGTCGCGCGCGTCCGCCGGCCCGACGGATCGCCGGCGCAGGCGGCTGCTCCGCCGCTTCTTCTCCTCCAGCCTCTTCTCCACGCTCGCCCGCGTCGGCTTCGTCTTCTTCCGCGGCTTCGGTTTCCGGCGCCGCCGCTCCAGCGCCTCCCACAGCCGCTCGAGCGCGGCGACCTTGTTCTGCAGCTGCGACCGCGACTCGGTCCCGATCCGCACGAGGCCGGTGGGCCCGTGCACGACCCGCACGCTCGACTCGGTCTTGTTCTTCTTCTGCCCTCCGGGGCCGGACGACTTGAACGGCGTGATCTCGCACTCGCGGGCGAGCCGGGCGAGGTGTTCGGGCAGCCCGCTAGCCACGCGCCCTCCGGCGTTCCGCGCTCATCGCATGATGGCCTCGCGCCGGTCGCGGTTCGACGCTTCGCTGCGCCGGAACTCGACCTTCACCTCGTCCGACAGGTTCTTCCTCCCGAGGATGCGCGCGAGCGTCGCCTTGACGGTCGCCGCGTCGTCGTCGAAGTCGCCGTGGGCGCTCGACGCGGTGGCGTTGCGCGAGCCCTGGGGCGCGGTGTTGGGCGAACGCAGCCAGACGGCGCGGCTCTCGGCCGCCGGATCGGTCGCGGAGCCGTCGAGTTCCTGGAAGTAGCGCTTGGTGCGCCGGTCGCGGCGCAGCCACCACTCCATGCCGAGGATGCCGACGCCGGCCGCGCGCAGGCGGGCGGGGTCCTCCTCGTCCTTGCCGATCGGGACGAGGGGATTGCGGAGGTGCTTCTCGAAGGCGTGCGAGACGAGGTAGAGCAGCGACTTGTTGTAGACGCGCGCGCAGTGGTCGTCCTGCTCGGCCTTGTCGGTGAGCGTGAACAGCGCGAACTGCCCGATGGCGCCCGAGTCCACGCACGGGCGGTAGCACTCGTCCCACAGGTCGATGGTGCAGGCGGGCGCCCACATCGTGACGGTCTTGAGAGGCACGCCGAGCCCGGCCTCGCCCAGCAGCGGCCCGGAGTCGATCGCGCCGCGGGTCGCGAGCAGGCGCGTGAGCGGGCCCATGAAGATGCTCCCGGCGCTGTGGCCGGCCACGTGGATCTCGACGCCGGCGGCCGCGAGCTGCGCCACGTAATGCGCCACCAGCCGCGCCGCGCCGTGGGGCTTCGTCGTCGCGAACTCGGCGTTCTCCTTCATCTCGTCCCACTCGAGCTTGCCGGTGCCGAAGCGCGCGATGGGCTCCAGCGCGTCGTCGAGGCGGTTGAGCAGGAAGTCGCGGGTCTTGTCGAGCAGCCCCTCGGGCTTGCGCTTGCGCTGCGCGTCCTCGAGGGCGTTCTTCAGCGTGGTCCAGTAGTCGGTCTTCCACACGAAGGCGAGCGGGTAGACCTGCGCCTCGACCAGCGCCTTGCGGTAGTCCTGCACCCGCTGGAGCGCCCCATCCTCCTGCACCAGCCCGCCGTGCGCGTAGAGCAGCAGCCGCGGCTTCTTCCAGCCCGCGGTGATGCGGGGGAAGTCGGCGCGGAAGATGGCGTCCACCGCCGCGGCGTCGGTGCCGAGCGTTCCCGAGGTCCGCAGCGCCCCGTCGTTGCCCACGCTCACCACGTGCGGCCGCAGCTCGGCGATCGCGATCGGGGTCTTGGCGCCGCTCGCCATCGCGGCGGAGGCGGCCGCGGCCGCGGTGGTGCGCGTCGCCAGCCCGACCGGCGCGCCCAGGCGCCCGACCCACACGTCGGTGCCGTGCTTGAGCCAGTCGTCGTAGCCGATGTGGCAGAAGCCGCGGCGGCCCCAGCCGGGTCCCCACGAGTTCTGGATCCAGAAGCCGTCGCGGTCGTAGGCGACGATCGCGAAGGCGTGCCCGCCCTCCTGCCCCCACTCGGGATCGAACGGAATGCGCCCGTCGGCCTTGACCTTGTCCCAGCCCTGGTGCACCCAGGCGGTCGCGTAGAGGATGCCGACCTCGGCGATCGCCGCGTGCATCGCCACGATGTCCTGGTGGTTCACGCGGAAGTAGCCGCCGAGCGGGCGCGACAGGGCGTCCACGGCGCGGGCGTCGGTGAAGAGCGTGTCCGACGTGCCGGCGCCCGCCGCGGGCCAGTGCTCGAGCGAACACACGCCGTGCCGGTGCCAGCCCTTCATCGCGCCGCGCGCGCTCGAACCGTCGTCGTCCTCGCCCGCCCACTCGTCGTAGCGGCGCGCCATGCGGTACAGCATGTGCGGGCTCACCGGCACCGCGTTGAAGACGCGCTCGCGGCGCCGCTCCGACTCGCTGCCGCTCAGCTTCCGGGTCTTGAGGAGGAAGTGCACCATCGCGGCGAGGCCGAACCCGGTGCACGCGCCCTCGCGGCCCTGGTCCAGCACCGGGAGGCGCAGCGCCATGTAGTCCTCGACCGGCTTCTCGCGCGGCACCTCGACCAGCGTGGTGACGTACATGCGGTCGCGGAAGTCCACCGTGTCGGGCCGCGCCGAGAGCAGGTACTTGCCGCCGGCGCGGCGCAGCGCGCTCCCCACGTGGTCGGCGTTGCGGTAGGTGGCGCGCGTCCAGTCGGCGAGCGCGGGCGGGGCTTCGATCGCCTCGAGCTTTCGCGCCGAGAACCGCGCGGGTGGCGCGCCGCGCGTCGTCAGCTTGCGCACCGCGCGCCGGCGCGATTCGGCGGCGGGGCCGCCCGCGGTGCGCGCGGTCGTGCGCTTCGGGCTCGCGGAAGGCTTCCGGCGGGAAGGGGGGCTCATGGGCGGCTCCGGGTGGAGCGGAGGTCCCCGGCTCGCGGGCGGCCTCCGCGTCGCGGCGAGGCGCCGGCGGGCCCGGCGATCGCGCGCCGGGAGTAGAGCACCGCGGGGCCGCGCCGTCCACGGAAAATTGCGCCTTGTCGGACGCAGGCGCGACATGGTGGCCGGCCGCGGCGCCCGGCGCCTTTCGCGCGCGCGCGGGCCCGGGCCTCCCCGGCCCGCGCGCGCGCGAGCTCGCAGCCGTCGCCCCCGGCGGACCGGCCCCCGGGCCCTATTCGAGCGTCTTCTGGAACTTCTGCACGCTCAGCGCGAACAGCAGCACCGCGAAGAACCCGAGCGCCAGCGTCTGCGGCCAGATCTCCGCGAGCCCGGTCCCTTTCAGGATCACGCCGCGCATCGCCTGCAGGTAGTAGGTGAGCGGGATGAACCAGCCCAGCGCCTTCGCGAACAGCGGCATCGCCTCGCGCGGGAACATGAACCCCGAGAGCAGGATGTTCGGGAGCAGCACGAAGAACGACGACTGGATCGCCTGCGCCTGGGTGCGCGCCAGCGTCGAGAAGTAGAGGCCGATCCCGAGGTTCGCGGTGATGAACAGCAGCGACACCCCGTAGATCACGAGCAGGCTGCCGCGGATCGGCACCTGGAACAGCAGCGAGCCCACCAGCAGCACCGTGGTCATCTGCACGTAGCCGACCAGCAGGTAGGGGGTGATCTTCCCCAGCATGATCTGCCAGCGGCTGAGCGGGGTCACGATCAGCTGCTCGAGCGTCCCGGTCTCGCGCTCGCGCACCACCGCGATCGCGGTGGTGACGATCAGCATGTTGGAGAGCAGCGCCCCGATGATCCCCGGCACCATGAACAGCGACTGCTTGAGGGCGGGGTTGTAGAGGGGGCGCATGCGGATGTCCACGGGCGGCGCGATCACCGAGCCCCCGGCGCGCGCGCGCAGGATCGCCACGTTGGTGCGCTGGCCCACCAGCTGGGCCGCCGCGATCGCCGACTGCGAGGCCAGCGGGTCGGTGGCGTCCACCAGCACCTGCACGGTCACCGGCCGGCCACGCTTGAGGCCGCGCGCGTAGTCGGGCGGCACCACCACCGCGGCGCGCGCCTGCCCGGTGTTGACCCGTTCGAGGGCGTCGGCGTACGAGGCCGCGGGGGCGCCGATCTTGAAGTTGCCGGTCGCCACCAGCCGGTCCACCAGGTCGCGGCTCTGCTGGGAGCGGCTCTGGTCGAACACCACGGTCGGCAGGTTGCGCACGTCGGTGTTGATCGCGTACCCGAACAGGATCAGCTGCATCACCGGCACGCCGAGCATCATGCGCAGCGTGGCCTTGTCGCGGCGCATCTGGATGAACTCCTTCCAGAAGATCGCGCGCAGGCGCTCCGGGAAGTGCCGCGCCAGCAGCCCCGGGCGCGCGGGGGCCGCGCCGCCGGCGGCGCTCACGGGGCGCTCTCCTGGAGCCGCACGAAGATGTCCTCGAGCGACACGTTCTCGCCGAACGAGCGTTTCACCTCGGCCGGCGTGCCGAGGGCGATCAGGTGGCCGCGCGAGAGCATCGCCAGCCGGTCGAAGCGCTCGGCCTCGTCCATGTAGTGGGTGGTCACGATCATCGTGGTGCCCGCGGCCGACAGCTCGCGGATGATCTGCCAGAAGGTGCGGCGCGCGGCCGGGTCCACGCCGGCGGTGGGCTCGTCGAGGAACACCACGGGCGGCCGGTGCATGGTGGCGCAGCCCAGCGCGAGGCGCTGCTTGTTGCCTCCCGAGAGCGTGCCCGCGAGGCGCGCGCGGGTCTCGGCGATGCGCATCGCGCGGAGCGCCCACTCGACGCGCTCCCGCGCGCCGGCGCCCAGCTCGTAGACGCCGGCGTAGAAGCGCAGGTTCTCCTCCACGGTCAGGTCGCGGTAGAGGCCGAACGCCTGCGACATGTAGCCGATGCGGGTCTTGACGCGGTCGGGCTCGGTCACCACGTCCGCGCCCGCCACGCTCGCCGCGCCCGAGGTCGGCGCGAGCAGCCCGCACAGCATCCGGATCGTGGTGGTCTTGCCGGAGCCGTTGGGGCCGAGCATGCCGAAGATCTCGCCGGGCGCGATCGTGAAGCTCACGCGATCCACGGCGGTGAGCGCGCCGAACGACTTGGTCAGCTCGCGCGTCTCGACGACCGGCGGCGGGGTCCCGCTCACCGCGTCACTCCCGCGCCTGGAGGCGGGCTTCCGCGGGGAGGCCCGCCTTGAGCGCCCCGCCGCTCGGCGCGAGCGCGACCTTCACGCCGAACACGAGGTTGGCCTGCTCCTGCTCGGTGAGCGCCGCGCGCGGCGTGAACTCCGCCTGCGAGGCGATCTCGACCACGCGGCCCGGGAAGGCGCGCTTCGCGCCCACCGGGCGCACCTCGGCCGCGGCCCCGAGGCGGAGCCGCGTCAGGTGCGGGGCCCCGACGTAGACGCGCATCCACAGCGAGTCGGGATTGCCGAGCGTCACGACCGGCGCGCCGGGCTGCACCACCTCGCCCGGCTCGAAATTCCGGAGCAGCACGACGCCCGTGATGGGGGCGGTCAGCACCAGCTCGCCGGCGCGGCTGCGCGCCCCTTCGAGCTGGGCGGCGGCGGCGGCGGCCGCGTCGCGGGCGGCGGCCACCTGCTGGCGGCGGAACCCGGTCTCGCGGAGCCGCAGGTTCTCGGCCGCGGCGCGCACGCGCGCGCCGGCGGCGTCGCGGGTGGCGCGCGCGCGGTCCAGCTCCTGGTCGGGGATGGCGTTGGCGGCCGCGAGCTTCACGGCGCGCTCGAAGTTGGCCTCGGCGAGCCGCAGGTCGGCCTGCGCGGCCGACAGCTCGGCCTGCGCGGCGAGCACCTCCTCGGGCCGCGCGCCCGAAACGAGGTCCTGGAACTGGGCCGTGGCGCTCTGGGCGCGGGCGGCCTGCGCCGCGAGTTCGGCGAGCACCTCGCCGCGGTCCAGCACCGCGAGCGTGTCGCCGGCGCGCACCGCGTCGCCTTCGTTGACGCGCAGGCGGACCAGCCGCCCGCCGGTCAGCGAGGCGACGTCCACCTCGTCCATCTCGATCGTGCCGCCGCCGCGGATCCCGGGGTCGCCGCCGCACGAGGAGGCGAGGAGCGCCACCGCCAGCGCGGCGGCGCCGAGCCGGGGGCGGACGGTGCGGGCGTGCATGCGCGGAGCATCGGGCAAGCGCCCGCCTCCCGCAACCGGCGGGGCCGATCGCGCGGCGGGCGCCGCGCCCGTGCCCCGCACCGGCGCGCCGGTGGCCGCGCCGGTCGCGCCGGGGCGGCCCGGCGGCTAGACTGCCCGCGCGTCGTCGGTCGCGACTCCCCAAGCCCCGGAGGCTCCATGCGCAGCATCCCGATCGCGTGCCTGCTGTGCGGCGCGCTGCTCTCGGCGTCCGCCGCGCCCGTCGCGGCCGCGAAGCGGCCGCGCAAGGCCGTGGCCGCGCCGGCGGCCGCCGCCCCCGCGCCCGCCCTTTCGCCCGAGCGCTTCAAGGTCGAGCGCCACCGCCTCGACAACGGTCTCGTGATCCTCACCCGCGAGGATCCGAGCGTGCCGGCGGTGGCCTTCTGGCAGTGGTTCAAGGTCGGGTCGCGCGACGAGCGCCCGGGGATCACCGGGCTCTCCCACTTCTTCGAGCACATGATGTTCAACGGGTCGAAGAACGTGCCGCCCAAGGAATACGACCGCATCATCGAGTCGAACGGGGGCTACTCCAACGCCTTCACCAGCCGCGACATGACCGCCTACTTCGAGGAGCTGGCCTCGAACCGGCTCGAGGTGGCGCTGCGCGTGGACTCGGACCGCATGGCCGACCTGTCGCTGCTCCCGGACCTGCTGAAGAGCGAGATCGAGGTCGTGAAGGAGGAACGGCGGCTGCGCGTGGACAACAGCATCAACGGCATGCTCGACGAGGCGCTGTGGGCCACGGCCTTCGTCGCCTCCACCTACAACTGGCCGGTGATCGGCTGGATGAAGGACCTCGAGCGCATCCCGCGCGACGAGATGGTGCGCTACTTCCGCACCTACTACGCGCCCAACAACTGCATCCTGGTGCTGGTCGGCGATTTCAAGACGGCGGCCGCGGTGGCCGACATCCAGCGCGCCTTCGGCGGCATTCCCGCGCAGCCCGTCCCGCCCGAGCCGGTGGACTCGGAGCCCGAGCAGCGCGGCGAGCGGCGCGTCGAGGTGCGCTACCCGGCCGAGACCGAGACGTTCGTGGCCGGCTACAAGGCGCCGGCCGTCACCAACCCCGACGTGTTCGTGCTCGACGTGATCTCGGCGATCCTCTCGGGCGGCGAGTCCTCCCGCCTCCACCAGGCGCTGGTCTACGAGCGGCAGATCGCGCTCGAAGCCTCCACCTCGTTCTTCGCGCAGCTCCAGCCGGGGCTCTTCGAGTGCCAGGTGCAGATGAAGCCGGGGCTCCCGGCCCGCGACGGGGAGGCGGCGCTCGACTCGGTGCTGCGGGCGTTCGTCGCCGAGGGGCCGACCCCGCGCGAGCTCCAGAAGGCCAAGAACCTGCTCGAGGCGAACTTCATCAAGCAGCTCACGACCAACAACGGCGTGGGCCAGACGCTCGGCTACTACGAGCACGTGTTCGGCGACTACCGCCGGATGTTCGAGGCCGTGGACCGCTACCGCGCGGTGACGGCCGAGGACTGCCGCCGGGTCGCGAAGGACCTGTTCGACTCGCGGCGGCGGACCGTGGCGGTGGTCGTGCCGGAAACCCCGGACGCCCCGGCGGGCGGGGAGGCGCGGCCATGACGCGCGCCGGGTTCCTGCGGGTCGCGGCCGCGCTGGCGGCGCTGGCGGCCGGGCCGGCGAGCGCGCCGGCCGCGGAGTTCTCGCTGCCGCCGGTGACGCGGGCCACGCTCAAGAACGGGCTCACGGTGGTGGTGATGCCGACCAGCCGCCTGCCGCTCGTGGACTTCCTGGTCGAGGTGCGCGCCGGCTCGGTCTCCGATCCCGCCGGCAAGGAAGGGCTCGCGGGCCTCACCGGCGACCTGCTCACGCAGGGCGCCGGCGTCCGCTCGGCGCGCGAGATCGCCGAGGAGATCGCCTTCGTCGGCGGTTCGCTCGAGGCCGACGCCGGCGACGAGCGCACCACGATTTCCTGCGAGGTGCTCAAGAAGGACTTCGCGACCGGGCTCCAGCTGCTGCGCGACGTGGTGATGCGCCCGGGCTTCCCGTCCGAGGAGTTCGAGCGCAAGAAGGCCGAGGCGCTCGGCGCGATCGAGAGCGCCAAGGACAACCCCGGCGCCACCGCCGACCGCGAGCTGCTGCCGTTCCTCCTCGGCGCGCACCCGCTCGGCCACCCGGTGCTCGGCTGGCAGGCCTCGGTGGCGGGCCTCACCCGCGACGACGTGGTGGGCTTCCACCGCCGGCACTTCACGCCCGACAACGCGGTGATCGCGGTGGTCGGCGACGTGAACGCGCAGGAGGCGGTGCGCGCCATCGAGGAGGCGTTCAAGGACTGGCGCCCCTCGGGCGACGCGCGCGCGGCGGGCTACCCGCCGGTCGAAGGCGCGCGCCGGCGCGAGGTGCTGGTCGTCAGCCGTCCCGAGGCGACCCAGAGCCAGATCCGGTTCGCCTGCCCCGCGGTCGCGCGCAACCACCCGGACTACTTCCCGATCCTGGTGGCGAACACGATCCTCGGCAGCGGCTTCACCTCGCGGCTCGTGAACGAGATCCGCGTGGCGCAGGGGCTCACCTACAGCGTCGGCAGCCGCTTCCGCATGCAGCGCAACGCCGGCCAGTTCGTGATCTCGACCTTCACGCGCAACGAGACGCTGCGGAAGACGGTGGACGAGGTGCTCAAGGTGGTCGAGACGCTGAAGCGAGACGGCCCCGCGCCCGACGAGCTGGAGAAGGCGAAGAGCTACCTCGCGGGGCAGTTCCCGCTCGGGCTGCAGGCGCCCGACGACCTCGCCGGGCAGCTGCTCACCGTGGAGTTCTTCGGGCTGGATCCCCGCTACCTGCAGACCTTCGCCGACCGCGTGGCGGCGGTCACCATGGACGACTGCCGGCGGGCGCTGCGCTCCTACTTCTGCACCGGCGAGCTCAAGCTGCTGGTGGTGTCGAACCCGGACGTCGCGCGATCCGCGCTCGAGGGCCTCGGCCCGATCACGGTGAAGGAGATCCGGTAGGGTCCGCGTCCCGGTCCGCGTCCCGGACCGGGTCGCCGTCCGCGTCCCGCGCCGGCTTCGCCGCGGCGAGATCGCCGAGGTCGGCGAGCGGGATCGCCATCGAGGGGTTGGCCTTCATGAGGCGCTCGAGCGCCTCCCTGGGCGCGACCGCCCGGCGGCTGCCCGGGCGTTCCTCGAGGTAGGGCCACAGGCCGTCGCGCACCCGCGTCGGCAGCACGCTTTCCAGGTACTCGAGCGCCGTGCCGCGGAGGCCGGGGTCCGACGAGAGCAGGCTCCGGTGCGCGAGACGCATCGGCTCGGGGGGAAGCGCGAGCGCGAGCAGCGTGAATACCAGCGCGAAGCTGCGGTCGGAGCGCTGGCGCACCGCCTGGTCGAAGAGCGTCGGGTGGCCGCTCGCGATGCGGCGCCGCGCGGCCCACACCTCGCGGTCGCGGGCCAGCTCGCGCACCACCGCGTCGAAGAGGCGCTCCGGGTCGGCGCGGTGCCCGGGGTGGAGCGCCTGCCAGCGGTCGAGCGCGAGCGCGCACTGGAGGCGCACGTCGAAGCGCGCGTCCTCGAGCCCCGCGAGCAGCGTCTGCCAGGCGCGCGGGTCCTCGCAGGTGGCGATCGCCCGCGGCAGCCGCCGCCGCACCGCGAGCGGCGAGGCCGGGTCGCGCAGCGCGGCGTCGAAGATCGGCAGCAGCTCGGCCGAGGCGGCACGCAGCGCGTGCAGGGCGTCGGCCGCCACGTCGTCGCGCGCGAGCAGCGCGATCACGCGCGGCGCGAGCGCCGGCGTGACGGGGCCCGCGGCGAGCGCGGCGTGGACGCGGGCCGGGTCGTCCGACATCAGCCCGGCCCCGCGCGCGTCCGGGGCGCCCTCGCGCCGCGCCAGCTCGGCGCGGATCGCGGCGGCGTCGAGCCCGCGCGTGCCGCCCAGCGTGGTGAGCAGCGTCTCGCGGGTGGTGCGGTCGGCCGCCTCCTCCGCGTCGAGGTGCACGGTTCCGCGCGCGAGGCCCTGGGCGAGCGCCTCGACGTAGCCGCGGTGCAGCCGGATCGCGAGCGCGGCCGCGGCGGCCGAGACCAGCCCGGCCACCACGAAGATGGGCCGCTCGGCCGCGGCGCCGGCCAGCGCGAGCAGCAGCGCGAGGAGCGCGGCCCCGAGCCCGTCGCCGGCGCGGTCCGCGCCCACGTCGAGCACGGTCTTGCCGCTGCGGCGGTCGCGGCTCGCGAGCGGCGTGAAGAGCAGCTCGTACCCGGCGCGGTAGACCGAGCCGCGCAGCACCGCCTCGACGCCGCGGGCGAACACCGTCATGGCCAGCCCGGGGAAGGCGGCCGCGGCCGCGGCGGCGGCGGCCATTCCGGCGGGGAGGGTCGCGACGGTGCGCGCGAGGCCCACTTCGCCGAGCAGCACGCGGGTGAGCCCGATCTGCCCGAGGAACGCGAGCGCCGAGGTGATGGCGTAGAAGTTGGCGAAGATCTCGACGCGGCGCGCCGGCAGGTAATCGGCGGCGATCCGCGCCTTGAACGCGTAGTCGAGGAGCGTGGCCGCGACCGAGAGCGCGACCACCAGCCACGCGATGCGCCTCAGGTAGGCGACGCGCGCGAGCACGGCGAGCCCGCCCGTGAATCCGGTCGCCGCGCCCTCGTGCACGACGGGCCCGTGGGCCGCGTGGAGGCGCAGCGGGCGGAGCGCCGGCGAGGCGAATCCCACGGCGATCTGGAGCACCGCCACCGCCGCGAGCAGCGGGCCGTAGTTGGAGTTCGCGGCGAGCGGGCCGGTGGCGAAGCTCGCGGCGAGCGCGCCGGCGGTCCCGACGCCCGCGGTCCACGCGAAGGCGTTCCGGGCCGAGCGCGGGTCGAACGCCTCGCTCATCTGGATCCAGAACAGCGAGGCGAGTCCGGCCGAGAGCGCCGAGAGGTGCACGTAGATCGCGAGCGCGGCGGCGCGGGAGCCGCCCGCGTTCCAGAGCCCCTCGGCCACCAGCAGCGCCGCGCTGGCCGCCCACGCCAGCGGGGCGAGCCGGCGCGGTTCGAGCCGCGCGAGCGCGGCGCCGAGCCCGAGGGCCACCAGGGCCGCGGCCAGCGCCGCGAGCCCGAGCGCGAGCGGCAGCGACGTGGCGGGCCAGCGCTCGAGGAACAGCGCGTCGCGCAGCGCCTTGCCCATCACCACCTGCGCCGCCAGCGCGGCCCCGGCGGGGAGCGCCGCGCGCAGGCTGCGTTTCATGTCGTCGTTCACGCGCGCAGTATCGCGCGCCGGCGCGGCGCGGCGCCACCGCGAGGCCGCGGGTCGCGGCGCCACGGCGTGACCGCGGGACGCCGCATCCCCACGAGGCCGCGCGGCGCCCTGTGCTAGCGTCGCCGCCCATGCCGCCGAGCCCGGAGCCTCCCGCCGCCGCGGATCCGCCGCCCGCACCCCCGGGTTCGCCCTACAACCGGAACGTCGTCGCGCTCGGCGTCACCTCGCTCTTCACCGACGTGAGCAGCGAGATGATCATCCCGGTGCTGCCGCTCTTCATCACCGCCACGCTCGGGGCGCCGGTGGCGGTGCTCGGCCTCATCGAGGGCGCGGCCGAGAGCCTCGCCTCGCTGCTGCGGCTCGGCTCGGGGTGGCTGAGCGACCGCGTCGGCCGCCGCAAGCCGTTCCTCGTGTTCGGCTACGGCCTCTCCACCGCGTCCAAGGCGGCGTTCGCCTTCGCCGGCTCGTGGCCCGCGCTCCTCGGGTTCCGGCTCGTGGACCGCCTCGGCAAGGGGCTCCGCAACCCGCCGCGCGACGCGCTGATCGCCGACTCGGTTTCGCCCGCCCACCGCGGCCGGGCGTTCGGGCTGCACCGCGGCCTCGACACGCTGGGCGCGGCGATCGGGCCGCTGGTCGCCTTCGCGCTGCTCGCCGCGTGGCCCGGCGACTACCGGCGCGTGTTCGCGGCCACGCTGATCCCGGGGCTGCTCTCGCTGGCCACGCTCATGCTGTTCGTGCGGGCCGCGCCGCGCGCGACGGGTCCGCACGCGCCGCTCGCGGGCGCGTGGGGCGGGCTGGGCGCGCCGTTCCGCCGCTTCGTGATCGCCGACACGGTGTTCCAGCTCGGCAACAGCAGCGTCGCCTTCGTGCTGCTGCGCGCGAAGGGCGGCGGCATGCTCGAGGGGTTCCTGCCGCTCGCCTACGTGCTCTTCAACGTGGTGAGCGCGGCGCTCGCGCTTCCCTTCGGCGCGCTCTCCGACCGGATCGGACGGCGCGCCCCGATCCTCGCGGGCTACGCGCTGTTCTCGGGCGTGTACGCGCTGCTGGCGTGGAGTGCCGCGCCCGGGGTGGTGGTGGCGGCGCTGGCGCTGCTCGGCGTCCACACCGCGCTGCTCGCGGGCGCGCAGCGCGGCCTGATCGCGGATCTCGTCCCCGCCGAGCGGCGCGGCACCGCGTACGGCATCCACCACACCGCCGCCGGTCTCGCCCTGCTGCCGGCGAGCGCCGTCGCGGGGTGGTTGTGGGACGCGCGCGGCCCGGCCGTGGCCTTCGCGCTCGGCGCGGCGCTCGCCGCCCTCGCGAGCCTGCTGCTCGCGGTGTTGATTCCGGCGCACGGCGACGGGCAGGATCGGCCCCATGTCCCGGCTGGATGACCTCGGCGAGTTCGAGCTGATCCGCCGCCTCGCGGGCAGCGCGGCGGACGTCCCCGGCGTGGTGGTCGGCCCGGGCGACGACGCGGCGGTGCTGCGCCCCGAGCCGGGCCGCGACCTGGTGGTGACCACCGACACGTTCGTCGCGGGGCGCCACTGGCTCGACGACTGGATCGAGCCGGGAGCGCTCGGCGCGCGCCTCGCCCGCGCGAACCTGAGCGACCTCGCGGCGATGGCGGCGCGCCCGCGCTGGGCGGTGGTCGCGATGGGCCTCGCGCCGGCGCGCGAGGCGGCGTGGGTCGAGGCGGTGCAGCTTGGGTTCGCCGCGGCGCTCGCGCAGGACGGCGCCGTGGTGGTGGGCGGCAACGTCTCGGGCGTCGCGAGCGAGGAGTGGCTCACCGTCACGCTGGTCGGGGACGTGGCCCCGGGGCTGGCGTGGACGAGGGGCGGCGCGCGCCCGGGGGACGCGCTGGTGGTGACCGGCCGCCCGGGACGCGCGGGCGCGGCGGTCGGGCTGGTGCGCGCGCTGGGGGAGGGCGCGCAGGAGGCGGCGTGGGCGCCGCTGCTCGAAGCCTGGCGCGCCCCCGCCTCGCGCGTGGACCTGGCGCGCGCGCTGGCGGCGGGAGGCGCGGTGACGGCGGCGCTCGACGTGTCGGACGGGCTCGCCGGCGACCTCGGCCACCTGTGCGAATCGAGCGGGGTGGGCGCCGAGCTGGCGGACGCCGCGTGGCCTCCGGATCCCGCGCTCGAGGCCGCCGCGCGCCGGCTCGGGCGCGACCCGTTCGCGCTGCGCCTCGGCGCGAGCGACGACTACGAGCTGCTGATGGCGGTCGCGCCCGATGGGCTCGCGGGCGCCGAAGCCGTGGCGCGCGAGGCCGGCGTGCCGTGGAGCGTGATCGGGAGCGTGACGGGATCTCCCGGCGTGATCGAGCGGATCCTGGCGGACGGCCGGCGCGCCGCGATCGAGCCGAGGAGCTACGACCACTTCGGCTGATCGCGCGGCGCGGTCGCGGGCGGACGGCCGCCCGTCACCGGTAGAGGTTCTTGATCCTTCCCCAGGTGGCCGACCGGGTCGGCGTCGCGCAGATCGGGCTCGCGCCGAAGTTGGGCACGGAGATGTTCCAGAACGCCGACCCGCGGTCGGTGCGGGTGCCGCAGAAGCTGATGGAGTAGCCGGTGCCGCCCGCGGGCAGCGTCGCGTCGGTCTCCACCACGTCGCCCGAGGGCCAGAGCCCGGCCGACTCGGCGGTGGAGCGATTGGGCTGCGCGGCCTGCCCGGTGGCGCCCCACTCCACGTAGTCCACGATCTGGTTCGGGTCGGTGAGCGAGGCGGGAGCGGTCGAGCCGGTGGAGCTGTTGTTGGGTACGTAGAGCGCGAACGAGCCCGCCGTGCCGAGCTCCGGGTGCGCGGGCAGGTAGATGTTCGTGGAGTTGTTGGTGCCCGACGCGTTCAGGTGGAACGTCAGCCGCGAACCCGACGTGAGCGTCACGGGATCGTTGGTGAGGTTGGTGGAGGTCCCGCTCACCGAGCTCAGCCGGTAGCGTCCGAGGAAGCCGGTGTCGGTGCCGAGGTTCGTGACCTGCACCCGGTCGAGGCCCCCCGCGGCGCCGAACTCGACCTCGGTGATCCGGAAATCGGCCACGTTGGCGGTCCCGGGCTGGATGACGAGGGTTCCCGCCATGTCGGGGGCGTGCGGGAAGCAGTAATAGGACACGACGCCCGATCCCACGACCTTCCAGAAGAACTGGCTGCCGCTCGTGCCGATGGCGCTCGTGGTGTTGCGGAACTTGCCGTCGCCGGTGGTGGTCGCCGCGGCGGGGTTCCCGCTCACCACGCTGTGCATGCCGCCGGCCCAGATGAAGACCACGTGATCGCCGGCGTTCACGTTGACGCTGGACGGCGAGAACGTGTTGCCGGCCCCGCCGACCGAGACCCGCACCTGGCCCGCCCGCGCGGGAACGAAGCCAAGCAGGGACAGGCACACCGCGGCCGCGGTGAAGCGAATCGAACGCGAACTCATGGATTCCTCGAACTCGGAAGTGTCAGCGGGCGGTCCGTCGCGGGGATCGTGCGGGGCGCGCGGCGAGCTTCGTGCCGTCGCGCGGGGCGGGTTTCGGGGCGGTGCGGGATGCGGGCTTCGCGCCGCCTCGCGCGGCGGGCCGGGCGCCGCCGCGTGCCGTGGACTTGGCCGGGCCCGCCGTGAGGCGGGTCGCGGGCCGGGAACCGGGAGCGCGCTTGGAACCCCGCGCCGTCCCGGAAGGGTTCGCCTTTCCGGCGCCGCCGCGGGCCGCGGGCTTCGCGGCCGCGCGCGCCTCCTCGCGGGCCACCGAGGCCGCCGTGTGGCGCTGCGCGCCGAGCGGCGGGCCGTCGCCCGAGGCGATGCGCGTGGCGGGCAGCGCGCCGGTCGCGGCGAACAGGTCGAGCGTGACGCCGGCCATCGCGCCGAAGTGCGCCTCGTGGGCGAGCAGCCAGCGCTTGCGCGGGATGCCGCCGCCGTAGCCGGTGAGGTTGCCGTCGGCGCCGATCACCCGGTGGCAGGGCACGACGATTGCGATCGGGTTCTGGTTGTTGGCGAGCCCCACCGCGCGCGACGCGCGCGGCTGGCGGATCGCCTTCGCGATCTGGCCGTAGGTGCGGGTCTCGCCGAACGGAATGTCGAGCAGCGCGCGCCACACCTGGAGCTGGAACTCGGACCCCAGCGGATCGAGCGGGAGGTCGAACCGGGTGAGCGCCCCGCAGAAGTAGCCCTCGAGCTGGTCCACCCACGGCTTCAGGTCCACGAGCGACGCTTCCCACACCGCGTCCGGGTTCTCGGCGCGCCGCGACTCGATCGCGCGCTTGATGCTGCGCTTGTCGAGGAACTCGAGGTAGCGCAGGCCCCGGGCGGTGCCGGCGAGGAACAGCAGTCCGAGCGGACCCGGAGCCGACATGACGTGATAGGCGATTCGCATGGGGCGCAGCATAGCCGAGGGCCGGGGGGTCACCAAGCCGCGTGGCTCACCGAAGGCGCGGCCAGAAGGCTCCGGTTCGCTGCCGATAAACGCGCCAGGCCTCCCCGAAGTGCGCGGCGAGCGTTCGCTCCTCGCTCCTCACGCGGGCCGCCAGGGCCGCGGCCATGAGCGCCACCGCGGGGAGCCCGAGCGCGCTCCCGAAGGCGAGCGCGGCGCCGAGCGCGGCGAGCCACGCCCCGGCGTAGCCGGGGTGGCGGACCCGCGCGTAGAGGCCGCCGGTCTCGAGCGCGTGGCCGGGCAGGATCGCCACCGTGGGATCGAAGCGCGAGCCGAGGCGCGCCATGGCGGCGATGCGCACGGCGAGACCGAACGCCACCAGCGCCACGCCCGCCCACCCGCGCGCCTCGCCCCCGGGCAGCGGCGCGAGGCCGAGCCGTTCGCCCCACGCCGCGAGCGGCGCCGCGGCGATCGGCAGCACGAAGAGCGCGACCATGAGGGCGGGATCCATCGCGCGCACGGTGCCCGCCCGGGGGCGCACCGGGCGCAGCGTGGCGAGCGTCAGGGATCCCGCGAACCACACCGCGAGCAGCGCGAGCGCGCGCGGGTGCGCGAGGGCCGGCGCGAACCCGCCGAGCGCGAACGCGAGCAGCAGGCCGTCGAGCGCGGTCGCGGCCGAGGCGCCGAGGAGCGCTTTCACCGCTCGATCGCCAGCTCCCGCTTCGCCCAGTCGAAGGTGACGCGGGCCTTCTCGAAGAACTCTCCGGCGAGGATCCCGTCGCGGCGCACGCCGTGGCGCCACATCTCGGCCGAGTCCATCGCGTTGGACCAGCCCGCCACGCGGTCGCTCGCCACCGGCCCCACCACGATGCCCGGCACGGTGACACCCACCCACGGCCTGCCCTGCAGCCAGACGCCCGCGCCCTTGACGAGGCGCGAGACGGTGCCCGCCTTGATGCCCAGCTCGTCGAACACCTCGCTGGGTGCCGCGAACCCGCAGCCCGGCACGCCGGTCTGCACCACCAGCCCGAGCTTGCGGCTCCCGCCCACGGTGCCCTGCACCATCAGCTCGCTCTCGCCCCACAGCTGGAACGGGACGCGCGCGGCGCCGGGGCCCACCGCCTGCGCGACCCCGCCCTCGAGCGGGCCCAGCTCGAGCCAGTGCCGCTTGTAGTCGAGCGTCGCGGTGAAGCGGCGGAGCAGGTTGAGGCCGATCACGCCCGCCACCGTCTCCCCGTGGGGGTTCCCCTCGATGCTCCACTTGCGGAGCGAGAAGACGCCCGCCGGGACGCGCTCGATCGTGATGCCGCCGATCTCGAGCTTCTGCACCAGCGCGGTCTGCACCGCGAAGCGCGAGCCGGTCCAGAAGGTGAGCGACTGGCCGGGGAACGTGGTGACCTTCGCGCGCGAGGCCCACATCGGATCCACCAGCATGTCGGAGGCGCCGGTGTCGAGCGCCATGAGCACGCTCTCGCCGTTGAGCTTCACGCGCACCAGCGGCACCGGGTAGTGGCGGGCCCAGAACAGCTTCACCTTCGAATCGCCGGAGATCCGGTAAGGGGGCCCCTCGGCGAGCTTCTCGAGCAGCGCCACCCGGCCGATGTCGTTGGCGTCCTCGGCGAGCTTCGCGGCCTCGGCCCACGCCCCGCGCCGGAGCCGCGCGGCGTAGAGGTCGCGGATCGTCTCCAGGTCGTGGCCCGCGGCGGAGAGCAGGCTCTCGGCCTCGGCGTCGCGGCCCGCGAACAGCGCGAGCTTGCCGAGCCCGGCCTCGGCCGCGTCGTCTCCGGGGCGCAGCTCGAGCACGCGGCGGAAGAGGCGCGCGGCGTCGTCGCCGCGGCCGAGCCGCAACAGCGCCACGCCCAGCGAGTCGAGGCGGGCCGGGTCGTCGGGGTGGCCGACGGTGTCGCGGAGCGCGGCGCGGAGCTGGAACTGCGCGTCGCGGTACGAGGCGTCGGGCTGGAGCCACTCGGCGCGGGCCGCCGGGGCGCTCAGCGCGAGGCCCAGCAGTGCCGCGAGCGCGAGGAGCGCGCGGGCGGCCCTCACGCGCCCAGGAACCGCTTGGTGGTGCGCAGCAGGATCTCGGCGCCGATCGCGAGCGACTGCTCGTCCACGTCGAAGCGCGGGTGGTGGTGGTCCCACGTGAGCCCCTTCGACTCGTTGCGCGAGCCCACCGCGATGAAGCAGCCCGGCACCTTCGCGAGGAACGCCGAGAAGTCCTCGCCGCCCATGGTGCGCACGTCGGAGCGCACGTTGTCCTTGCCCGCCACGTCCACCGACGCGGCGCGCGCCACCTCGGCCATCGCGGCGTCGTTCACCGTGGGCTGGTTGGTGCGGTCGAAGCGGATCTCGGCCCGGCAGCCGAACGCCGCCGCCACGCCGTTCACGATGCGGTCGAAGTGGCCGGGGATGTCCTTCCACAGGTCGCGGTCGAAGGTGCGCACGGTGCCGTTGAGCGTTGCGGACTGCGGGATCACGTTGAACGCGGTGCCGGCGTGGAACTGGGTGACGCTCACCACCACTTCGTGGAGCGGGCTCGCCGACCGGCTGGCGATGGACTGGAGCGCGGTGACGACGTGCGACGCGCAAAGCACCGGGTCGTGCGACAGGTGCGGCATCGCCGCGTGCGAGCCTTTGCCGGTGATCGTGATGTGGAACTCGTCCACCGCGGCCATGAACGGCCCGGTCGTCACGCCGATCGTGCCGAGCGGGAGGTCCTGCCAGACGTGGAGGCCGAACGTCGCGTCCGGCTTCGCGTAGTCGAGCGCGCCGTCGCGGATCATCGCCAGCGCGCCGCCGCCGCACTCCTCGGCCGGCTGGAAGCACAGCACCACGCGGCCCGGAAGCTGCGGCGCGTCCTGCACGAGCTGCTTCGCCACGCCGAGCAGGATCGAGGTGTGGCAGTCGTGCCCGCACGCGTGCATCTTGCCCGCGGTCTTCGAGCGATAAGGCACGTCGTTCTCTTCGTGGATCGGCAGCGCGTCCATGTCGGCGCGCAGCATCACGGTCTTGCCCGGTCGCCCGCCCTCGATGCTGGCCATCACGCCGGTCTTGCCCACGCCCGTCTTCGGCGCGAGCCCGAGGGCCTTCAGGCGCTCGATCACCACGCCCGAGGTGCGCACCTCCTCGAAGGCGGTCTCGGGGTGCATGTGCAGGTCGCGGCGCGTGGCGATCATCTCGTCGAGATCCACGGCCGCATGGGTGAGGGTCGGCGGGGTCATGGCGGACTCCGGGAAAGCGGGTGAAGGCGCGGGGAGCGCGGGTGTTGGCGCGAAGCGGGGGAAAGGTAGCACAGGAACGCGGTCGCGCCGGGAATGCCAGCGGACTCGTGGAAGATGTGAAGCGCGGTGCGGGAGCGGCTTATCTCATGAGCGAGATTCGCCGTTCGGCGCGAAAGTCCCCGGCACTCATGCGGCAGAGGTAGATGCCGGCCGGGACTCGCAGGCCGAGCTCCCCGCTGCCGTCCCAGCGCGCCGCGTGCCGCCCGGCCTCGGCCGGGCCGTCCGCCACCACCGCGACACGGCGGCCCTGGACGTCGAAGACCTCGATCCTGACGTGCGACGCACGCGGGAGGTCGAAGCGGATCGCCGTGGCGCTGGAGAACGGGTTGGGCCGCGGCGCGAGGAGCGCGAACGAAGCGGGCAGGTCCAAGTCGCGAGAAGGTTCGGGCGTCCGCCCGCGGCGCGCGCGGCTCTGCGCCGTCGCCCCGGGCACGCGCACCCGGAAGAAGAAGTCTTCCCCTGCCGTACTCGAGGGCTCGGAGGCGTAGCCGAGCCGCAGCGTGTCCCCGGACGTCGCCTCCAGCGACACGCTGGGAAAATCCGAGCCAGGCGCCAGCAGGTCCCCGAGGCGCGAGTGCCCGGCGGTCGAACACAGATACCCGAACGGGGCGGGCTCGACGGCCGACAGCGTGGTGCCCGCCGGGAACACGACGCGGCCCTCGCGCACCGGGGCGCGCACCGCGAGCGGCCCGCCCTCGGTGCGGTAAGTGGAGCGCGTGACCCAGTCCCCACCCGGCATCGTGTCCTGCACGAGCACGTCGCTGGCGCCCCCGGCGAGCGCCGCCGGGTCCCCGACGAGGTCTTCGTACGCGAGCCGCCACTCCGCGCCGGTACCGGGAACGTAGTGGGCCACCAGCCGCAGGCTCGATCCGCTCGCACCGAGCGCCATGGGAACGGCGAAGGACTTGACCGCGGCGAGCCCGCTCGCGGCGTTCGATCCTCCCGCCTCGCTCCGGCCCCGCGCCATGGACTCGCCGGGGTCCTCGCAATAGCCGCACGGGGTCTTGGCCCGGGCGTGGCTGACCAGGGACCAGTTGCCGGCGCCGTCGGTGGCCTGCCCGCCGAAGTGGTACCAGGTGCAGCCGGCGAGGCCTGCGGCCGAGGCGTTCTGCGGAGTGCCCGCCAGCATCGGCATTCCCACGCCGTTCGCCGGAGTCGCCTGCCCGATGTTGATCGGGGTGATCGGATTGGTGGAGTACCGCACGTCGTAGTCGAGCGCGGTGCCGGTGCTGCCGTTGTTGCCGGGGGCCAGCCAGTCCACGCCGATCGAGGTACATCCGATGAACGTCACCTGGAGGGCGAAGGAGTCGGGAGGGGACGAGTCGAACTGGCCGTTCTCTTCGAAGCCCACACGCACCCACTGCGCCACCGAGGGCACGCCTGCGGCGCTGCTCGCGAACAGTAGGTAGTCGCCCGGCGGAGCCACGAAGCTGTCGGCGGGCGCCTGCAGCAGGAACTGGCGCACGCCGTCGGCTCGGGAGGATGCGGACTGTAACGTCAGCGGCACGTAGCGCTGCGACATGTCCTGGCCGTGGGTGGTGGAGCCGGCGCGGATCAGGCACGCGCGCCGGATCGTGGTGTCGCCGCTCACCGCGAACGTGACCTCGCGGCCGTAGCGCCAGCGCCCGGTCGCGGCGATCAGCGTGGGGCGGGTGGCCAGCGAGTTCCCGTCAAAGAGATAGGGCGGGCAGTAGATCTCGGCCGAGCTCCGCAGGTTCTGGTCGGCATTGCCGCCGCCACAGAGCACGCGCCCATCGGGCAGCAGCAAAGCGGTCGAATGGTAGTCCCGCATCGTGGGCTGGGTGGCCAGCGTGTCGAGGTAGCGCCACAGGCCAAGGCCACCGTTGAGGCCCGGGTCCCAGATCTCGGGGCGATACTCGGGCGACGTGCCGGCGTCGTTGTCGATCATGCCGGTACCGCCTACCACCAGCACCTTGCCGTCGGGGAGCAGTACCAGGTTGTGATTGACGCGCGGCGCCATGGAGTTGGGCGAAGCCCGCCATTCGGTGGCCGGGCCGGCGTTTAGGTCCGCGCTGTAGGTGGTGCCGACGGCGGGGTCCCCCCTGCCGTCGGTGTCGCGGGATCCGGCCTTCATGAACTTGCCGGGGCCGTACAGCACGGCCGCACCGCCCTTGAAGAGGTGCGTGGTGTCCCCCGGGAACACCGTGTTCGCCCCGGTGCTGATCGAGCGCTTGCGGCCGACATCGTCCGGCCCGGTGACGTACACGGTGTCGGGCTTGATCACGAACGTCTGCGGGTACCACTGCTGGAGCAGCGGCGAGCCCAGGGTGGACCAGCCCTGGCTCGCCGGCGAATAGACCTCCGCCTCGCGCGCGAACACCGCGCCGTCCTCGAACACCGCCGTGTGCCCGGTGAGGGCCGCCGAGTTCCGCGCATAGGGCGCCCACTGGCGACGCTCGCCGATCTTGAGCGAGTCGAGGTGCGCGACGTAGACGGTGTCGTCGGCGCTGCCCGCCGGCGACGTGCCCCCGAACGCGTAGAGCAGGTGGTTGCCGCCGTCGGCGATCAGCGTGTGGCCGCTGCGCGGGCTCGGGGGCGTGCCGCCGAGGTGGGTGATCTTCCGCCACGAGACGCTGTCGGGATCGGTGGTGAGCCGGAGCTCCCAGAGTTCGTTCGACTTCCCGCTGGTGAGCGCCCCGCCGAACGCGTAGGCGTAGGCGTACCAGGCGTCCCGCCACTCGGAGTTGAAGACGAGCCCGAGGTCGCTGCGTGGCCCGGGCCCGGCGGCGTTCAGTTTGCTCCAGGTGGCGGAAGCCATGTCCGGAGCGAACGTCAGACGGTAGAGGCCGCTGTCGGTGGGGGCGCCGCCCGGGGTGGCGGTGCCGCCGAAGATCGTGGCGCTCCGGCTCGGCGCGTGCCACACGGCGGCGTGGCCGTGTCGGGCCCCGGGGGCGCTGGAGGAGCCGGGGTTGGTGATCGAGACCTCGGCCCACTTGTAGCCGACCGGAGGGAGCGAGTCGTAGTAGTAGCGCCAGACGTCGTTCAAGGCCTCGTCCTGATTGAGGGCGTTCTTTCGGATCCCTCCAAACACCACCATCGGTGCCGCGGCGTGCTCCGTGGCGACCGCGATGTGGCGCCAGCGGGGCGTTACTCCCTCGTCCGGCGTGACATCGGACCACTGATAGTCATAGTCGCCGCCGGACGGATTGCCTTGCCGCCTCATCTGCCAGACTTCGCGTGAGTAGGTGCCATCGGCGCGCTTGCCGCCGAAGATCCTGGTCGGCCCGCCCGAGGCGTAGTAGACGGACGAGTGCCCCACCCGCGGCCCGGGCCAGAGCGGCGTGCTCGAGGTCCTCACCGCGGTCTCCGCGCGGCCCCCTTCGCCGATCCCGTAGCGGAACACCGCGCTGTCGGTTGGCGCCGACTCCGAGTTCTTGAGCCCGCCAAAGAAGTGCAGGTGCTGGTGGTGGCTCCCCGAAGTCACAAGGCCGCGCCCGTCGGCGAGCGTGGTGAGGCTCGGATACCAGCGCGCCGCGGCCATGGAGTCGCTGCGCTGCCACGCCGCGCTGGAATCGGCCCCGGCGTCGAACGTGTAGGTTGCCCGGATGCCGAACTCCGTCCCCGGCTGCGTTCCTCCGGCCAGCAGCAGGCGGCCGTCAGCGAGCGGGCTGTGCCCCGCGCAGAACAGCGCGGTCGAGTCCGGCAGGTCGAACGGCAGGCGCATCATGATGTCCGCGTCGGGATAGTCCGAGCAGTCCTGCGCCCCGGGGCGCCAGCCCCACACGCCCCCGTAGAACCGCTCGTGGTAGCCTGTTCCCACCCACCAGAGCACCGTCGAGTGGTTCGGTGACTTCCCTCGCAGCAGCGACATGTGGACGGGGGTCTGCTCCCACTCCTTGCGCGGTGTCCAGCGGCCGCTCTGTGCGTAGGTGAAGGCACCCGCCTCGAGCGGCGTCACGAGCTGGCCCGCGAGCAGCAAAGCGGAAGCGATCGTGCGGAGCGGAGCCGGGCTGCGGAACGAGCGCGACGGGAGATGGCGGCGCGGGAACATGGCGGCCCTCCATGGAGATCGTCCTCGGCCAGTAGCGCGCCCGCGGATGTCTTCCCGGGCTCCATCCCGGATGAGGATCGAAATTCAGGCTGGCACCCCCCCCCCTAGGCATGTCAAGCTCTTTCTCGGGCGACTGGTGCGAGGCAACCCGCCGCGTGCCCGGCCCGGCCTGGAGCATCCCTGTGAAACCGCGCCGTTCCGATTGCCGCTGGTGGGTTGGCGTCGCCGTGATCCTCTCGGCATCGCTCCTGCCACGCACGGCATCACCCCAGGCCCTCTGGGCCGCGAACGGCACCCCCGTCTGCGTGCTGCCGAATTGCGGTGGAACAAGTCCGCGGGTCATCGGGGTCGGGGCCGGAGCCACGATCGTCTCCTGGCAGTTCTACCTCAGTTCGGCTAGCGGAGAGGATCTCTCAGCTGTCCGCGTCAGCTCCGCCGGCCAACCCGACCCAGGCTGGCCGCAGGCGATCGGCGGCCCGCCCATCACCCGGGCGCCGGGCAACCAGTTCCAGACTGACATCCTCCCGGATGGCTCAGGCGGCGCGTTCGTCGTGTGGGACGACCGGCGCGACGCGCTGGCCAACGGCGTGGACGTGTACGCCCAGCACGTGCTGGCCGACGGGCAGATCGCGCCCGGGTGGCCGGCGAACGGGCTCGCGATCGCGACGGGCCCGAGGGACCAGGATCGCGGCCACCTGCTGCCCGATGGAGCGGGTGGCGTGTACGTCGTGTGGGACGACGACCAGATCTCGGGGCACCGCATCCTGCTCCAGCGACTCAACTCGGATGGCAGTCTGGCAGCGGGCTGGCCGGCCGGGGGGATCCACCTGCGGGACTCGCCGGGAGCGGGCGCTAGGGGCGCCGGCAATGGAGGCCTGGTGCCGGATGGTGCCGGCGGATGTCTCGTGTTGTGGGCTGACGGAGGCTCCGGGCTCGGCCATGAGATTTACGCCCAGCGCGTCACCTCGGCCGGGCAGGTGGCGGGTGGCTGGCCGGCGAACGGAAAGCTCATCGCCGGCGCGAGCTCCACCAACTACTATCGCGGCGCGTTCTTCGTGGCGAGCGACGGGGCCGGAGGAGCGTACTTCGCGTGGGGTGGAACGAGCACCCTCGAGGCTCTCGACGACGACGTCTACGCCGCACACGTGCTGGCGGATGGTTCGCTCCCCCCCGGCTGGCCCGCCAACGGGCTGCCGGTGTGCGTCCAGCCCGACTGGCAACCGCTCACCAGCACCGTGCCCGATGGCGCGGGCGGCCTGTTGCTCGCGTGGTACGACCATCGGACCTACCCGCCGCGCGTCTACGTGCAGCGACTCAACCCGGATGGCTCGCTGCCCGCGGGCTGGCAGGCGAATGGCAACCCGATCTCCGACGTGCCGGGCTATCAGGCGCGTCCGCGCCTCGCCCCCGACGGCGCGGGCGGCGCGTTCGTCGCGTTCGAGGAGGCGTTCCAGAATTACGGCTACGTGCAACGGGTGCGGGGCAACGGCACACGGCCGCCGGGCTGGCCAAGCGCGGGGCTGCGGCTGGTGGACCCTGCGGCGGGGAGCAGCCAGCGGGAGCTGGCGATCGCCCCGGACGGGAGCGGCGGCGCGGTGGTGGTGTGGAACGACACCCGCAACGGGATCGGGAGCCAGCTCTACGCGCAGCGTTACACGGGCGCGGACCCCACGGCGGTGCAGATGTCGCTGGCGAGCCTGGAAGCGCTGCCCGACCGGGTAACGATCGCGTGGTCGCGCGCGGGGAGCGAGCCGACGGAGGCCAGCATCGAGCGGCGCGACGAGGGCGGGCCATGGCGAGAGCTGGCCCGCGGCGCGTTCGATGGCGGCGGGCGGCTCGCCTACGAGGACCGCTCGGTCGCCGCCGGCGCGCGCTACGCCTACCGGCTGCGCTGGAGCGAGGGCGGCGAGGAGCGGCTCAGCGCCGAGACCCGGGTGGACGTGCCACGCGCGATCGAGCTGTCGCTCGAGGGGCTGCGCCCCAATCCCGCCGGCGGCGACCTGCACGTGGCGTTCTCGCTGCCCGCCGCCGGCCGGACCAGCGTGGAACTCGTGGACCTGGCTGGCCGCCGGGTGCGCGCGCACGAGGCGAGCGGGCTCGGCGCCGGGCGCCATGTGGTGCGCATGGATCAGGGCAAGCGGCTCGAGCCCGGCATCTACTGGGTGCGGCTCAAGCACGACGAGCGCACGCTCACGGTGAAGGGGATGGTGCTGCGGTAGCGACCGCATCGGCGGGCTTGGCCCGTCCGCCTACCCCGCCGTCAGCAGCAGCGGCGGGCCCTTGCGCACTACTAGCGTGTGCTCGTAGTGGGCGGCCAGCGAGCCGTCGGCGGTCATCACGGTCCAGCCGTCGTCGGCTTCGTACGACTCGCCGCTCCCGGCGCAGATGATGGGCTCCACCGTGATCACCATGCCCTCCTCGAGCCAGGTGCGGTGCTCGGGGTCGTTCCAGTTGGGGATGGTGGGGGCCTCGTGGATGGTGCGGCCGATGCCGTGCCCGGTGAGGGTGCGCACCACGCGGAACCCGCGCTTCTCGACCGCCGCTTCGACCGCGGCGCCCACGTCGCAGGCGCGCCGCCCGGCGCGCACCTCGCGGAGCCCGGCGTGGAACGCCTTCTCGGCCGCTTCCGCGAGCGAGGCGGCCCGCGCCGAGACGCGGCCCACCGGGGCGGTGACGCAGGCGTCCGCCATGAAGCCGCCCTTCTCGACCGTGACGTCCAGCTTCACGAGATCGCCCTCGCGGAGCGTCCGGCCCGAGGGGATGCCGTGGACGATCTCGGCGTTCACGCTGATGCAGTTCTCGCCGGGGAACTTGTAGACCAGTTTCGGCGCCGAGCGGGCGCCGTTCGCGCGCATCACCGCGGCGCCGATCTCGTCGAGCCGCTTGGTCGTGACGCCCGGCGCCACCGCGTCGCGCATGGCGTCGAGCACCAGGCGCACGACGCGCCCGGCCTCCTGGAGTCCCGCGAGTTCGGCGTCGGTTCGGATGGTCACGATGGTCCCCGGCGGCGGACCCGGCGGCCGCGCCCGCCCGTTTCAAGCGAAAGAGCCCGGACCCTTCGGCCCGGGCTCCCCCGCGATCCTTCCTACTTCTTCGTCGTGTCGGCCGGCGCGCTCTCACCCTGCTTCATCAGGCGGCGGCGCTCCGTCTCGCGCTTGAGCACGTCCTTGTTGAGCACCACGAACTCGACGCGGCGGTTCTTCGCCATGCCGAGGGCGTTGGTGTTGGGGGCCACCGGCTTCGACTCGCCGTAGCCCTTGGACGTGAACTGCTCGGACTTGAGGCCGGGGAACTTCTCCTTCAGGTAGTTGAGCACCGAAGCCGCCCGTTCCTCGCTCAGCTTCTGGTTGAGCGCGTCGGAACCGCGCGAGTCGGTGTGGCCGCCCACCTCGATCTGCAGCTCCGACCACTTGCTGAGGATCTGGCCCACCTGGTCGAGCGACGGGTAGGACTCCGGCAGAAGGTCCGCCTTGCCGGTCTCGAAGTTCACGTCCTGCAGGCGGATCATGCCGGTGTCGAGCAGCTCGGTCTCCTTCTCGATCATCACGATCGGGCAGCCGTCGGCGTCCACCTTCACGCCGGCCGGCGTCTTCTCGCACTTGTCGAGGCCGTCGAACACGCCGTCGCCGTCCGAGTCCATCGGGCAGCCCTTGGCGTCCACCGTCGCGCCGCGCGGCGTGGCCGGGCACTGGTCGAGGCCGTCCAGGACGCCGTCGCCGTCGGTGTCCATCGGGCAGCCCTTCGCGTCCACGGTGGCGCCCACCGGCGTGTCGGGGCACTGGTCGAGCCCGTCGAACACCAGGTCCTTGTCGGCGTCGCTCGGGCAGCCGTACTGGTTCACGGTCGCGCCCTTGGGCGTGGCCGGGCAGCTGTCGAGGCCGTCGAGCACGCCGTCGCCGTCGGCGTCACCGGGGCATCCCTCGGCGTTGACGCGGGCGCCCTTCGGCGTGTCGGGGCAGGTGTCCTTGCGGTCGGGCACGCCGTCGCCGTCGGTGTCGCGCGGGGTCCCGCCGAGGGCGAACGTGAGGCCGCCGCCCACCATCGTGGTGTTGTACTTGGTCTCGCTGAACTCCTTCGGGATCCACAGGAGCTGCCGCGCCTCGAAGCGCAGGCCCATGTTGTCGGAGAGCCAGAACAGCAGGCCGCCGCCGTAGTCGGCGAAGCCCTGGTCCACCTCGGGGCCGCCCGCCGAGGGCTTCAACTGCCCCCAGCCGCCGCCCGCGAGCAGGAACGGACCGCCGTAGCGCGACGCCCACGGCGTGAACATGAGGTCGCCGCTCAGGTGGAACCAGTCCACCTTGCGCGCGCCGGTGATCACGTCCTCTTCGGTGGGCGAGAGGCCGCCCGCGGCCTCGATCCCCATCCAGCGGGATCCCTGGTAGCCGAGTCGGCCGCCGAAATTGATGTTGTCCTTGAGCGGCTGCGTGCCGGGAAACCGCATGTCGCCGTCGAACACGGTGAAGCCCGCGTAGGGGGTCACCGTCCAGTACTTGCCGACCGGCTCGGCCATGGCCGACGGGGCGACGGCGAGCGCCAGCAGGGCGAGCAAACAAAAGCGAAGTCGAATCTGCACGGGGATGGCCTCCTCTGCCAGCGGGCGACCCGGGTGCGGTGCGGTGGTCGGCCCATGTCCTTGTGCCGCCGCGTGGCGGCGGTTGATGGGGGCACGATAGCGGCGGGGAGAGGGTGAGGCAAGGAAGACGACGCGGGCGAAGGTGCGTGCGTGCGCGGGGTTGAGCGGGGTTTGGGAGGGGCGTGGCCTGAAGCGGCGCGGCCTAGAACTCCGTCTGCAGCTGCAGGAAACCCTTGTCGTGCACGAACCACACCTCGTAGGGCTCGGGGTCGAGCTCGATGCCCTCGATGGCCGCGACCCGCACGCGGCCGAAGCGCGCGGCGAGACCCAGGTAGGCGCGCGACTCGTTCCGGGTGCCGAAGCTGTAGTCGGTCCGGTGCGCCCGCGCGACGCCGAGCCGCGAGTGGAGCGCGCCCGCGCGCAGCGTGAGCCGCCCGCCGCAGGCACGCGACGCGTCCAGGTTCAGCACGCGGTCCTCGACCCTCAGGAACGCGGCGCCCACGCGCGGGCCGTCGAACTCGAGCCGCGACTGGTACAGGTAGCGCGCCTCGACCTCGGTGCGCTCGTCCGGCAGCCGCGCGCGCACCGCGCCCTCGGCCGACCACTGGCGCCGGTAGTTCACGCGCTCCACCTGCCCGAGCGCGAGCGGCCGGTCGTGGCCGCGGGCCTGCCGCTGCTGGGCGGCGGCCTCGAGCGTCACCACGCCGATGCGCCGCTCGGCCTCGAGCCCCCCCGCGACGCCCCACAGCTCGCGATGGAGCAGCGGCTGGTCCCCGCCCAGGTTGGCGATGCGCTTGCGCGATGGGGTGAGCCACTTCGCGTTCGCCCCGACGCGCCAGCCGGGCCGCCGCACGGCCACGTCGAGCGCCGGCTCGTAAGGCCTCCGCTCGTACGGCTCGCTCAGCCCCCCGACCTGCGTCTGGCGGAACGCCCAGAAGTTGTTGAACACGTCCTCGAGCGTCCACGTGGCGCGCATCTGGAACGCGCTGGTGTCGGCGCCGGTCTCCCACCCGAGCGCGAAATCCTGCGCGGCCTTCTCGGCGCTGGGCCGGAACATCGCGAACGCCGCGCCCGCGGGCTGCGGGAAGTGGAACGAGAGATCGAGGTTTCGTACGGCGAGGATGTCGCTCTCCGACTGGAGCAGCGCGATCCCGAACCACGCCCGATCCCCGAGCGGCGCGCGCGCCTTGAGCTCGGTGTCCATGAACCACTCGCCGGAGGTGAGGCAGCCCTGCGAGGTGCGCAGGCCCCCCGTGGCCCGCGCCCATTCGGCGCGCCACGCGCGCGGCAGGCGGGTGAGGAAGTGGTCGAGCACGCTCTCGTCGTCGAGTTCCTGCGGGGCGATCGCGAAGGTCGCGAACTCCTCGACGTTGCCGCGGGCGGGAGCCGCGGCGAGCGGCAGGACCAGCGCGAGCGCCCACGCGGCGCGCGCCGCGCGGCGGATCACCCGCGCGCCCCGATCTCCCCGGCGGCCAGCGCCGCGTCGCGCTTCGCCACGAACGCCGCGGCGCGGCGCGTGATCTCGGCGAACTCGCCGCGCAGCGCGAGCTGGGGATCGGCGAGCGACGCTCCGAGACCGCAGCCCACGCATCCGGCCTGCAGGAACGGCACCACGTTGTCGAGGTTAGTGCCGCCGGCGGCGAGCATCGGCACGTCGGGGAGCGGGTCGCGGATCACCTTGATGTAGGCGGGCCCGCCCGCCACGCCCACCGGATACACCTTCACCAGGTGGGCGCCGCCCTGGCGGGCGGCGAGGATCTCGCCGGTGGTGTAGGCGCCCGGGCAGAACAGCACCCCGGCCGCGAGCGCGAGCTGCGCGACCTCGAGCGAGAGGTTGGGCGCGATGATGAAGCGCGCTCCGGCATCGAGCGCGTCGCGGCACTGCTGCGCGGTGAGCACCGTGCCCGCGCCCACCACCATGTCGTCGCGCCCGCCGAGCTGCGCCATCACCCGCGGCGCGTCGGGCACCGAGTAGGTGATCTCGATGAGGCGAATGCCGCCCGCGGCCACGGCGCGCGCCGCGCCCAGCGCGGCTTCGGGCGTGGCGGCGCGGATCACCGCGACGTAGCGCTCGTCGCGGAGCCGCGCGAGCGCGGGAGGATCGGGAGGCGCGTGCGTCACGGCGGGAAGGTAGCGCGGCGGGGCGCGGGGGCGCTACCGGGAGCGTCCCGCCGCGACCGGCGCCGCGTCGTGTGGCACAATCCGGCGACCCGCGCGCCGCGATCCGCTCTCCGCGGCGCGCGCATCCTCGGAGGATTCCATGGCCGGAACTTCCCGCCTCCCGCGCGTCCTGCTGATGGTCGCGGGGGCCCTCGTCGCCCTCGTGCTCCTCGCGTGGGGCGCGCTCGCGATCTTCCTGCCGCCCGCGAAGGTGCGGGCGATGGTGCAGGGGCAGCTCGCCACGGCGTTGTCGCGCGAGGTGCGCTTCGAGGGCGCGCACGTCTCGATCTTCCCTCCGGTGCGGCTCAAGGTGACCGGCGTGGCGCTCGCCGAGCCGGGCGGGTTCGCGAACGGCGCGGCGTTCCAGGCGCGCTCGCTCGGGCTCGACCTCGACGTGGTGGCGCTCCTGGGGGGCAAGATCGTGGTGAGTCGGCTGGTGCTCGACCGCCCCGCGCTCCACCTGCTCACGCGCGCCGACGGCACCACCAACTTCGACGGCATCGCGAAGCCCGCGCCCGAGGGCGCCTCCGCGCCGAAGCCGATGGACCTCGACGTGCGCGAGTTGCGGATCGTCGCCGGCAAGGCGCTGCTCGACGACCTGAAGGCCGCGCGCCGCACCGCGCTCGACCTCGACGCCAGGCTGTCGTTCACGAGCGAGGCGGGCGGCAAGCGGCTCGCCACGTCCGGCGAGTCGCGGGTCTCGGGGCTCGCGTTCGGGCCGATCTCGGCGGCGAAGCTTTCGGACCTCAACACGTCGCTCGCCGGGCTCGAGTGGCGCGTGTCGCACGCCGGGAAGTTCGACCAGTCGCTCGACCGGCTGGCGCTCACCCGGCTGGCGCTGGGCTTCGGGCGCACCGAAGTGGCGCTGTCGGGGCTCGTGGACCACCCTGGCCCGAAGGCGCTCGTGTCGCTCAAGGCCACCGGCTCCAACGTGGACCTCGGCGAGATTCTCGGTTTTCTCGCGGCCGCGGACGCCCGTGCGCTGCAGGGGATCGGGGGCGCCGGGCGGCTGGGCTTCGACCTCGAGGTGCGCGGCTCGCTCGCGCCGGGCGACGTGCCCGCGATCTCGGGCACGGTGTCGCTCGCGGAGGGCCGCGTGAAGTACGCGGGCGCCCCGGCCTCGATCGAGAGAATCGCGTTCACCGCGACGTTCGGCGGGGCGACGCTCGACGTTCCCGATTTCGCGGCGATGGTGGCGGGCCAGCCGGTGCGCGCGCAGCTCGAGCTCGAGAACTTCGCCGACCCGCGCGTGAATCTCGCGGTGCAGGGCAACCTCGACCTCGCCGCGATCTCGCCGCTGGTGGCCCCGAAGGACACGCGCCTCGCCGGCCGCGCGGCGGTCAACGCGCGCGCCGCGGGCCGCGCGAAGGATCCGCAGGCGATGCGCCTGAGCGGCGGTGCCAGGCTCTCGGGCGTGAGCGTGGAGTCGGCGGCGCTGCCGAAGAAGCTCGAAGCCGTGAACGGCGAGATCTCGTTCTCGCAGACGCGGGCCGAGGTGAAGGGGCTCGGCGGCAAGGCCGGGCAGTCGTCGTTCACGCTCGACGGCACGGTGGACCGTCCGCTCGCGCTGCTGGCCGCGCCGCGCGCCGACGGCGGGTTCGACACGCCGCCGGCGGGCGTGAGCTTCGATTTCCGCTCGCCCCATCTCGACGTGGCCGAGATCGTGCCGGTCTCGGGCGGCGCGCCGGTGCTCCCGAACGCGCGCGGCGGCGGCAGCGTGGCGATCGCGCGGCTCAAGAACGGTGCGCTCGACGTGAAGAACGTCGTGGCTTCGGTCGCGCTCGAGCCGGCGGTGCTCACGTCGCCGCGCTTCTCGCTCGACGGCTACGGCGGCAAGGTGGGCGGAACCGCGCGCTTCGATCTGTCCGATCCCAGGCGGCCGTCGTTCGCCGTGAAGGCCAAAATAGACACGGTTCAGGCCGACGCGCTGCTTTCGGCGTGGACGCCGGCGAAGGGCCTGCTCGCGGGCGCGCTCAGCACCGATCTGGACCTCTCGGGCGCGGGATCGAGCCCCGAGGACCTGAAGCGCACGCTCACCGCGATCGGCCTCGCCGCGATCGCGAACGGCCAGCTGGGCCCCGGGCCGATATTCGAGGCGATCGGCGGCGTCACCAAGATCCCGGCGCTCAAGACCGTGCGCTTCAACGACGCGCGGCTTCCGTTTCGGGTCGAACGGGGCCGGGTGGTGACCGACCCGGTAAAGCTCGGTGGCCCCTACGGCGACTGGCAGCTCACCGGCTCCGTGGGCTTCGACGGCTCGCTCGATTACGCCGTGAGCGTCACGCTGCCGCCCCAGGCGGCCGAGGCGCTCAACGCGAAGTCCGCGCTCGCCGCGGGCGCGCTCTCGGACGGGCAGGGCCGGCTGCTGCTCGACCTGCGCGTCACCGGCACGGCGAAATCGCCGCGCGTGGCCTGGGACACGAAGGCCATGCAGTCGCGGTTGCTCGGGAAAGCCAGCGACGCGATCGCGGAGCGCCGCGCCGCGCTCGAGACCGAGGCGCAGGAGGCGCTCGAGGCGCGCCGCCGCGCCGCCGAGGACAGCGCGCGGGCCGTGATCGAGCGGGCGAAGGCCCGCGCCGCCGACTCCCTGAAGTCACGCACCCGTGACGTGCTGCGCGGGTTCTTCGGCGCGCCCAAGCCTCCTCCGGCGCCCGGGCCCGCGGCCCCCGCGCCGGCGGCCCCGGCGCCGTCGGACGAGAAGCCGGCCGAGACGCCCGCGCCTCCGGACACGAGCGGGGCTTCGGGCGGCTGAGACGTTCGCAAGACCTTCGCGACGCCGGGAGTCCGGCGGCCGCGGCCCAGGAGATCGTGCCCATGACCGAGTCGAGCGACGCGGCGAAATTTCCCTACGACACCCGGCTCAACGTCCTGCACGGCCCGCTCGAGACCGTGGACCTGGACGCGATCGCCGCCGGCGTAACGCACCCATGGTTCAACCAGACTCTCTGCGCCGTGAACGGCTCCGTGGTGCGCGTCGGGGTCGTGAAGGGCGAATATCACTGGCACAAGCACGATGACGACGACGAGTTTTTTTACGTCGTCGAGGGCCGGCTGCTGATCGACCTCGAGGATCGCACGGTCACTCTCGGGCCGCGGCAGGGCTTCGTGGTGCCGAAGGGCGTCACGCATCGCACGCGAGCGCCCGAGCGCACGATCATCCTGATGGTCGAAAACGCGGGGATCGTGCCGACGGGGGATGCATGAGCCAGGCGGTGGGACGGCGTCTCTCGAGAAGCACGTCGGGGGGGATCACGGCTGGCAACACGTCGAGGACAGCCATGTCCCGCGTCGCGCCGCGTTGTGAATCACATAGCATCGCGCGGCGGCTCGCGCTTCACATCGCGCATCGTATTGCGTTGGGTTTCGGAAAGTTTCCTAACACAAACTTGTCTTGACAGGTTTTCGCACGCCGGCGCTCGCGCCCCGAGATTCTCACGCGCAACACAGCGCCATTTCGCCGAGGATTCGCGTGGAAGCGCCGAAGGCGCGCTTACCGCGTCGAGTCGCTTGTCGCTCCCCGTCGTTCGATCTTCGCGAGCCTGCGGCCGCCGCGAAAGACTCGTGATATGAAGACAGCGAGCGCCACCGATCCCCGCGCGGCGCACAGCCCTCGACGAACCCGACTCACGCCCGCCCCCGTCGAGGTGACACGATGCATCGCTATTCGTTGTCGCATCTCTCCGACGCGAGCCTGCTCCGGGATCTCGCCGCACTGGTCGCGAGGGACCGCGCAAACACCGCCGCCCTGCTCGCGCACATTTCCGAGGTGGACGCGCGAAGGCTCTACCTGCCCGCGGGCTATCCCTCGATGTACGCCTACTGCGTCGGAGAGCTTGGGCTCTCCGAGGACGCGGCGTTCAAGAGAATTCAGGCCGCTCGCGCCGCCCGCCGGTTTCCGGCCATCTTCGAGGCGGTCGCCGATGGGCGAATCCACCTGAGTGGTGTCGGGCTGCTGGCACCGCATCTCAGCCCGGGGACCGCCGACGAATTGCTCGCCGCGGCATCTGGCAAGCGCAAGTCCGAGATCGAGCGCCTGCTGGCCGAGCGATTCCCGCGCCCGGACGTGCCGGTCCGAATCTGGGAGATCTCGTCTTGCCCCGCCCCGGCCACGCCGGCGCAACTTGCCCCGGGGCAAGTTGGGAACGCGGTGGCCACCCAGGTTGGCGAGGCCACGCAGCCACAACTTGCCCCGGGGCAAGTTGGGAACGCAGCGGCAACGCGGGGCGGCGAGGTCGCGCCGGCGCAACTTGCCCCGGGGCAAGTCGGGAGCGCGGCGGCCAAACAGGTTGGCGAGGTCATGCAGCCACAACTTGCCCCGGGGCAAGTCGGGAACGCAGCGGCCACACAGGTTGGCGAGGTCATGCAGCCACAACTTGCCCCGGGGCAAGTTGCGGGGGTGTCGGTGCCGCCGGGCCCCGCGCCCGCGCTGGATGCTCGTGCCAGAATGACCCCGCTCTCTCACCGGCGCTACGCGCTCCAGGTGACCGTCGACCAGGAGACGTTCGATCTCCTTCGCCGCGCCCAGGACCTTCTCGGGCATGAGCTTCCTGCGGGAGATCTCGCTCAGGTCCTGACTCGCGCGCTCGAGGCCTTGGTCGCGAACCTCGAGAAGCGCAAGTTTGCCGCCACCTCTCGGGCACGCGAGATCCCCGACGCATCCGCCGCGGCAGCCTCTCCGGCGGGCCGCGGCGCTCCGGGGCGTGGAACTGGGCCGGGTGCCTGGAGCCCGCGCGGCGACGCCGAGCCCAACCCACGTCACGTCCCCGCCCACGTGAGGCGCGCGGTTTGGGCGCGGGACGGGGGCCGCTGCACGTTCGTGAGCGCGAACGGCCGCCGGTGCGAAGCGCGAGCACGGCTCGAGTTCGATCACGAACTGGAGGTCGCGCGCGGCGGACTCGCGACGATCTCCAATCTGCGATTGCGCTGCCGTGCGCACAACCAGCATGGGGCGGAGTGCGCGTTCGGCCAGCCGTTCATGCGCAAGTGGCGCAAGGGGGCTCTGTTGGGACAAGCGGTCGTGAACGTGCCTCCGAGCGTGGCGTCGTACAGGTTCGCGCAGGACGCCCGACGGAACTCCTCAGATCACGGGTGAGACGGTTGGCGATACATGACCTTCAGCGCGCCCCAGCTCACGGTCGTGCTCGGAGTAAGGTCGTAGCCGAATCGTTGGATGCGGTTGTTGCCGACATCCACAACGTAGATCTCCCCAAGTGCGTTCGCAGCCACATCCAGGGTGACGGCGAACTGCCCAGGGCCTGTGCCCCCAGTACCCCAGAACGATAGGAGCGCTCCTGAGCTTGAGAACTTCTGAACGCGATTGTTGCCATGATCAGCGACATAGATTGCCCCTGCGGCATCGATGCAGACTCCCGCTGGGCCATTGAGTTGCCCAAGCCCGCTACCAGGCCCTCCCCAACTAGCGAGGAAGACACCGGAAGCCGACAATTTGGCGACGCGGTTGTAGAAGGAGGCTTCATCTGTGACGTAGAGATTGCCCTGGTCGTCGATTGCGACGTCGACAGGCTGAGAGACATGCCCTTCGCCCAAGATGCCAAGCGACGTTCCGTCGGAAGAAAACTTCTGGATGCGTGCATTGCCATAGTCTGTGACGTAGATGTTGCCAAGCCGATCGCACGCGACTTCTCGTGGTTGCCTGAACTGCCCGGGTTCGCCCCCGAAGGACCCAAACGCAAAGAGAAATGTCCCGTTGGAATCGAACACCTGAATGCGAGCGTTCGGGTTATCCACGACGTAGATCCGGCCGTCTTGTGACGCGCACACCCCGATTGGCCATTCAAACTGTCCCGGCCCAACTCCTCGAATCCCCCAACTGAGGAGGAACTCTCCTGTTCGGGTGAACTTGCAGACGCGGTAGTTGCCTTGATCTGTGACGTAGACAGAGTTGTCAGGGCCGACAGCAACGCAATAAGGCGCACGGAACTGCCCCGGGCCCGAGCCGAATGCGCCCCATTGGCTGAAGTACGAGGGTGGAAGCTCTGCTGATGCCGTCGAGCTAGCGACGGCCACTACGATCGCTGCGGTGGCGATGCCGGGGAGTCTCATGACGCACCTCCAAGGGTGTCCTGCGGTGCCGCCGCAAGTGCGGCACCACAGAGGAGAGGATACGCATGGCGCGACGAAGCGCGACTGGAAAGTTGCGGTGCCTTGCGATCGACGAGCGGGAAGAGAAGCGTCATTCCTCAATTGGAGCCGGGACGATTGGGAGTACTGCCCCACCCCAGCTTTTCCCACCACGCCGGCTCCGTGACGGCGACCGGGCCTTCCCCGGTCGCGGCCATGCGCGCGCGAATCGCGTCGAGCGGCCAGCCGGTGAGGCTCGCGAGATTCCTGGCTTCGCGCTCCCGGCGCTCGTTGAGCTCGCGCTTGTAGGCGGTGGCGCCCGCGCAGCTCATGTCGCCGGTCCACGGGCGGCGCAGGATGTACCGCGCCTGGAAGTTGTTCTTGTCGCCGGTCTCCTGGAACACGAGGTCTTCGGGGAAGCTCTCGCGGTCGTAGCGCGCGTGGAGCCTCGTGAGGAAGACGGGGGGCGCGCCCTGCGAGGCCTCGTCGAGCCAGAACACGCCGAGCTTCTGAAGCTCCTCGTGGGACAGCGGCGGGCTTGCGCACGGGTCGCACCAGCTCATGTCCCAGGCGTACTCGGTGAACACGACACCCATGCGCTGCTTGAGCGTCTGGTGCGCGAACATGGCCTTCGTGAGCTTCGCGAACTCTTTCTCTACATACAGCGGCAGCTCGAGATCGGTCGGGAGCTTCACGTTGCGATAATTCGTGGCTTCGGTGCGGCCGTTGCGCGTGAGCGTGTAGACGATCAGCTCCTGGGCGCCGTCGGCGTTCACCATGCCGAGCCGGATCGGCAGCATGAATTTCGGGGACTCGTACGCCATCTGGAGCGGGCGCAGGTTGGCGAAGCCCAGCCGGGCCTGCTCTTTCAGGTTCACTTTGGCGACGAAGAACTTCATGCCCTGCTTCAGATAGATCTCGAGGGCCCGCGCGGCGCCGAAGGGCAGCCGGTAGCCGCGCTCGCGCAGCCAGGTCTCGAGCCCGTCGCTCTCCTTCGCGGACAGGATCAGGATGTCGTACTCGCCGATCGTGTAGCGCGCCTCGATGGTGACGCCGCGCTTTGCGCCGCTCTGCCGCATCTCGTCGCGGACGGCGGAGCTCGGGGCCATGCCGAGCGCCGACTTCTCCATCGCGAACCTCGGCGCGCAGGGGTTCTCGTCGAAGTACTCGACGAGCCGCGGCGCGGAGTAGGCCTCGAGATGGTCCAGCACGGCGCGGTCGCCCACGTGGATCTGCCCGCGCTTGAGCACCGTCGGCACCGGCACCACCATCGCGAACTCGCGCGGCTCGCCACGGAAGTCGTTGGCCATGGTGAGCACGGTGCGGTCGCCGTCGCGCACGATCACGACCTCGGAGCCCCGGTTGAAGAGCTTCGTGTCGCCGCTCGAGACATAGAAGCCGCAGAAGGCCTGCGCGGTGCCGGGTGCGAGCGCCATGCCGGCCGCGAGCGCAAGCGTTGCCGCCAGGGCTGACGCCCGGGGGATCTGAAGTCCAAAGAACGCCCGGCGTTGGGTGGAGCCGGCGCGTTCGGGCAACGGCTCAGGCATGCGAAGCGACGAGCGAAGTTGCATGACGTGTTCCTTTCGTTGACTGGTTCGTGGCGGCGTCCGTGGTCCAGTGATGGCGCGCTCCGGGCAGCCAGTGGTCGAGCAGGGGGACGAGCACCGCGCAGGCCGCGAGCGACCACAGTGGCCCGTTGGTGCGGAACAGCACGAACTGAACGAACGCGGCGCCGGTGGCGACCAGCACCGCGAACACCAGGCGCCCGGCGCGTGAGGCGGGCGTCGTGCGCGGGTCCGAGATCATGAAAAACGCGAACAGCAGGATCGAGCCGTTGGCGAGCATGTGGAGCGGAGTTCCCCACGGCTGGCCGAGCCACGCGGCGCGGCCGAACAGGATCGCGGCCCACGCGGCGAGGAACGCGAACGTGACGTCGGCGCGCGCGGCGCGCGTCACCACCACGCTGCCGAGGCAGCCGATCGCGAAGCCGAGCACCGCGGCGTGGCCCCACTGGCCGGGCGAGACCCAGGCGTGCGGCGTGAGCGCGATCAGCGCGACCAGCCCGAAGCAGGTGGGATTGAAGAGATGCTTCCCGCGCCAGCGCAGCAGGAACTTGCTGCCGATGGTGAGCAGCGCGGCCGCGAGCACCAGCCACGCCGACGACGTGCGCAGCAGCAGGCACAGGCTGAGACCCGAGATCATCGCGCTGCGCCACTCGAAGCCCGGTGGGGCCGTGGCCGGCCGCGTCGTTTCGCGCGCCACCCCGGCCCCGGCGCCGCCCGCGGATCCGGCCGCCGCGGGTTTCGGGCCCTCCCGGCGGTGGCGATCGCGAGCGAAGTTCGCAAGCTTCGTGAAGGCCCACTGCGCGCCGAGCGTTGCCGCCAGCGTCCACAGCATGCGCCAGGGTCCGATCTCGAAGTCGAGGAGCGTGAGCCCGCACAGGAGAAGCGCGGCCTGCACCGACATCTGATAGTGCCGGGGATCGCGGGCGAAGCGCGCGGCGAAGCGGGCGAGGGTGCCACCGCCGGCGTTCCCGCCGAGGGAGCGGAACGGGATCGTCATGCGCCCGGGTACGCCCCGGGCGCGCGCTTATTCCGTCTCGCGGCGCGTGGCGGGAGGCGCGGCTGCTGGAGCGCTCGGAAGGCGCGCCTCGCCGTGCGATACGCCCGGCGCGGGGGGCGTGTCCGGGACCTCGATCAACCCGAACTCCCGGGAAAGCCACAGCAGCCGGAAGTCGCGGCGCGCGATCAGCTTCTCCACGCACGCCACGAACGCGTCCGGGTAGTTCAGCCCGTCGAAGGCGGGTCCGTCCGCGGCGCGCGGCACCAGCGCGTAGCGAAGCCCGTGGCGCCGGAACGCGCCCAGAACCGAGTCGCAATCGGCGGTGAGGAACATCTCGACCGGCGGGTCCTGCTGACCCCAGGCGATCGGCCAGGTCGCGGGGCGGCGCGCGTAGTACCACGTGTCGTAGGTCCAGAGGCTCAGCACGGTCTCGCCCTCGGGCACGAGCCGGCGCGTCTCCGCGAAGGCCTCGGCGAGCGGGGCGGGCAGGTCGAGCGCGGCGCGATAGTTCGGCATCGGGACCGCCGACCGGAAGGCCGCGAGCAGCAGCGCCACGCTCGCCGCCGCGCGCCACGCCGGGCGCGCCGCCAGGCCGCGCGCCGCCACGAACGCGGCGAGCACCGCGGCCGCCGCGATCACCGGCAGCAGGTGGCGCGGATCGAGGAGCGGCTGGAGCGGCCCGGCGACCGCGAGGCCGGCGGCGGCCCCGAGCAGCACGATCTCGAGCGTGGCCTTGCGTCCGGAGGCCGCGGTCGCGGCCGCCGCCAGCAGCGCCAGCCCGAGCGGCCAGCCCACGTGTTCGGCGGTCGCGCGGTAGAAGTCGAGCGGCGCGGGCGTGAACGCGCGGCGGTTGAGCTCGTAGAGGAGCGGGTGCTGGTCACGCGCGAAGGCCGGGTAGAGCGGGCTCCCGAACAGCAGGGCGTTCCGGATCCAGAAGGGCGCCGCCACGAGCAGCGACACGCCGGCGGAAAGCGCGAGGCCGCGCGCGACCGCCCGTTCGCGCCGCAGCGCGTAGCCGAGGGCGAGTGCGGCGAGCAGCACGACCAGCAGCAGCATGGACTGCTTGGCCACGAGGGCGAGCCCGGCGGTGAGGCCGAGCAGGATCGCGCGCCGCCGGCCGGGGGCGCGTCGCAGCGCCAGGATCCCGAGCACCGCGCCCACCGCGAGCAGCGCGGTCAGCTGCTCCACGTAGAGGCGAAGCGCGTGGAGCGAGAGCCATCCGTTCGACACGCACAGCAGGACCGCCCAGCGCCGCGCCGCGCGATCCGCTCCCGCGCGGCCGTCGAGGGCGATCCACGCCACCAGCAGCGCGGTCACGAAGAAGTTGAGGTACGGGAACGCCCCGTCCCCGAGGAGCTTCACCCACGCCGCGCCGAGGAAATGGAAGAGGGGCGGGTAGAACGTGCCGAATCCGCCGTAGAGCTCGGGGATCGTGGCGGGCAGCATCCCGAGCTCCGCGATCCGCGCCGCCATTGTGGCGTGGAAGCACTCGTCGGTCTGGAGTCGCGCCCCCGCGGCCTGGCGCAGCAGCCCGAGCAGCCAGGCCGCGACCGCGGCGAGGGTGGCGAGGTCGAACAGCGGTTCGAGCCACGCCTCGAACCGGCGCTTCAGGCGATCGCTCCCTCGGCGACTCGCTCGGCGTGCGGCAGCTCCTCCACCCACGCGCGCAGCAGCTCGGCCGCCGCCAGCGGCGAGACCGCGCCGCCCGCGGGGGCGCGCTCGAGCAGGGAGATGCGGGCCGGCACCCGGCCCGCGCCGCCGTGCGCGACCAGCAGGCGGCGCAGCGCGGCGAGGTCGGCGTTCACGCGGTCCCGGATCGCGTCGCCGCGGGCGCCCCGGCGGAGGCGCGCCGCGTGCCACGCGCCGAGCCACTCGGTCTCGACCTCGGTGTCGCCGGGAGCGGCGCGCAGCCCGTAAGGCGTGGCCAGCTCGCGCCCGATCGTCTCGAGCAGGCGCGCGCCCGGCGCGGCGGGCAGCAGCGACGGCGCGTGCGCGAGCGCCAGCACCTGCGAGGCGCCGAGGCCCGCCACCGGCACGCCGTCGCGCAGCGACTCGTGCAGGCAGCCGGCCTCGTCGTTCCAGAACGCCTCGAGGTAGCGGCGCTGGTGCTCGTGCGCCCACGCCAGGTAGAACGCCCCGTGCTCGCGGCGGCCCACGCCGCGCGCGAGCTGGGCCATCGCCACCAGCGCGTGCGACCACAGCGCGTTGTCGTCGGCGCGCTTCACGGTCACGCCGTCGCGCGTCACGCCGAGGAGCCCGTCGGTGTCCACGCACACGCCGTGGTGCGTGCCGGCGCGGAAGAACTGGAGCACGCCCTCGAGCGCCGGGAACAGCGACTTGCGCGCGAAGTCGGCGTCCTCGCTGCGCCGGGCGTACAGCTCGGCGGCGGCGATCAGCCACAGCGACGGGGCGGGCGAGCCGTAGCGCGGCGTGCCGTCGTCGGGGTCGAACGACTCGGGCGCGAGCCCCTCGCTCAGGTACTCGAGGCGCGCGGCGAGGATCTGGCGCACCGGCTCGAAGGCGCGCAGCGACACCAGCCCGGGCAGCGCGCGCAGGGTGGCGGAGGCGTTCTCCTCGGCCTGCGGCATCCGGCCCAGCACGGTGAGCCCGTGCCGGCGGCGCGCGAGCCCCGCGAGCGCGGCCCTCGCCAGCGCGTCGGTCCAGCCGTCGCCGCCGTCGAGGAACGGCGCGCGCCGCCCCTCGGCGTCGTCGTCGCCGCGCGCCGCGGCCGCCTGCCGCGCGGTGCGGTCG
>CAZIVR010000018.1:0-31133 GCA_964542745.1 uncultured bacterium
CGCCGCGCGCATCGCCAGCGTTACGTTGTGCCCTCCGAAACCGAACGAGTTCGAGATTGCCGCCTTCACGGTTGTCGCGCGGGCCTTGTGGGGAACGAGATCGAGATCGCATGTGGGGTCCGGTTTCTCCAGATTGATGGTGGGTGGCACGACCCCTCGCGCGATGGTGAGACCGGTGATGACCGCCTCGAGCCCCCCGGCCGCACCCAGCAGGTGCCCGGTCATGGACTTGGTCGAGCTCATCATCAGCTTCGTCGCGTGGGCGCCGAACACGCTCTTCACCGCCGCGACCTCGATGGGGTCGCCGGTGGGCGTGGACGTGCCGTGCGCGTTGATGTAGGCGATTTCCTCGAGAGCCAACCCCGCGTCCTGCAGCGCGCGTCGCATCGCGCGAGCGGCCCCGTTCCCGTCTTCGCTGGGAGCGGTCATGTGGTAGGCGTCCCCGGAAGCGCCGTAGCCGGCGAGCTCGCAGAGGAGTGTGGCACCGCGTCGGCGGGCGTGTTCCTCGGTTTCGAGGACCAGCATGCCCGCGCCTTCACCGATCACGAAGCCGTCCCGGTCCATATCCCAGGGGCGGCTGGCGCGATGGGGTTCGTCGTTGCGCGTGGAAAGCGCCCGCATGTTGCCGAAGCCCGCGACCGCCATCGGCGTGATCGTGGCCTCCGCGCCCCCTGCGAGCATCACGTCGGCGTCCCCCGCGCGCAACAGCCGGAGGGCTTCGCCGATGGCGTGCGCCCCGGAGGCGCACGCGGAAACGGTACAGAAGTTGGGGCCGCGCAGACCGAACTGGATCGAGGTCTGGCCCGCGGCCATGTCCGAGATCATCATCGGGATGAAGAACGGGCTGACGCGCCCGGGTCCCTTCTCCACCAGCGCGCGGTGCTGCGTCTCGAAGGTCTCCATGCCCCCGATGCCCGAGCCGATCAGCACGCCGGCCCGGTCGAGGTCGATGGAGGCGAGGTCGAGCTTCGCGTTCGCGATCGCCTCGTGGCTCGCCACGACGGCGTACTGGACGAAGCGGTCCATGCGCTTCGCCTCCTTGCGGTCCAGGATCCCGTCGAAGGAGAAATCCTTGAGCTCGCAGGCGAAGCGCGTCTCGTAGGCGCTGGTGTCGAATCGGGTGATCGGCCCGGCTCCCGACTCGCCGGCGATCAGCCGGGTCCAGAATTCCTCGAGCCGGTTCCCGATCGGGGACAGGACCCCCGCCCCGGTCACGAACACCCGTGTTGGTCTTTCCGGCATCGTCATTCGGCTCCGTGTTCGGCCCGCGGGCACGCCGCGGCCAGGGCGGCCGCTCCGTGCGGCCGCACCGTCGGTCCGCGCCCCGCCCGCCGGGCGGCCGGGGACGCGGCCCCGGGGATCAGGACTTCGCCGCCTTCTGGGTCTTGAGGTAGTTCATCGCGTCGCCCACGGTCTTGAGCTTGTCGGCGTCCTCGTCGGGAATGTCGATGCCGAACGCCTCCTCCAGCTCCATGACCAGTTCGACGATGTCGAGGGAGTCCGCGCCGAGGTCCTCGATGAACTTGGCCTCCGGGGACAGCTGCTTCACGTCCACCTCGAGTTCCTTCGCGATGATCTCCTTGACCCGTTCTTCGCTGAAAGCTTCCACGTCCTTCACCTCCTGGGAATGGGATGCTGCTTCGTACGCTTCAGGACATGACCATGCCGCCGTCCACCGTGATCACCTGTCCGGTGATGTACGAGGCGCGGGGCGAGGCCAGGAACGCCACCACTTCGGCCACTTCTTCGGGACGGCCCAGCCGGGCCAGCGGAATCTGCCCGAGCAGCGCGGCGCGCGCCGCCTCGGGGAGCGCCGCCGTCATGTCGGTCTCGATGAACCCCGGACACACGGCGTTCACGGTGATCGCGCGGCTCGCGAACTCGCGCGCGAGCGAGCGGGTGAGGCCGAGCAGGCCGGCCTTGGAGGCGGCGTAGTTGGCCTGCCCCGCGTTGCCCATGAGCCCGACCACCGAGGAGATGTTGACGATCCGGCCCGAGCGCGCCTTGAGCATCGGCCGCGCGACCGCGCGGGCGCAGCGGAACGCGCCGCCCAGGTTGGTGTCGAGCACCTCGTTCCACTGCTCGTCGCTCATGCGCATGAAGATGCCGTCGCGGGTGAGCCCGGCGTTGTTGACGAGGATGTCCACCCGGCCCAGCTCGCCGAGCGCGGCGCCGAACGCCGCCTCCACCGATTCGGTGCGCGCGATGTCGGCCGCGTACGCCCGCGCCTCGCTCCCCGCGGCGCGCAGCCGCTCGACCGCCTGGCGGGCCCGCTCCTCGTTGCGGTTGAAGATCGCGACCCGGGCCCCGCGCGCCCCGAGCGCCTCGGCCACGGCCAGCCCGATGCCGCTGGCGCCGCCGGTCACGAACGCCACCTGGCCGGCGAGCTCGCGGGTCGTGCCCGCCCCGGCGCGTCCCGCCGTTTCGGTGCTCACGCCGTGCCGCCCCCGGCCACGCCGCGCGCCGCGCCGAGCGCCTCGAGCGTGGCGGCCAGGCTCTCCGGATCCTCGACGTTCCAGGACGGCGCCTCGCGGTCGGCGGTGCGCAGCAGCCCGCGCAGCACCTTGCCGGTGCCCACCTCGACGTAACCCTCGATGCCGGCCGCGCGCATCGCGGCGAGCCCGGCCTCCCAGCGCACCGCCCCGAGCAGCTGGGCCTTGAGCGCCGCCCGCAGGTCGGCGGCCCGCACCAGCGGCTCGGCCGAGACGTTGACCACGACCGGGCAGCGGGCGTCGCGGATCTCGGCGGCGTCGAGCGCCGCCCCGAGCCCTTCGGCCGCCGAGGCCATGAGCGGGGAGTGGAACGCGCCGCTGACCTCGAGCCGGATCGCGCGGCGCGCGCCTCGCGCCTTCGCGCGCTCGCAGGCCGCCTCGACCGCCGCGATCTCGCCGGAGATCACCACCTGCCCCGGCGCGTTGAAGTTGGCGGCGCGCACCACGCCCGCCCCCCCCGCCTCGGCGCAGGCCGCCTCGACCTCGCCGGCCGGCAGGCCGAGGATCGCGGCCATCGTGCCGGGACGCTCGAGTCCCGCCCGGTACATGAGATCGCCGCGGGCGCGCACCAGCCGCAGCGCGTCCTCGTAGCCGATCGCGCCGGCCGCGACGCAGGCCGAGTACTCGCCGAGGCTGTGCCCGGCGGTCATCGAAGGCGTCACGCCGGCGGCCTCGAGCAGGCGCAGCGCGGCCACGCTGTGCGCCAGCAGGGCGGGCTGGGCGTTGACGGTCTTGCGCAGCTCGTCCTCGGGTCCCTCCCAGAGCAGCCGCGTGAATCCGGCGCCGAGCACGCGGTCGGCGGTGGCGAAGGCCTCGCGCGCGGCCGGGTGCGCCTCGGCGAGCGCGCGGCCCATGCCGACGGCCTGCGCGCCCTGGCCGGGAAACAGGAAGGCGAGCTTCACGCTTCCGCTCCCGCGCGGGCCGCGGCGGGCTCGGGCGCCGCGCCGAGGGTGGGCTGGGTCCAGGTCATGACCGCCGCCCCCCACGTCACGCCGCCCCCGAAGGCCACGAATCCCACGCGGTCGCCGCGCTTCACGCGGCCGCCGCGCACCGCCTCGTCGAGGCTGATCGGGATCGAGGCCGAGGAGGTGTTGCCGTAGCGCTGGATGTTGATCAGCACCTTCTCGGGCGGGAAGTCCAGCCGCTCGCGCACCGCGTCGATGATGCGCAGGTTGGCCTGGTGCGGGATGAGCAGGTCGAGATCGTCGGCGGCGACGCCCGAGGCGTCGAGCGCCTGGCGCAGGCTTTCGTCCATCGAGCGCACGGCGATCTTGAACAGCTCCTTGCCCTTCATGTGGATGTAGGCGTCGCCGGCGGCGAGCCGCTCCGGGGTCATCGGGTGGAGCGAGCCTCCGCCCGGAACCTCGAGCACCTCGCCCAGGTCCCCGTCGCTCCGCATCACGATCGAGTGCACCCCCTCGCCCGGCGCGCACGGGCGCAGCACCACTGCGCCCGCGCCGTCCCCGAACAGCACGCAGGTGTTGCGGTCCTTGTAGTCGGTGATGCGCGACAGGGTCTCGACGCCGATCACGAGCACGGTGTCGGCCATGCCGGTCGCCACCAGCCCGCGGCCGATGCCGAGCCCGTAGATGAACCCGGTGCACGCGGCGAACACGTCGTAGGACGCGGCGCGGCTCGCGCCGAGCTTCGACTGCACGGTGCACGCGCACGAGGGCAGGATGCGGTCCGGCGTGGTGGTCGCCACGATGATCTGGTTCACGTCCTCGGCGCGCACCCCCGCGCTCTCGAGCGCGCGGCGGGCGGCGATCACCGCGAGGTCCGAGGACGCCTGCTCGGGCGCCGCGATGCGGCGCTCCTCGATCCCGGTGCGCTCGCGGATCCACTCGTCGGAGGTGTCCACGATGCGCTCGAGATCGCGGTTGGTCAGCACGCGATCCGGCACGTACATGCCGGTTCCGGCGATGGTCACGCCGCGGAGCACGTCAGGCCGCACTGTCACGATCGGACTCGACCTCCTCGCGGATGTGCTCGTTCACGCGCTGCTCGACGAAGCGCGAAATGGTGCGAATGGCGCTGCGGAAGGCCCGGGCGCGGCTCGCGCCGTGGCCGATGAAGCAGACGCCGTCCACGCCCAGCAGCGGCGCGGCGCCGAACTCCTCCCAGTCCACCTCGGCCTTGAGCCGGCGCAGGGCCGGGAGCATGAACAGCGCCCCCACGCGCGCCAGCAAGTCGCGGCGCAGCTCCTCGCGCACCTTGTGGGTGAGCAGGGTCGCCACGCTCTCGGCCGTCTTGAGCACCACGTTCCCGGTGAAGCCATCCGTGACCACCACGTCGCAGGTTCCCTTGAAGAGGTCGCGGCCTTCGACGTTGCCGATGAAGTTGAGGTGCCGGGCCCGCCGCAGCAGCGGCAGGGTCTCGAGCACCAGGGCGTTGCCCTTGGTGTCCTCCTCGCCGATCGAGAGCAGCCCGACCCGCGGATCGTTGCGTCCCAGAAGATACCGCGCGTAGACCGATCCCATGTGGGCGAATTGGAGCAGGTAGCCCGCCTTGCACTCGGCGTTGGCGCCCACGTCCAGCACCACGGTCCCCCCGGCGGGGTTCGGGAAGAAGGCCGCGAGGGCCGGGCGGCTCACCGATTCCAGCCGGCCGAGGCCGAGCAGGGCGGTCGCCACCACCGCGCCGGTGTTGCCGGCGCTGAAAATGCCGTCCACCTTGCCTTCCTTGTGGAGCTGGGTCAGCACCCCGAGCGACGAGCGGCTCTTGCGGGCCGCCGAGGCCCCCTTGGCCGCCATGTCGATCTTCTCGGGAGCGTGCACCACCTCGACCTTCACGCCGGGAATCGGGGCGCGGCCGAGGTGTGGGGCGATCTCCGCCTCGTCACCCACCAGCGTGACGCGGAAACGGCCGGGCATCTCGCGTGCGGCGAGCGCCACGCCCTCGACCACGGCGGAGGGACCGAAGTCCCCGCCCATCGCGTCGATGCCGATGTGTGGAACGGCGGTCATCGGGCCCTGGCCCTGCCCGCCTACTCGTCCCGCGGAAGCGCGATCTCTTCCCCGTCGTAGTAGCCGCAGCTCGGACAGACGCGGTGCGGCCGGCGGGGACTGCCGCAATGACCGCAGGCATTCAGCCCGGGCTTGCGAAGCTTCCAGTGGGTGCGCCGCTTCCTGCCGCGCGTGCTCGAGTGCCGCCGCTTGGGAACCGCCATGTCTCCGAATCCTCCTCTAGCCGGCGGGCGCCTCGGTCCGGTCGTCGGACCGGGGCGCACACCCGCAAGGACCCTCGTTGAGGTCCGCGCCGCATCGCGGGCACAGCCCCTTGCACTCGGGGCGGCACCGCGGTGCGATCGGCACCTCCAGCAGCAGGGCCTCGCGCGCCTGTTCGCGCAAGTCGAGCTGCCGGCCATCGTGGAACAACATGTAGTCGTCGCGCTCGAGTTCGGCCTGCTCGGCGGCCCGGCGCCCCCCCGAACGCTCCGCAAAGCATTCGAGGACAACGCTCAGGTCGAGATCCGCGGGGGCGAGGCACCGGACGCAGTCCAGCCGCGCGCTCCCCTCCACGCGACCGCGAACGGTCACCTGGTCGCCGCTCTTTTCGACCGCCAGCCGCCCCCGGACGCGCCCGACCCATACGGCGGGATCGAGCCCGATCTGATCGGGCTGAGCTTCGATCTCGACGTCGCTCCTCCCCGCCGGGAGGCTCGCAAGGTCCAGCGTGAACACGTGCATCACGATCCGGTCCCGGAAGGGGCGACAACGAGACGCGGCACGCTATCACAGCGGCGGGAAACCGGTAAAGCGGCGCCGGCGCCTCCTGCCCGCGCGGGCAGCGGCCTCCCGCGTCCTTCCCGGGCTTCCCCCGGCTTCAGCGCGCGAGGGCCGCCACGCCGAAGAACAGCTTCACCTCGCGGTCGGCGCTGGCGGTGCTGTCGGAGGCGTGCACCGAGTTGCGGCCCTTGCTCTCGGCGAACAGCTTGCGGACGGTACCCTCGGCGGCCTGGGCCGGGTCGGTGGCCCCGATCGTTTCGCGCAGGGCCGCCACCGCGTTGTCCCGCTCGAGGCAGCACACGAGGACCGGGCCCGAGGTCATGAAGTCCACCAGCTCGTTGTAGAACCCCTTGCCGGCGTGCTCGGCGTAGAACTCCTGGCACTGCTCGCGGGTGAGGCGGGTGAAGCGGGCCTCGACCAGCCGGAATCCCTTCTCTTCGACGTGCGCCAGGATGCGTCCGGTCAGGTTCCGCTGGGTGGCGTCCGGCTTGACGATGAACAGCGTGCGCTCGATGGCCAATGCCCTGTCTCCTCGAATGGACCCGGGTCCCGTGGGACCGCGAGCCGTGTCGCGGCCGAAGCCGCGCGGGTGCTCGATGATCGTCCGGGCCCGCGCGCTGCGGGAACCCGGCACTGCTCAGCGCGCCTTGCGTCGTGCCGGCGCGCGCTGGACTCGCGACTTCGACTTCCCCGGGCGCGCCGGCGCGGCCCGCCGCGCCGCCCCCGCCCGGGAACGCTTCAAGGTCCCGCCGCGCTTCGCCGCGGGCTTCCGCGCGCCCGCCGCCTTCGCGCGCCGGGTTCCGGACTTCCCCGCCGCCGAGGCGCCCCGCGCGCGGCGCCGGCCGAGCCGGTCGGCCACCAGCGCCGGGATCTCGGAGGGGATGCGCGCCACCGGCACGCCGGCCGCCTCGAACGCGGCGATCTTCTCGGCCGCCGTGCCGGTGCCGCCGGAGATGATCGCGCCCGCGTGCCCCATGCGCTTGCCCGGGGGCGCGGTCTGGCCGGCCACGAACGCCACCACCGGCTTCGACACGTGGCGGCGGATGAACTGGGCCGCCTCCTCCTCGTCGGTGCCGCCGATCTCCCCCATCAGCACGATCGCCTCGGTGCGCGGATCGGCCTCGAACAGGGTGAGCGCGTCGATGAAGTTGGTCCCGATCACCGGGTCGCCGCCGATCCCGAGGCAGGTGGTCTGGCCGAAGCCCCGGTCGGTGAGCTGTTTCACCACCTCGTAGGTGAGCGTGCCGCTCTTGGACACCACGCCGACCGGCCCGGGCTTCACGATGTGCCCGGGAAGGATGCCGACCTTGCACTGCCCGGGGGTGATGAGGCCGGGGCAGTTGGGTCCCACCAACCGCGGGCGGCCGAGCGGGCGGTCGGCGCCGCGCAGCGCCAGCACCTTGTGGTAGGCGCCGAGCGTGTCGCGCACCGGGAGGCCCTCGGTGATGCACACGATCAGCGCGAGGCCCGCGTCCGCGGCCTCGTGCACGGCGTCGCCCGCGAACGGCGCGGGCACGTAGATCACCGACGCGTTGGCGCGGGTGGCCTCGACGGCCTCCGCGACGCTGTCGAACACCGGCACGCCGTGGACCTTCTCGCCCCCCTTGCCCGGGGTGACTCCGGCCACCACCTTCGTGCCGTAGCGGATCATCTGCTCGGTGTGGAAGGCGCCGTCGCGCCCGGTGATGCCCTGCACGACGAGCCGGGTGTTGCGGTCGATCAGGATGCTCACGCCGGCACCTCCTGCGCGCGTTCGATCACCATCTGCACCGCCTCGTCCATGCTGGTGGTGGCGCCGAGCCCGAAGTCCTTCAGGATCTCGCGCGCCTTCTCCTCGTTGGTTCCGGTGAGCCGGATCACCAGCGGCACCCGGAGCGGCGACTCCTTGAGCGAGGCGACGATGCCGTTGGCGACGTCGTCGCAGCGCGTGATGCCGCCGAAGATGTTGAAGAGGATCGCCCGCACCCCGGGACCGTCGCCGGTGAGGATCCTGAGCGCGGCCGTCACCTTCTCGGGATTCGACGAGCCGCCGATGTCGAGGAAATTGGCGGGCTCGCCGCCGTAGTGCTTGATCAGGTCCATGGTGGCCATCGCGAGGCCCGCCCCGTTCACCACGCACCCGATGTCGCCCTCGAGCTTCACGTACGAGAGCCCCTTCTCGCGCGCGAGGCGCGCTCCGGCGGACTCCTCGCCCGGGTCCCGCCAGCTCTCCCACTCGCGGTGGCGGAAGTCGGCGTTGTCGTCGAGCGAGACCTTGGCGTCGAGCGCCAGCACCTTGCCCTCGGGCGTGACCGCGAGCGGGTTGATCTCGGCCAGCGAAGCGTCGCTCTCCACGAACAGCCGGTGGAGCTTCATCAGGATGTCGGCCGCCTGGGCCGCCTGCGACCAGTTCGGGAACACCGGCTTCATGAGCGCGCGGGCGTGGTAGAGGCGGAGCCCCTCCATCGGAATGTGCCGCCGCACGATCTTCTCGGGCGCGGTGCGCGCGACTTCCTCGATGTCCACCCCGCCCTCGGACGAGAGCATGATGAGCGGCAGCTTCTTCTGCCGGTCCATGACGATCGAGAGGTAGTACTCCTTCTCGATCTCGGCGGCCTGCGCCACCAGCACCCGCCGCACCGGGTAGCCCTTGATGGTGAGCGCGAGGATGTCGCGCGCGTGCTCGAACGCCTCGTCGGGATCGGCCGCGAGCTTGACGCCCCCGGCCTTGCCGCGCCCGCCCACCTGCACCTGCGCCTTGATGACCACGGTGCCCCCCACGGCGGCCGCGACCTCCCGGGCCTCCTCCGGGGTGGCGGCCACCTGGCCGGGGGTGACGGGCAGGCCGAAGCGCGCGAACAGCTCCTTGGCCTGGTACTCGTGAAGGTTCATGGCGGCTCCGGAATCAGTTGTTGTCGATCTGCGCCCGCTGGACGCGGCCGCTGAAATCCACGTACAGGCTCTTCCACTCGGTGAAGGCGTCGAGCATCGTGTGCCCGGCTTCGCGGTGCCCGTTGCCGGTGCCGCGCACGCCCCCGAAGGGGAGGTGGGTCTCGGCGCCGGTCGTGCCGTGGTTCACGTACACGATCCCGCTCGAGAGGTCCCGCATCGCGGCGAAGGCGGTGTTCACGCTGGCGGTGAAGATCGAGGACGAGAGCCCGAACGGCGTGCGGTTGTTGACCTCGACCGCCTCTTCCAGGCTCTTCACGCGCAGGAAGGCCACCACCGGGCCGAAGATCTCCTCCTGGGCCACGCGCATCGAGGCGCGGACCCCGGAGAGCACGGTGGGGGCGAAGAAGGAGCCGCGGGCGAGCGGGCCGGCGTCGAGCGTGCGCCCGCCGGTCGCCACCGTCGCGCCCTCGCCCGCGCCGATTCCGACGTAGCCCTCGATCTTCGCGAGCTGCTTCCGGTTCACCACCGGCCCCATCTGCGTGGCCTCGTCGAGGCCGTCGCCCACCCGGATCGCCTCGGCGCGCTTCACCACCATGGCGAGCAGCTCGTCGTGCACCTTCTCGTGCACGATCACGCGGCTGCACGCGGTGCAGCGCTGCCCGGTCGTGCCGAAGGCGGCCCACGCGATGGCGTCGGCCGCCAGCGGGAGGTCGGCGTCGTCCATCACCACGATCGCGTTCTTGCCGCCCATCTCGAGCGACACCCGCTTGCCGCGGCGCGCGCCCTCCTCGGCGATCCAGCTCCCGACCCCGTTGGAGCCGGTGAACGAGACCAGGTCCACGCCCGGGTGCTGCACCAGCGGCGCCCCGCACTTCGCGCCGTCGCCGTGCACCAGGTTGACCACGCCCGGCGGGAACCCCGCCTCCTCGAGCAGCTTCACCAGGTTCACGGCGGTCTCGGGCGCCTCCTCCGAGGGCTTGAACACCACGGTGTTCCCCGCCACCAGCGCGGGGAAGATCTTCCAGGTCGGCACCGCGAACGGGAAGTTCCACGCCGTGATCACGCCCACCACCCCCACCGGCACCCGCACCGACATCGCCCACTTGTTCGGCATCTCGCTCGGCGTCGTGACGCCGTACAGGCGCCGCCCCTCGCCGGCCGCGAGGTAGGCCATGTCCACGCCCTCCTGCACGTCGCCGCGCGTCTCGATGAGGATCTTGCCCATCTCGCGCGTGGCCGCCCGCGCCAGCCCCTCCTTGCGCCCGGCGATCAGCTCCCCGAGCCGGTAGAGCCGCTCGGCGCGCTTCGGGGCCGGGGTCAGGCGCCAGCCGTCGAACGCGTCGCGGGCCGCGCGCACGGCGTCGTCCACGTCGGCGGCCTCCGAGTCGGGAAACTCCCCGATCGCCTCGCCGGTGGCCGGATTGAAGTTGACGAAGGTGCGGCCGCCGCGGGCCGGAACCCAGCGACCCGCGATGCAGTTGAGGAACTTCTCGGGCATGACGCTCTCCGGTCGGCCGGGGACTCCCGAACGGGCCGCGCCGAGCGGCGCGGGCACCCGAGGGAGCGGATCACCCCAGCGAAAATGGACGCGCGAGACTAAGGCCCGCGACGGTCGGGAATCAAGCGCGGCGGCCTCGCGGCCGAAGTCCTTGGCGGAGCCGCGCGCATCGCCGATACTCCCGCGCGCTCCGGCGCCACGACGGCCTCCCGCGGTCCCGAGGGAACGAGCAGCACCGCATGATCTTCTCCTCCGTCGACTTCTTCGTCTTCTTCCTCGCCGTCCTGCTCGTCTACCGCCTGCTCCCCCACCGGGCGCAGAACGTGATGCTGCTCGCGGCCAGCTACCTGTTCTACGGCTGGTGGGACTGGCGCTTCCTCGGCCTGATCCTGCTGTCGTCGCTCACCGACAGCCTGGCCGCGCGGCGCATCGCCGCGAGCGACCGGCCCGGAACGCGGCGCGCGTGGCTGGTGGGAAGCCTCGCCGTCAACCTCGGCGTGCTCGGGCTCTTCAAGTACTTCAACTTCTTCATGGACACGGCGGCGGTCCTGCTGGCCGCGCTCGGGTTCGAGCCGCACCTGCCCACGCTCCGGCTCGTGCTCCCGGTGGGAATCAGCTTCTTCACCTTCCAGTCCATGTCCTACACGCTCGACGTGTACCGCCGCGAGACCCCGGTGGTCTCGACTTTCCACCACCTGCTGTTCGTCGCCTTCTTCCCGCAGCTGGTCGCGGGCCCGATCGAGCGCCACGGCCACATGGTGGGCCAGCTGGTGCGGCCGCGCCGGGTCACCTCCGAGGGCGTGTTCCGCGGCGTGATGCTCATCCTGTGGGGGCTCTTCAAGAAGGTGGCGCTCGCGGACAACCTGGCCCCCTACGTGGACGCGGTCTACGCCAACGCCACGGTGCACTCGGGGGCCACGGTGGCGCTGGCCACCTACCTGTTCGCCTTCCAGATCTACTGCGACTTCAGCGGCTATTCCGACATGGCGGTCGGCATGGGCCGCCTGATGGGCGTGGACTTCATGTTCAACTTCCGCGCCCCCTACCTGGCGCGCGACGTGCAGGAGTTCTGGCGGCGCTGGCACATCTCGCTCTCGACGTGGTTCCGCGACTACCTCTACCTGCCGCTCGGCGGCAGCCGCGTGTCCGCGCTCCGCCAGCACCTGAACGTGATGATCGTGTTCGTGGTGAGCGGCCTGTGGCACGGGGCGAGCTGGTCGTTCGTGGTCTGGGGCGCGCTCCACGGGCTCTACCTGGTGGGCTGGCGCCTGCTCGGCGGGCGCGGGCCGGGGCGCGAGGCCGGCGGGGCGCGCCGCGCGCTCGAGATCCTCGTCACGTTCCACCTCGTCACCTTCGCGTGGATCTTCTTCCGCGCCGGCAGCTGGGACCACGCCCTGCAGGTGATCGGGGCGTTCGGGCGGCCGGGCGGGCTGTTCCTCGACCCGCTCCTCGGCAACGCGGCGATCCCGCTCGCGCTGCTCGCCGCGGTGGAGATCGCCAAGGACCCGCGCCACCTCGACGAGTGGCTGGCCGGGCGGCCGCGCGGCTTCTCGCTCGGCGTCGGCCTCGCCGTGGCCATGCTCACCGTCCTGTTCGCGGCCCAGCAGGGCCTCCAGTTCATCTACTTCCAGTTCTAGGAGCGCACCCGTGACCCCGAACCCGGCCCCGCCCGCGCCCGTCGCCCGCCGCTACCGCGGCTGGCTGGCGGTCTTCGCGGCCGGGCTCGTGGCGCTCGACCTGGTCGCCGGATTCGCGCTCTCGCGACTCCATCCCACCGTCGGGCGCGGCCAGCTGGTGGGGATGGCCAACTCGGCGATCCGCGCGCGCGCCGACGTGCTGATCCTCGGGGCCTCCACCGCCAGCCACCACTACGACGACCGCGCGCTGTCGCGCTCCCTCGGGCTCCGAGTCTTCAACACCGGGCTCGACGGCCGCGGGATCGTGTTCTCGCGCGGGCTGCTCGCGCTCGCGGCGGCCGAGCACCGGCCGCGGCTCGTGGTGGTGGACGTGAGCTACTCGGACCGCGACCGCACGTCCGCGCGCATCCTCGCCCCGTTCGTGGGGCGCAACCGGGTGGTGGACGAGGTGGTGGGCTGGAGCTGGCGCGAGCGCCTCAAGCTGGCGAGCCGCGCCTACCGCTTCAACGGGCTGGTGCTCCCCATGCTCCGCAACCTCGGCACCCCGCCCATGGAGTCCGGCTTCGAGCCGCTCGAGGGCGCGATCGCCGACAGCGTGCCGTGGCGCGGCCCCGCGCGGGGCGGCGAGGGCTTTGGGTCGTGGTACGGGATCGAGCTGCGCAAGCTGGTCGCCGAGGCGCGCGCCGCCGGCGCCCGCGTGGTGTTCGTGGAGAGCCCGACGTGGGGCGGCAAGGTGGCGCGGGTGGCGCTCGACGAGTACGCACGGGTGGCGCGCGAGATGGACGTTCCCACCCACGAGCTCGCACCGGACACGCACGCCGAGTTCCGCCGGGCCTCTCTCTACCGCGACCGCGCGCACCTGAACCGGGAGGGCGCGGCGATCTTCACGCGCGCGGTGGAGGGCATCCTCCGCGACGAGCTGGCCCGCGCGGCGGCCGACTCCCCGGCCGGCCCGGGCGGTCGCGAGGCGCCGGGGGCGGCGGCCGCGCCCGTTCCCGCTCCCGCTTCCGTCCCCCGCTAGAACGCGCGCCTGGGCGGGCTCTGCTCGGGCCCGGTCCGGCCGGCGACGATGTCCGCCACGAAGTAGTTCTCGCCGTACACGGGCGCGCCCGCCATGCGCCGCAACATGGCGATCTGGCCGACGTGGGTGAGCGCGTCGGCGATCGGGCCCTGGAAGAGCCGCGTGGTCTCGCAGCGGATCGGCTCCCCGGAGGCGAGGTGCGCGTCGAGCGCGGCGAGCCCGGAGTGGAAGCGCGCGGTCTCCTGCTCCCACGTGCCGGGTGCCGCACTCACCCACTTCGGCTCGCCCCGCGCGTGCGAGAGCGCCCAGTCCAACAGGTCGCCGATGTGCGCCAGGATCACGAGCGCGGTGTGCCCGCCCCCGGTGTCGTGGGCGGCGAACTCCGGGGGCGCGTCCTTCAGGAACTTCCCGCCGCGATAGGCGAGCGTCGCGAGCGAGTGCCGCAGCCACTCCCGGTCGTCCATGCCGAACTCCTCCTCGCCGGCCGTGCCGGCGTCAGGGTTCCCCGGCGGCGCGCCCGGCGCGGAGCCGCGCCTCGATCGCCGAGGTGCTGTGCCCTTCGCGCACCGGGAGGTTGAGCACCCGGCCGCCGCGGGCTTCCACGAACTCGCGCCCCACGATCCGTTCGACCGCCCAGTCGCCGCCCTTCACCAGCACGTCGGGGGCGACCGCCTCGATGAGCGCGAGCGGCGTGTCGTCGTCGAAGCGGATCGCGAGGTCCACGCTTTCGAGCGCTTCGAGCACCTCGATCCGCTCCGCCTCGGGAACGATCGGGCGCGCGGGGCCCTTGAGGCGCCGCACCGAGGCGTCGCCGTTCACCCCCACCACCAGCCGGTCGCCGAGGGCGCGCGCGTCCTCGAGGTACTCGACGTGCCCGCGGTGGACGAGGTCGAAGACCCCGTTGGTGAAGACCACGCGCTCGCCGGCCTCCCGCCAGCGCGCGAGCGCGGCGCGATCCCGGGGCGAGAGCACGGCCGGGGTCACCGCGGCCTCCCCCGCCTCAGGCCCCGGCGCCGAGCGAGGCCAGCAGCTGCTCCGGGCTGCACGACGCCGTGCCCACCTCGCGGATCACGACGCCCGCGGCGTGGTTGGCGAGGGCGCAGGCCTCCGGGAACTCGGCGCCGGCGGCGAGCGCGAGCGCGGCCACGCTCACCACCGTGTCGCCCGCGCCGGTGACGTCGTAGACCTCGCGCGCCACGGTCGGGAGGTGCGTGTAGCGGCCGCCCCGCTCGAAAAGGCTCATGCCCTCGGCCCCGCGCGTCACCAGCACGGCGCGCGCGTCGAGCCGCTTCTGCAGCCCCCAGCCCACCTCGAGCAGCGACGCCTCGTCGCGCACGCGCACGCCCTGCACCCAGCCGGCCTCGTGCTGGTTGGGCGTGAGCAGGCTGACGCCGCGGTACGAGTCGATGTGGCTCTCCTTGGGGTCCACGCTCACCTCGAAGCCGCGCGCGCGCGCGATCGGGAGCGCCGCCTCGAGCGTCGCCGGCATCACGACCCCCTTGCCGTAGTCGCTCACGATCAGCCCGTCGCAGCCCGGGAGCGCGGCGGCCGCGCCCGCCAGCAGGCGCTCGAGCGCCTCGCCCGCGAGCGGCGCGCGCGACTCGTGGTCGAAGCGCACCACCTGCTGGGACTGCGCCATGAGGCGGGTCTTGAGCGTGGTCGGCCGGGTCGCGTCGCGGACCACGTGGGCGGCGTCCACGCCGCGCGCGCCGAAATCGCGCAGCAGCTGCTCCCCGGCCGCGTCCTGCCCGAGCGCGCCGAGCAGCACCGGGCGCGCGCCGAGCGCCGCGAGGTTGGCCGCCACGTTGCCCGCGCCGCCGAGCGTGAAGGTCTCGCGTTCCACCTCCACCACCGGCACCGGCGCCTCGGGCGAGATGCGCTCGACCCGCCCCCACAGGTAGCGGTCCAGCATCAGGTCGCCGAGCACGGCGATCCGCCGTCCGGCGAAACGCGACACCACGGCGCGGAGGCGGTCGAGGTCGAACCCGGGAGCGTTCATGGGCGCCGCACGCTACCGCGCGCGCCGAATCAGGGTCAACGCGGCGCCGCCGCAGCGCCCCGCGCCGGCGGCCTCCGTTGACGCCCCCGCGCCGCGCCACTAGCGTGCGCCGCCGTGACGCTCGCGATCGAATCCTGGGGCGACGGCGCCCTCGCGCGGCTCGGCGCCCTCGCCGCCGATCCCTCGCTGCAGCCCGAGTTCGAGCTCCTGCTCGGCGCCGGGCTCGCGGCCCGGATGGGCGACGGCTTCGTGCGCGAGGAGTGCCGGGTGCTGGCCACCCTGGACGGCGCCGACGCGGGCTTCGGCTACGCCGCCATCGTCCCGACCTCCACCGGAACCTTCGCCTCGATCCGGATCGGGGTGCCGGCGCGCGCCCGCCGGCGCGGCGTCGGCGCCCGCCTGCTCGCGGAGGTGACCGAGCGCGCGCGGCGCTCCGCCCCCGAGATCGGCGAGCTCGAGCTCGCCGCCTACGTGCCGGATCCCGCCGCCGAGGGCTTCGCGCGGAGCCACGGCTACGCGCCGCGCCGGATCTACTGGCTGATGGAGCGTGCCGCGCTCCCTCTGCCCGAGTCCGCCTGGCCGGCCGGGGTGACCGCGCGGCCCTTCGACGGGGGCGACGCCGACTGCGAGGGCGTGGCCGCGTGCTTCAACCGCGCATGGCGCGACCACGACCATCCGGTGGTGACGACCGTGCCCGATCTCCGCCGGCGCATCGCCTCGGGCGACGTGGATCCGGCGGCCACCTTCCTCGCGCTGCGGGACGGCGAGATCGTGGGCATCGTCCGGGGCGCCCGCCACGAGACGCGTCACGAGATCGCGGTGCTGGCGGTGGTGCCGGAGGAACGGGGGCGCGGTCTCGGCCGCGCGCTGCTCCGCCGGGGCTGCGCGCACCTGCGCGAGCGCGGCGCCGGCGCGATCACGCTCGCGGTGGACGGCCAGAACGAGAAGGCGCTCGCGCTGTACCGGGCCGAGGGCTTCGAGGTGATCCGCACTCGCCAGTTCTGGTCGCGCCCTCCCGCCTAGGCTCCCTCCGGCGGCGCCCCCGGGGCGCGTCGGGCCGCGATCACGGCCCGGGGCGCGCGGCCGCGATGCCGCCGGGTCCGAATTCGAATCCCTGCCGGCACCACACCGCCACCGGGCGCCCGCCCCGGAGCGCCGGCAGGAAGCGCATCGCGAGCGCGCACTCGACCGCGGCGCGCACGGCCAGCGAGTCGTCGCTGCCTCCCGCCCACAGCGCGTCGCTGACCGCGCCCGTTTCGTCCACGCGCACGTCGAGCTCCACCCGCAGCGCGCGGGCGCGCGGGGGCGGCAGCCGCAGCGGGGCGGTGCCGAGAGGCACCGGCGGGCGAAGCCCCTCGTCCACCTCGAGCGACTCGGGCGCCGCCTCGGGAAGCTCGGGGCGCGCGGGTGGGGCGTCCGGCGCGGGCAGGTCGGGGAACCGCGGGGGCGCGGGGCGCACGGGCGGCGCCACCGAGACGCGCGTGAGCCAGGCCCGCGCCTCCGCCGCGGGCGGCATCGGGAACCCGGCGTGCGCCGCGGCGTCGGCGCGGACCTCGAGCGGCAGCGCCGTGGCCGGCGCCCGCGCCGGAAGCGCGGCGTCGCCGCCGCAGCCCGCCGCCGCCAGCGCCGCCGCGCACGCGAGCCGCACCGCGTTTCCCGCGGCGCCCGCGCGGGAACGCGCCGTCCGGCCGCGCGGGCGCGTCGTTCCCACGAGGGCTTGCGGGGCGCGCGGGGCGGGGGCTAGAGTCGCGTCCAGCCGCTCGGTTGCCTGCCCGATGTCTCCTCGAGCCAACGGACCTCCGACCTCGATGAACCCGCGCGAACGAGTGATGGCCGCCCTCCAGGGCGCCGCCGTGGACCGGCCGCCGGTCTCCTTCTGGGGTCACTTCTACCACCGCGAGTCCTCGGCCGAGGACCTGGTCGCGGCGACCCTCGAGTTCCAGCGCGAGCACGCGTGGGACTGGGTGAAGCTCAACCCGCGGAAGCACTACCACGTCGAACCGTGGGGCGTGACCTACCGCTACTCGGGCCGCGCCGCCGAGAAGCCCGTGCTCGAGTCGTGGCCGGTGCACCAGCCCGCCGACTGGGCGGCGATCACGCCGCAGCCGCACGATCGCGGGGCGCTGGGCGAGCAGATCGCGGCGGTGCGCATGCTCCGCGAGGCGCTTCCACCCGAGATTCCGCTGGTGCAGACGGTGTTCACCCCGCTCGCCGTGCTCGGCGAGATGGTGGAGGAGCCGGGCGAACTCCGCCTCCACCTGCGCACCCAGCCCAACGCGGTGCGCGGCGCGCTCGAGGCGGTGACGCGCACCTTCTCGGCGCTGGCCGCCGAGTTCCTGCGGGCCGGCGCGGACGGGCTCTACCTCGCCACCGTGGACTGGGCCTCCCGGGATCTCCTGACCCCCGACGAGTACCGCGAGTGGGGACGGCCCTACGACCTGCGCGTGCTGGACGCCGCCCGCGGCGCGGCCTTCAACGTGCTGCACGTGTGCAAGCGCCGCAACCTGCTCTTCGAGCTGGCCGACTACCCGGTGCGCGCCTTCTCGTGGGCGGCGACCGATCCCCTCAACCCCTCGCTGACCGACGGCCTGCGCCGGCTTCCGGGCGCGATCATGGGCGGCATCTCGCACGAGGAGCTGGCGCGGGCGGGAGGTCCTTCCGAAGCGGTCGCCGAGTACCATCGCGGCCTCGAGCAGACCGGCGGGCGGCGCTGGCTCGTGGCCCCGGGCTGTTCGATCCCGCCGGCCACTCCCGCCGCGACGCTGCAAGAGATCCGTGGCGCGGTGCGCGGCACGAAGCTGATCACCGAACCGACGAACTGAGCGCATCCCGGAGGCTGGACCCGCCATGAACCCACGCGCCCGCGTCGTCCCGATCGCCTTCGCGCTGCTCGTGACCCTCCTGCTTCCGGCGTCCGGCCTCGCCCAGGACGACCCCAAGTCCGGTCCCCGGCCGCAGCCGCCCCCCGCGCCGGGCACGCCGGCCGGGGCGCCCCACTACCAGGGCCGCAGCGCGGGGCAGGCGGAGGTGGGCGAGCCCGCTCCCGACTTCGAGCTCGACAGCACGACGGGGCGGCCGATCCGGCTCTCCTCGTACCGCGGCCGCTGGGTGCTGATGGTGTTCGGGGACCGCAAGGAGACCGTGGCGCCGATGGCGCGGGTCGCCGCGCGCCTCGACTCGGCCGGGATCCACCTGCTCGGGATCTGCAACGAGAAGTCCTACTTCCTCGAGTCCTACGCGCGCCGCTCGAAGTTTCCCTTCCCGCTGCTCGCCGACGTCACGCGCGAGATCTCCGACCTCTACGGCCTCTACGACGCCCGCGAGCGGTTCGTGCTTCCCGGTTTCATCCTGATCGGGCCGCGCGGCACCGTGCATTTCGCACTCCTCGGGCAGACGCTTCCGCCGGAAGACGTGGCGCGCCTCGCGCGCTACGTGGCGGCGCGCCCCTAGCGCGCTCCGGACACTCGCGGCGCCCGCGCGGCGGCCGCTCCCGGCGGCTCGCGCGTCCCGATCGTTGCAGCACGCCGCGTGTCCGCGCGCGTTCGATCGAAGCGCCAGCCTCGCCGCCTCAAGTCACGGCGCGCGGCGGCCGAAACCCTGCTCGCGCTCGCGTTTCCTTCCCCACCCAACCTCTTTCACACGTCTCGGAGGCCCCCATGAAGTACACGGGCTCCGCGCTGGTCGCTCTCGTCGTGGTCGCCGCCACGGTGGGCGACGGCGTGGATCGAACCGGCCGCAATCCCGACGTCGTCCCGCGCTCGTTCCGGACCGGCGCGCGCATCCCCGAACCGCCGTCGGCCCCGGTGCGCGTCGGGGACCCGGCGCCCGACTTCGCGTGGGTGGGCGCCGACCAGTCGTCGCGCCGCCTGCGCGACATCCTCGAGCAGGCGCACGTCCTGCTGGTGTTCGCGCCCGACGACGCGGCGCTGCGCGACCTCGAGCGCGAGCGCGAGACGCTGGCGCTGATGGGCGTGGTGCCGGTCGCGGTCGTCGAGGCGCGCCCGCGCTCGGCGGTCGCGCGCGCGCAGCGCACCGGCGCCCACTTCCTCGTGATCCCCGATCCGGTGCGCGTGGTGGGGGGCCAGTTCGACCAGGTGGACCCGGAGGCGAACCGGATCGTCCCGGGCTGGTTCGCGGTGGATCGCCGCGGCACGGTCCGCGGCGCGGGTGGCTCGCTCCGCCCGGCGCAGGGCTGGGCCCGCATCGCCGCCTCGGCGCTCGCGATCCCGGCGCCCGACGTGCCGGTTCCCGCCCGCACCCGCTGAACGTCCCGGAGTTCCCGCCCCCGCGCCCGCGCCGGGGGCGGGCTCCCGCGCCCCGCCGGCGGCTGCCGCCTCAGGCGGCGCGGCGCTCCCGCAGGGCGTCCCCGATCTGGCGCAGCGCGCGGTCGAGATCGTCGATCGTCACCGGCTTGGACATCACCATCTCCACGCCGTGCGCCACCGCCGCGCCGCCCTCGAGCTGGGTGCCCCAGCCGGTGACCAGCACCACGCCGGTCTCGGGACGCGCCGCCTTCACGGCCAGCGCGAGGTCCCAGCCGTTCAGGTCCGGCATGCCGAGATCGGTGAACACGACGTCGAAGCATCCCTTCGCGACCGCCTCGCGGCCGGCGATGCCCCCGCAGGCGGTGGTCACGTCCTGCTCCAGCACGCGCAGCAGGTCCGCGAGCACGTCGAGCACGACCTCCTCGTCGTCCACGACCAGCACCCGGAGGCGCGGCAGCGGACCGATCGGGTAGCTCGGCTTCACCACGTCCTGCCCGCGTCCGGAAGGGAAGCGCAGCGTGAACTCGGTGCCGAAGTGGATCTCGCTCTCGACCGAGATCGAGCCCTCGTGGCGGGTGACGATGCCGTAGGCGACCGAGAGGCCGAGCCCGGTGCCCTTCACGCTCTTGGTGGTGAAGAACGGATCGAAGACCCGCTGGCGCACCTCGGGCGCCATGCCGACGCCGTTGTCGCGGATCCGGATCACGACCTTGCCCTCGTCGTCGCGGCTCGAGATCCGCAGCTCCCCGCCCCACGGCAGCGCGTCCACCGCGTTCAGGATCAGGTTGGTGAACACCTCGCGCAGCTCCGAGGCGTTGCCCGCCACGGTCTGGCGCGCGGCGAAGTCGGTGACCAGGTCGATGGCGATCCCGCGCTTGCGGGTGCCCTCCTCCCACACCGGGCGCGTCAGCTCGATCACGCCCTCGACCAGCTCGTTGAGGTCGAGCGTCTCGAAGTCGGCGTCGTGGCGCACCCGCGTGAACTCCTGCACCCGGCGCACCGTGTGCGCGCCGTCCAGCGCGGCCTGCTCGATCACCCGCAGCTGCGAGCGCAGCTCCGGCGCCTCGACGCGCTGCAGCAGCAGCTGGGTGCGGCCGAGGATCGCGGCGAGGATGTTGTTGAAGTCGTGGGCCACGCCGCCCGCCATCTCGCCGAGCGCGTTGAGCTTGGCCGACTGCACCAGCTGGCTCTGGGCCTCGCGCAGCTCGTTGTAGGCGGCGCGCGTGTCCTCGTACAGGCGGGCGTTCACGATCGCCGCGCTGCAGAGGCCCCCGAACAGGGTGGCCGGCTCGAGGTCCTCGGCCGCGAAGGGACGGCCGTCGAGGTTCACGAGCGTGATCACCCCCACCACGCGGCCGCGCGCGTGCATCGGCACGCAGAGCAGCGAGGACCGGTCCTCGGTGGGCGTCCCGGGCACCTGCACGGCGCGCGGATCGGCCTCGGCCACGTTCACGATCTCCGCCCGCCCGCTCTGCGCGACCGCCCCCGTGATGCCCTCCCCGAGGCGGAGCCGCAGGTCCATCACCTCTTCCCGGTAGCGCTCCACGTCGCACACGGCGGGCTTGAGGAGCTGCTCGCGCTCGTCGTAGAGGAACACCGTGCACTCGTCCACGCCGAACACGCGCCGCACCTGCTTGGCGAGGGTGGAGAGGATGTGCTCGAGCTCGGGCGAGTTCATCAGCGCCTGCGAGACGGCGAGCAGCGCGGCGAGCTTGTCCTTCTTGTCGCGCTCGTGCTCGAGCGACGCGACCAGCGAGGGATCCGGAGCCCCCGGCCCGCGCGCCTCGAAGAGGTCGGCGGGCAGCACCGGCGCGATCAGGGCGCGCGCGATGTCGGCGCGCGGCACGCCGAGCCGGGCCCAGCGGCGCGCGCGGTCCCGCGCGCAGGACTGGAGCGCCGCGAGGTTGCCCTGGCGCAGCGCCGCGGCGATGGCACCCACGAACGCCTCCGCCTCGCGCGGCGCGGAGTCGGGGAGCGCGGCCCGGAGTTCCCCCGCCACGCGATGCGCCAGCACCGCCTGATGGCGCCGGACGATGCGAGCGAGCAGTGGGAACAGGGGGCCACCTCCGTGTCGGCCGGCGAAACGCCCCCACGCCGGGCACCGGTGCCGGTCCCGGACCCGAGGGCATCGCGACCCGCTCAGTATCGGCCGTCGCGCCAGTCTCCTACAGGGCCAACCCGGGGCCGGCCACGGCGCCGCCGCGGGATCCCGGCCCGGCCGCCCGGCGGCACGCTCCTCGCAGTCGCCGGTCCGCCCGTCGCCACCCGACCCCCGGGAATCCCATGCTCAGCCGCATCCGGAGCGCCGCCCTGTGGGGGGTCGAGGCGTTCGCCGTGGACTGCGAAGTGGACGTGGGGCCCGGGCTTCCCGCCTTCCTGCTGGTCGGGCTGCCGGACGCCTCGGCGCGCGAGGCGCGCGAGCGCATGTGGCCCGCGCTCCGCAACGCCGGCTTCCAGATCCCGGACCGGCGGGTCACCGTGAACCTGGCGCCGGCCGAGCGCCGGAAGGAGGGCGCGTCGGCCGACCTCGCGGTGGCGCTCGGCGTGCTGGTCGCGACCTCGCAGGCCCCGCCCATGCGGCTGCGCGAGGCCGCGGCGATCGGCGAGCTGGCCCTGGACGGCGCGCTGCGCCCGGTGCGCGGCACGCTCTCGCTCGCCGAGGCGGCGTGGCGCGCGGGCGCCGCGGTGCTCCTGTGCCCCGCCGAGTCCGCGCCCGAAGCGGCGCTCGTCGAGGCGCTCACCGTCCACGGCGTGGCCACGCTCGGCGACGCCGTGGACTGGCTGCGCGGCGGGGAACTCCCGCGGCAGGCGGGAGCGCCTCCCGACGCGGAGTCCGGGACGCGACCCGATCTTTCGGAGGTGCGGGGCCAGGCGACCGCGCGCCGCGCGCTCGAGATCGCCGCGGCCGGCGGCCACGCCCTGATGCTGGTGGGCCCGCCCGGCGCCGGGAAGTCCATGCTCGCGCGGCGGCTTCCCGGCATCCTCGCGCCGCTCGCGCCGGAGGAGGCGCTGGTCGTGACGCGTCTCCATTCGAGCGCCGGGCTCCGCGAGCCCGGCCGCGGCCTCATGCGCGAGCGGCCGTTTCGCGCGCCGCACCACACCACCACGCGCGCGGGGCTCGTGGGCGGCGGCTCACCGCCCCGCCCCGGCGAAATCTCGCTCGCGCACCGCGGGGTGCTGTTCCTCGACGAGTTCTCCCAGTTCCCGCGGGGAGCGCTCGACGCCCTGCGCGAGCCGCTCGAGACCGGCGACATCGTGATCCGCCGCGCGGCGGGGAGCGTGCGGTTCCCCGCCGAGGCGCAGCTGGTGGCGGCGATGAACCCCTGCCCGTGCGGCTGGCTCGGCCACCCGAAGCGGGCGTGCCGCTGCTCACCGGCCGACCTCGCGCGTTACGCGGCGCGGGTGTCGGGGCCGATCCTCGACCGGCTCGATCTGCAGGTCGAGGTGCCGGCGCTGGCGTCCGAGGCATTGCTTGCCGCGCCCGATGGCGAGCCCAGCGCGGGCGTGCTCGAGCGCGTGCTCCGCGCACGCCGGCGACAAGGGGAGCGCCGCGCGCTGAACGCCATGTTGTCCAACGCCGCGCTCGGCCGGTGTTGCGCGCTCGATGCCGTCGGACGACGGCTGATGGCCGACGCGGTGGATCGTGGCGGCATGTCGGCCCGCGCGGTGCACCGCGCCTTGCGTGTCGCCCGGACCATCGCGGATCTCGCGGGCGAAGACCGGGTGACTCCGACGCACGTGGCCGAAGCGCTTCAATACCGGGCATACGAATCGCGCCGGATCGCGAACGCCTGACTTCGGCGAGCCTCACCGCGGCGCGAAGTTCCGGCGTTCACCTGCGGGGCATGAAGCTCGCCGTCCGGCGCGGCGGCTGGCGAAGCCGCCGCACGCTTCCCTAACCCGCCACCAACGTGAGGCACGCCCCGACCGGATCCTGGACCGCCGCGTAGGCGTACTCCCCATTCGCCCGCCGCGTCGCCTTGAGGACCTTCCCTCCTCCTTCCCGTACGCGACGGAGACTCTCGGCGAGGTCGCCCACGGGAAGGCCGATCATCCAGACCGGCGGCAAACCCAGGTTCACGCCGCGCGCATGACAGACACCCGCCGCCGGCTTCCCGTCACCACCGAGCAGGTTGTAGTCGGCGTAGCGAATGCCTCCCTCCTCCATCTCGACCTCCTGCACCGACCAGCCCACGACCCGGGAGTAGAAGTCACGCATGGCCGGGGCGTCGGACACCGTCAGGTCGAGCCACGAGATGCACCCCACGGGCGTCGCGGCCTCGCCCGGTGCGACGTCCTCCGCCGGGGGAAACTCCTCCGCGGAAACCACCGGAACGATCCCAAACGCCGCACCCTTCGGATCGAGCAGCACCGCCCATTGGCTCTCTCCGGCTTTGTCCTTGCCGTGCATGAGCTCACGCCCGCCCAGGGCGAGCGCGCGCTTCGCACTGGCCGCGACATCGGCGACCTGAATGTGCGGCATCCACTGGAGCGGGAGGTCGGCATGCTCCGCGCGGCGCGCGCCCAGCCCGATGATCGGCATGCCGCGGTTGTTCATCAGGTCGTCGCGCCAGAGCGGGTTCGCGCCCGTCCCGAGCACGCGCGCGTAGAAGCGCGCCTCGCGTTCGTGCTCGGGAACGGCGATGTCGGCACTGAGGACGCCGCCGACGCGTGGGACGAGGAGATCGCTCATGCCTTGCATCCTCCTGGAGGTCACGTCGGCCGGAGAGTGAACCTGCCTTGCCGGACACCTCGCGCGGGCGCGCTCGCGAGCGTGGCGCTCCGGAGGCGGCCTCACTCGATGCGGAGCGCCCAGCATACCCGACCCCCGGGCCCCTCCCCGCCCCTGCCCGGACCGCCGATTCGGCGAGACGCCCGCGCGCCTCACGACCTCGGCCGGGCCGCTCCCGCGAGCGCCGTGGACTCCGCGCGCGCGCCCAGTCCCTCGATCCAGCGCCGCACCAGCTGGATCGCCGTGGTGTCCGCCACCACCGAGCCGAGCGGCGGCATCTGCGACGAGGGACGCCGCGAGCGCATGCGGTGGAGCGCGGCGCTCCGGGAGGGATCGCCGGCCGCGAGCACGAGCGAACTCTCGGGTGGCACCCCGGGCACCGCGAAACGGCTCCGGGCGCCCACGGCGAGGGCACGCGCGGGCTCCGGCGCGCCCGGTCCACCCGCCACCTCGTGCAGGAAGGAAAACCCCAGCCTCGCGAGGGGGCCGCGCGGGTTGTGGCAGCTGCCGCAATTCCCGGAGAGGTAGCCGAGGGCCGCCCGTCCCACCGGATCGGCCTCGCGAATGCGCGGAGGGCGGCTCGCGAGGTCGGGCCGCGGCGGGAAGAGCCGGCCTTCCTCGACCAGCGCGCGCAGCGTGATCGCGCCGCGCGGCAGCGGCTCCGCGTGGGGCGCGAGCGGGTCGCGGTCGTCCGAGAGCTGGAGCGCGCTGAATCCCAGGATCACCGCGGGCGCCGAGCCGTGGCAGGCCAGGCAGTCGGCGGCGCCCGGGATCGAGTGGCGGCGGCCGGGCGCGACCTCGAAGACGCCGGGAATCCCCGATTCGGGCGCGAGGATCGCGTCGGTCTGGTCCTCGTTCCACGCGTAGGACGCGAAGCTCCAGTCGCCGCCCGGGTTCCTGCGGATCATGCGGGTCTCGACCTTGCGCCCGCCCCACGCGAACTCCTTCCACACGACGGTGCCGGGCGGGAAGCGCCAGGCGTCCACGTCCGCGACGCCGATCGCGGCGCCCTCGGGCAGGCGGATCCAGCGCGACTTGGCGGCGCCGTCGGTCCACAGCGGGTACTGCGGCGCGAACGGCCGGTTGCGCGGATCCACCGAGCCGTCGGCGAGGGTGAGCCCGGTTTCGGAGAGCCGGCGCGGCGCGTCCGTCCACGGCGCCACCACCAGCGGCTCGGGCGCGTCCGCTCCCCCGGCTTCCCCGGCGAGCGCCGTGCGGGCGCCCGCCGGGTGGCCGAGCTGCGTCGCGAAGGCGGCGAGGCCGCCGAGCGCGAGGAGGATCGCGAGGGAGCCGGCGACCCGGCTCGCCCCGAGCGATCGGGGACGCGCGTTCACGGCTACTGCACCTCCGGCGGATCCAGCGGCTGCGGCACGCGATTCCGGATCGCCGGGATGGACTGGAGGTAGGCGAAGATCGCGCGCAGGTCCTCGTCGGTCGCCTGCCGGATCATCGTGTAGGGCATGGGCGGCAGGATCGGCCGGCCCTGTCCCTCGTGACGCCCGGTGCGCAGCGCCGCGATGAAGGTCTCCGGCTTCCACTTGCCGAGCCCGGTCTCGGGATCGGGGGTCAGGTTGGCCGTGAAGCTCACGCCCCACGGGCCCGCCCACGCGGTGTTGGTGGCGGCGACCGCCGCGACCCAGGGTCCTTCCCCGAGCTTCGGGGCTTCGGTGATCACGAAGTCCTGCGGGTGCCCGGACAGCATGCGCGTCATGTCGGGCTCGGGCCCGTGCGCGGTCATCGCCCACGGGGTGTGGCAGTCGTTGCACCCCATGATCGTCACGAGGTACTTGCCGCGCGCGGCGGCGTCCCCCGCCGCCTTCGCGGCGGCGGCGTGCGCGGTGGTCGGGAACGGCTGCGCCGCGAGCGCGAGCGCCGCCAGCGCCAGCGCTCCGCCCGCCGCGAGCATGCCCAGCGATTTCGTGTTCATGGGATCCTCCTCGGGGTTCCGTTTCGGGGTTCGGTTTCGCGGCCGCGGCGCGCGTCGCCGCGGCTCGTCCCTACAGAAGCACTTCCCGGGGAGAAAGCGTTCCTCAATGATCGCTAGACATTCCCTAATCTTTTCCTAAGATCGCCCGCGTGGAGTCTGCCCCCCGCATCTCCGACGAGCTCGCGGCCTTCCTCGAGTCCGGGCTCGCCATCGTGGTCGCCACGCGCGACGGCGAACTGCAGCCGGACGGCGCCTCGGCGTGGGCGGCGCGGGTCCACGAGTCGCGCGACCGCCTCACGCTCTTCCTCCACGAGGAGGCGGGGCGCGAGATGCTGCGGAACCTCGCGTCGCACCCCGAGATCGCGCTCGACTTCGACCGGCCCACCACCCATCGCGCCTGCCAGGTGAAGGGGCGGCTGGTGGGCTCCCGCCCCGCGCGCGCGTCCGAACGCGCGCTGGTGGACCGGCAGGCGGAGGCGTTCGCCGCCGATCTCGAGGCGATCGGCGTGCCGCGCGTGCTCACGTCGGGATGGCGGATCTGGCCGTGCCTCGCCTTCGAGATCGAGGTGACCCAGATCTTCGAGCAGACGCCCGGGCCCGGAACGGGAGAGCCGCTGAAGTGATCCGGCTCGAGAGCCTCACCTCCTGCTTCCAGGGCATCATCCCGGCGTGGCTCTGCACCTGCTCGAAGGACGGGATCCCGAACGCGGCGATCCTGAGCCACGTGGACTACGTGGACTCGCGCCACGTCGCGCTCTCGTTCCAGTTCTTCAACAAGAGCAAGCGCAACGTCGGCGAGAACCCGCGGGCCATGGTGCGGCTCATCGACCCCGACACCATGAAGGTGTACCGGCTCAAGCTGCGCTTCGTGCGCAGCGAGACCGAAGGGCCCCTGTTCGAGTCCATGCGGCTCCGGATCGAGGCGATCGCCTCGTACAGCGGCCTCAAGGGCATCTTCAAGCTGCTCGGCGCCGACGTGTACGAGGTGCTGTCGGTCGAGCCGATCTCCTACGAGCCCGGCGTCGCGATCGAGGCGCAGGCCGCGACGGCGGACCCCGGCCCGCGCTTCACGATGAAGGCGCTCCAGGAGTTCTCCGAGCGGATCCAGCAGGCGCCGACCCTCGACCGGCTGCTGGACGCGATCCTCGAGACGCTCGAGAACGTGTTCGGCTTCCGCCACTCCATGATCCTGCTGGCGTCGGACCGGCCCGACCGCCTCGAAACCCTCGCGAGCCGCGGCTACCCGGAGGGCGGCGTGGGCTCGGAGGCCGGGTTCGGTGAAGGCATCATCGGCATGGTCGCCGAGGCCCGGAAGCCGATCCGCATCTCGGGACTGATGCGGCAGTTCCTCTACGCCGACGCCGTCGCCCGGCACGCGCAGGAACGGGGCCTGTGCCCGGACGAGCGCCGCATCCCGCTGCCCGGACTCCCCGCCCCCGAGTTCCAGCTCGGCATCCCGCTGCTCGCGCGCGGCGAGCTGGTGGGGGTGCTGTGCATCGAGACCGAACGCCGCGACCGCTTCCACGAGGAGGACCGCGCCTACCTCGAGGTGATGGGCGGCTTCCTCGGCATCGCGATCCAGCACGCGCTGCTGCGCGAACGCGCCGAGGAAGCGGACGAGCCGCCGCCCCCCGCGGCCGCCGAGCGGGCGGCCCCGCGGACGTCGCCCGGTCCCTCGGCGCGGAAACGCGTGGAGTACTTCGCGGGCGACGCCTCGGTGTACGTGGACGGCGAATACCTGGTGCGCGGGCTCCCCGCCCGCATCCTCGCGAAGCTGCTCCGCGAGCGCGCCGCCGGCGCCACCGAGTTCACCAACCGGCGGCTCCGCCTCGACCGCTCGCTCCAGCTCCCCGACTTCAAGGACAACCTCGAGAGCCGGCTCATCCTGCTGAGGCGGCGCCTCGAGGAGCGCTGCCCGGGGCTGCGCATCGCCCCCTGCGGGCGCGGCCGTTTCCGGCTCGAGGTGGACGGCGAGGTGGAGCTGGTGGAGCGCGACTAGGGACGCGGCGGTTCGCCCCGCGCGGGCGCGCGGGGGCCGCGAGCCGTCACCGGCGCGGGATCCGGGGCCTCAGCCCCGAACCGCCCGCACGCAGAGGAAGCCCGGCTGGCGGGAGAGTTCCCGGTAGTGCCTCGGGTCGGCGTCCCGGAAGGCCTCGGTCGGCCTGGGCTCGAGCAGGACTTCGAGGGCGAAACCCGCCTCGAGCAGCGGCGCCAGCATCGCGCCGAGGGGCCGGCGGTACGAGGGGACGCGAACGGGCTTGCCGAACCCCGTCCACAGCCATTCCACGCGCTCCGTGCGGAAGTAATCCTCGGCGCCGTGCAGCTGGAAGTCGGCGAGCGGATGACACACCGAGAAGACGAGGTGCCCGGGCCGCCGGAGCACGCGGGCGAACTCCCGGAACACGGCGGACCAGTCCCGCACGTAGTCGAGCGTGAGCGAGCTCAGCACCAGGTCGAAGGATCCGTCCGGGAGCGACTCGAGGGGCTGCTCAAGGTCCGCGAGCAGCAGGCGGGCCCGGTCGCCCAGCCGGCGCCTCGCCGACTCCAGCATGCGGGGGCTCACGTCCATGGCGACGACCTCCGCGCCGTGCTCGATCAGCCACTCCGAGTGGGCGCCGGGCCCGCAGCCCGCGTCCAGCACCCTCCGGCCCCGCACCTCGGGAAGCAGCGAGAGGGTGGCGGGCCGTTCGTAGTAGGCGTTGTGGGGCTTGGTGTCGATCCGGGCGGCGTACGCCTCGGCGAGCGACTCGTACGCCTCCAGCGCGATCGGGGCGGGTTTCATGGATCACTCCGGGGGTTCGGGGCGACTCGGGAGCGCGGCGGATTCGGGAACCGGGACCGAGCGGACCCGTCGTTCGGTCGGGCTCGAACCGGCGAAGCGGGCGGACGATACCGGCGGCGGCGGGCCGAAGCCAGACGACGGCCCTGGTCCCCGCGGCGGCGCGCCGCCCGGGGGCCGCGGCCGGGGCCGGAGCCGCGGTGAAGCCCGCGGCGAAGCGCGGATCCCGGACGCCGCGCACCCGCCGGCCCCTCGCGTCCCGCTGTCGGCCCGGGGCCCGCGAGCCTCCATTTTTGTTCCGGACCGCTCCGGCCGATTACTCTGGTGCCCCGCCGGCCGGCAGCCTCCCCGGCGTGCAGCCGCCGACCTCACCGGAGACCCGCGGAACCCGACCCTCATGCGCATCTACTTCGAGCTGATGTGGATCTTCCTGCGCCGGAAGATCTTCATGTTCGCCCCGAACGCGATCCGCATCCGCATGCTGCGCGAGGACGGCGTGAAGATCGGCGAGCACTGCCTGGTGCACACGCCCTACTTCTCGACCGAGCCCTACCTGATCGAAATCGGCGACCACGTCGCGATCTCGTCGGGCACCGAATTCGTCACCCACGACGCGACCGGCTGGGTGTTCGAGGGCCGGCACCCGAACATGGGCCTGTTCGGCACCATCAAGGTGGGGAACAACGTGTTCTTCGGCCTCAAGTGCCTGATCCTCCCCAACACCACGATCGGCAACAACTGCGTGATCGGGGCGGGATCGGTGGTGCGGGGCGTGATCCCCGACGACTCGGTGGTGTTCGGCAATCCCGCCCGGGTGGTGATGAAGACGCCGATGCTCGAGAAGCTGATGGTGCACAGCCGGGGCCGGCTCGAGACGCACCGCATGACCTCCCCCGAGAAGCGCCGGGCGCTGCGCGCGCACTTCAAGCTCGACTCGCGGGGCTGAGGCCGGCGGGATCGCGCCGCGCGGCGGCGGGCCCGGTGCTATCATGCGCCGGCGCGGTCGTTCCGGGACGTGTCCGTCGCGCGAGCCCGGCGACGGGGCGCCCGTCCCCGCGGCGCGATCCCGCGCATGACGGGTTTTCGGCGATTCTCGCGCATGGGGAGTGGCAGGAGGTTCGCGAACCGCCCGCGCCGGGCGGCCGCGGGGCGTCAACGGCAGGATCTTCTCGGGAGGGTTTCCGAATGGTCGTCCGCAACCCGAAGCTTCGATTCCTCTTCGCGGGCGTGCTCGCCGGCCTGCTCGCGGCGATCACGTCCCCCTCGCTCGCCAAGGAGGAGGACCGCAAGGACAAGATTCCCGTCTGCACCAAGAAGATCGGCTCGCTCGCCGTCCACGAGCCCGAGAACAAGTGGTGGGTGCACTACAACCTCGAGTCGCCCGAGGCGCTCATCAAGGTGTTCGTGGCCGAGAGCAAGTGCTTCACCCTGCTCGACCGCGGCAAGGGCCTCGACGCGGCCAAGGAGGAGCGCGCCCTGGCTTCGGGCGGGGAGATGCGCGTGGGCTCCAACGTCGGCAAGGGACAGATGAAGGCCGCCGACTACATCCTCGTGCCCGACATCGTCAACAAGAACGCCAACTCGGGCGGCAAGAAGATCGGCGGGATCCTGGGCGGCGTGGTGGGTGGCGGCGTGGGCGCCGTGCTCGGGGGCGTGAGCCTCAAGAGCAAGACCGCCGACGTGGTGCTCACCCTCACCGACGTGCGTTCCACCGAGCAGGTGGCCACGGTGCAGGGCCACGCCAAGAAGACCGACCTCGGCTGGGGCGCGGGCGGCGGCGGCTTCTTCGGCGCGTTCGCCGCGGCCGGCGCCAGCAGCTACGCGAACACCGAGATCGGGCAGGTCGTCGCGATGGCCTACCTCGACGCGTTCGTGAAGCTGATCGAGGAGGTCAAGACCAACACGCCCGACGCCAAGGCCGACAACGTGCAGCAGGCGGTCAAGATGGCGAAGCCCGGGAAGCTCTACGCCAAACCCGACCTCAAGTCCGAGGTGGTGCGCGATCTCGACCCGGGCACGATGCTCTATCCCACCGGCGAGAAGAGCGGCCCGTGGTGGAAGGTCTCGGACGAGCTCGGCAACGAGGGCTGGGTTCCCTCGGGGCTGCTCGAGCTCGCCAAGTAACCCGCGCGAGCCGGACGCGAGAGCCCCCGCGGGTCCGCGGGGGCTCTCGGTGTTTCGGCG
>CAZIVR010000018.1:31233-42132 GCA_964542745.1 uncultured bacterium
GCCGCGGGAGGCGGCGTGACCGCGGCCGCACCCGGGGCGAGCCCGGCCGCTTCCAGCCCCTCGGCGAGGGCCTCCCCCACGAGCCGGCTCCCGGCCTCGTTGAGGTGCAGCTCCTCGAAATACATCTCGCGCTCCCGCCCCGCCTCGCGCAGGCGCTCGAGCGGGTAGACCACCGGCACGCCGATCGAGTCGAGGTGCGCGATCGCGCGCTCGACCATGGCGGCGCGCGGGCGCGGATCCTGGAACATGCGTCCGCCCCAGCGCGACTCCGGGACCGTCTGCCAGCGGCTCGGGACGAACAGCACGAGCAGGCCGACGCCCGCCTCGCGCGTGCGGGTCGCGAGGGAGTCGAACAGCATGAGCGTCACCGGCAGGCGCCGCTCCTCCCACGACGGCCCGGCCGGCGCGGAGTCCGCCGCGGCCGGCGCCTGCCGCGCGCGCGCCCCGATCGCCTGCGCGTCCAGCACCGAGGCGCGCACCCGCACGAAGTTCACGAGGTGCGAGTTCTCGGCGAGGAAGGTGTAGCCCGGAATCATGCGCGTGACGCGCTGGGCCTTGCGCATGCTCGGCTCGGGGTTCTCGACCGGGAGCAGCCGGTCGCCCTCGAGCCGGAGCACGTTGCCGTCGGCGTTGTTCTCGAAGTCGTTGTCCACGCAGAAGGCCAGCACCACGGCATCCGGCGAGAAGCCGAGCCCCTCGCGCTTCAGGTAGAGAAACTCGGCGGCGGTGCCCCACTTGCCCACCCCGGCGTTCAGGAACTCGACCCGCGGTCCGCCCGCGGCGCGCGCGCGCTCGGCGAGGCGGCGCTCGGCCACGGAGATGAAGCACGACTCGGCGGCCACCCCGTGGCCGAACGCGAACGAGTCGCCGAGTCCGAGCAGGCGGAAGGTGCCCGGGGGCTTCTCGCGCGTGGTCTCGTCGTCGCGCAGCCCGAGCGCATTGATGCGCACCTGCATGTCGAACTCGGGCGTGCGGAAGAACCCGCGCGCGCCGGGCCGGTTGCGCCAGCCGTAGTGCGGGTCCCACTCGCTCACGTTCACGGCGGTGGTCTGGGGCGCGAAGATCCGGAGGCCGATCTCGAGCAGGAGCAGCGGCACGAACAGGCTCACCGCCACCACCGCGAGAGCGGATCCGATCCGCCGGGCGAGCCCCGGGCGGGGCACGGGCGCGGGGCGCCCGTGGGTCGCCGCGCCCGCCTCCGGCGCGGGAGCCTGACGCGACTGCGGGGGTCGGAAGGGCACCGCGCTAGAAGATAGTGTAGATGAAGGCGCCGAGCGGGGTGAAGGCCCCGAGCAGCAGCAGGCCGACCGTCAGCACGACCAGGACCAGGATCGGCCCGAGCCACCACTTGCGGCGCGCCCACAGGAAGCGGCCGAGCCGTCCGGCGAAGCCTGAGGGGGGTGAGGCGTTCATCGAGCTTCGAGGTTCTCCACGTTGGCTGGGGCCGGCGCCACGCCGGCCGGGCGGGGGCCGCCGGGCCCACGGGCCGGGAATTGTACGCCACCACCGCGCGGTCCGGCCAACCGGGGACGGCGCGGGACCGGGGCGGGAACGGGGGCCAGGTCCGGCGCCGGGAGAACGCCCGGCTTCGGCACCGGGTGGCGGGGAGCGAACTTTTCCGTTGATCCTCGCTCGCGCCACTGACTAGGCTGCGGGGGTCGGCCGTGGACGGACGCGCCCTCCGGCGCGCGATCGGGAGCCGTGACGCGGGCCCGCCCGGGCCCGGCCCGGCGTTCACCCCGCCTTCTCGAACCCGACCGGGTTCAGCTCCATGCCGGAGAACCTTCCATGACTCTCCAGCGTCACCGTGCTGGCGCCCTCGGGGTGCTCTCGTTCCTGTTCCTGGCCCCGGGTTGCGGGGAGCGCGCATCCGTCCTCGCCCCCTCTCCCGATCCGGCGACGATCGAGCTCGGCGCGCGTCTCGTGCCGCAGGCGGAGCCCGACGCGGCCACCTACCGGATCTCGTGGCAGCCGGCCTCCGGGCAGGCACGAACCGTCCTCTACGCGCTCGCGCCCGCGGGTGCGGCGATCCCGGACCTCGCCTGGAAGGCGACCACCGAGCCGACGTTCCTGATCGATGTGCCGCTCGCCGGCCCGGAGCGGGAGTCCGGCGACCCGCCGCCGCCGACCGTGCTTCGGGTTCGCGCGGCGGATTTCCGCGGCCGTCCCTCTCCCATCACCTCGCTCGGCTTCTTCGGCGACAACGTCGCACCGCAGGTGCAGATCGTCCTGCCGAGACCCAGCGCGCTGACGCGCGCCGTCCTGCCGCCCTCGTTCGAGGTCCGGTGGGAGGGCGTGGACCCCGACGGCAACGGCCAGCAGCGGCCACGCCTCTACAAGTGGAAGCTGCTCGACGGTTCCTCGGAAGTCACTTACGCGACCGCCCTCGCGAATCCCGACTCGGTGCGCCGGTACTACGAACCCCTCGGCTACCCGACCTGGGACTCCCTCGCCGGGGCGCGCCATGGCGAGACCGCGATCCGCCTGTCGGGGCTCGTCCCCGGGAACAACTACCTCTTCGTGGTGGTGGCGCGGGACGCGGAGGGCGCGTGGAGCCCGGTGTTCTCGCTCAACACCAACATGCTGAACTTCCGTTGCGTGTCCCCGGGCTCGGCGGGTCCGCTCCTCACGCTCTACAACGAATCCTTCTACTACCGCTACCCGGTGCCGTCGTACTCGGCGGATCCCCGCTACGAGATCCCGATCACCGTCGCGTCCGGGGTGCGGGTGCCGATCCGATGGTTCGGATTGCCGCCCGCGGGCACCGAGATCGAGGGCTATCGCTGGGCGCTGGATCTCGCCGATCCGGTCGCGCCGTCCGAGCCCGCGGGCCTGCGCGGGCTCCGGGAGGATCCGGGCGCCCCGGCCGCGGGCCCCGAGCGGGGAAGGTGGAGCCGGCTGAGCCCGCAGCTCACGTCGGCGGAGCTGGGCCCGTTCGGGCCGGGCGAGACCCACCGCCTGTACGTCGAGGCGCGCGACCGCTTCGGGTTCAAGAGTCTCGGCATCGTCCGCCTCTCGACGCTCGTGCCCGAGGAGCGGCGGCCACTGCTGATCGTGGACGACACGCGCTTTCCCGTGGACCAGCGCTCGCCGGCCAACACCTGCATGAACCCGCCGATCGGCCGCTGGCCCACCGCGGCCGAACTCGACACGTTCCTCTTCGCGCGCGGCGGCGTGCCGTGGCGCTGCTACCCGGCCGGGACCCGGAGCACGCCCGGCCTGTTCGCGGGCTACGACTTCGACACGCTGGACACGCGAGGGCTCCCGGGGGGCGTCGTCCCGCTCGCCACGCTCGCGCGCTACGAGCGCGTCCTGTGGCTGACCGACCTCACGGGGGCGACCTTCTCGGGCCCGCCGGACCCCCGCACCACGTCCTCCACGGCACTCCGGCTCATGACGGCGCCGGGATCGCAGAACCCGCTCGCCGAGTTCGCGCGCGGCGGAGGACGGCTGTGGGTCGCGGGATCGGGCGCGACCTTCGCCTCGATGATCCACTTCGACCGGCGCGACAACAACACGACCCCTCCGGCTCCCGGGACGACCTACTCCTTCGATCGCGGCGAACTCGCGCCGGGCCGCTTCCCCTACGACGTCTTCGGCTGGCGCTCCGAGATCAAGGTCACCCAATCCACGATCCAGCTCTCGAGGTTCCTGGGCCGCTTCGAGGGCGGGGCCTCCCCGTACTCGGGACTGCCGGTCGCCATGCGGACCCGGGTCGCCTCGAGCGATCCGTACCCGCCGGGGCGCAGCTTCGTCTCCGGGAACTTCTACTACACGAACTACGGCCTCGAGTACCTGAGCCGGCCGAACCGGATCCCGAACAACGATCCCGACTCGCGGCCCGGCCCCGACGGCTCGGCCCTCGACACGCTCTTCCGGGCGGTGGGAAGTTCCCTCATGCCGCCCCAGGACAACCCGCACAACGTGGCGATGACCCGCTATCACGGGGCCTTCAAGCACAATCCGGTGCTGTTCACCGGATTCGACCTGTGGAGCTTCCGCCGCGAGGACTGCAAGGCGCTGGTGGACTTCGTCCTGCAGCAGCTCTGGGGACTCCATCCGGCGCCGGCCGCCGTGGCCCGCCGGGAGCCCGCCGTTCCCGACCCGGGACGTTCGCGACCGGGGCCGTAGACCTCGGGTGCGTCCGCGGGCCCGGGACTTCCCGGGCCCGCGGGACGCTCCGCGTCGCACTCGCCGGTTCGCGAGGCGCCCCCTCCCCCGCTTGATTTTCCCGGTTCCCCTGCCGATAATGCCGGTGCCTTCGGTTGCAGTGGATGTGCGAACCAGCCTTCGACGCCACCCGGAGTTTCGTCGGGTGGCTTTTGTTGTGCGGCCGCGATCCGAGGCAACGAAGCACCCGGTCACAGGGACCGGGCGCAGCCGCCGCGTATGGGCGGTGTTACAGGAGGGCCTGCGGGCCCGGATACAAGGAGTCTTCAGTGGCTAGTGGCACCGTGAAGTGGTTCAACGAGGCGAAGGGTTTCGGCTTCATCTCGCAGGAGGGTGGTGAGGACGTGTTCGTGCATTTCTCGGCGATCCAGGGTGAGGGTTTCAAGACCCTGGCCGAAGGCGAGCGCGTCGAGTTCGACGTCACCCGCGGGCCGAAGGGCCTGCAGGCGTCGAGCGTCCGCCGGATGGGCTAACCGCCCGTCGTACCGCTTCACGCTCGAGGGCGGCGCGCAAGCGCCGCCTTCGGCGTTTCCGGCCGCCACCCGGGTCCCGCCCGGAGGCCGCCATCCGGGGTTTCGCCCGCGGGCGCGGCCTCGCCGGACGCCGTCCTTACATCATCTGCCTCGCCCGCAGGCTCACCACGCCCCGCTCGGCCACGATCACGTGATCGAGCACCTGGATCCCCACCAGCTCCCCGACCTCGACCAGCCGCCGGGTGATGCTCAGGTCCTCCTCGCTCGGCTCGGGATCGCCGCTCGGGTGGTTGTGCACCAGCACCACGCTCGCCGCCGAGTGCAGGATCGCGGGCAGGAACACCTCGCGCGGGTGGACGATCGAGGCGTTGAGGCTCCCGATCGAAACGATCTCGCGCGACTGGAACTCGTGGCGCGCGTTGAGCAGGAGCACCGCGAAGTGTTCCTTGCGGGCCCGCGCGAGGTCGCGGACCTGGAGCAGCACGTCCTCGGGACCGCGGATCGGCGCCCGCGTCCCGCCGGGCTCGACGGCGCGGCGCCCCAGCTCGAAGGCGGCGGTCAGCGCGGCCGCCCGGGCCGGGCCGATGCCCGCGACGCGCAGCCAGCGCGCCATCGGCCACGTGCCGAGATCGCGCGGGGCGACCCGGGCGAGCCGGCGCCCGATGCGGAGCGCGCTGCGCCCGGCGGCGCCGGAACCCACCACCAGGGCCAGCAGTTCGCCGTCGGTGAGGCGCCCCGGGCCCGCCGCCCGGAGCCGCTCGCGGGGCCGGCGTTGCGTGGCCGGCGGCGGCGCGGACTCCGCCCCCGGCCGTTCCGGAACCGCCGCGCCGGCGCCCGAGCCTGTCAGGGAGTCGTGCAATAGCGATGGCCGGACGCGGCGGGCCTTCCCCCGCGCGGAGTCCTCGGCCATAATGACCGCCCCGTTTCGAGCCGTTCGCTCGCGATCCATCGCGCGGAGATTCCTGCATGCGTCGTGCCCAGAGCCTGATTCCCGTCCTTCTCGCCACCCTCGCCGCGACTTCCGTCTCCGACGCCGCCAAGCAGAGCGTGGACAGGGTCAACGGCATCGGCATCATCGACTACGCGTCGCGACCGTCCTTCAAGGTCGGCACCTGGGTCAGCTACCACATGACCGGGACCAGCGAGATGGGAGAGTCCGACGACTACGACGTCACCGTCCTGATCGCCGGCGAGGAGCGCTTCTGGGGCGAGGACTGCTTCTGGGTCGAAACCTGGACCGAGCACAAGGGCAAGGCGCCCCAGGCGGTGGCGACGCTGATGTCCTACGAGATCTTCTCGGACGAGCAGCCCAACCTGCGCTCCCAGTACTACATGCGAAAGACGATCGACGGCCTCACCCCCGAGGGCGATGCGTCGGAGCAGCTGATCCGCCGCCCCGCCTCGACGCTCAAGCGGAAGTCGATCATCGACGAGGCGCCGCCGGTGCGGCTCGACACCCTGGGCCTGGAGACGATCCACGCGCTGGGGCGCGACTTCGAGTGCCGCAAGGTCCAGTGGCAGGAGGGCAAGGCCGCGACCCTCGACCAGCGCGACAGCTCGGTCACGACCGAGGTCCGCCAGAACCGCATGACCTACCTGTCGCGCGAGGTGCCGCTCACCGGCCTCGTGCGCGAGAGCCTCGAGCACACGATCCGTCGCCGCAGCTGGGCGATCGGCCGCTCGCAGGAGGGCGCGGTCTGGACGGTGATGGACCGCGCGACCGGGAGCGCCATCCTCACCGGGTTCGGCGAGGGCAAGGAGCCCCGGATGGTGCCCGAGAACCGGCGGACGATGCTCAAGGACCTGGACGCCGCGGGCCGCCGCAAGCCGGCCGCGCCCGCCGCCGCGCGCCGAAAAGGCTAGCCCCGCCCGGGGATCACCCGGAGCCCGTGGGGGTTCCCCGGGTCCGGCGCTCCCGAGCCGAACCTAGGCGAAGAGCCCGCGGGCGAACGCCTCCGGGTCGAACGGCGCCCAGTCCTCGAGGCCCTCGCCGGTCCCGACCACGCTGATCGGCAGCCCCAGCTCGTCGGCGATCGCGAGCACCGCGCCGCCGCGCGCCGTGCCGTCGAGCTTGGTGATGCCGAGGCTCGTCACGGGAACGGCGCGCGCGAACTCGCGCGCCTGGGCGAGCCCGTTCTGGCCGAGGGTGGCGTCGAGCACCAGCAGCGTGTGGTGGGGCGCCCCGGGAACCACGCGGCCGCAGACGCGCGCCACCTTGGCGAGCTCCGCCATCAGGTTCTGCCGCGTGTGGAGCCGACCGGCCGTGTCCACCAGCACCGCGTCGAGCCCCCGCGCGAGCGCGGACGTGAGGCCGTCGTGGACGGCCGCGGCCGGATCGCCTCCGTCGCGCACCCGCAGCAGGTCCACCCCGGCCCGCGAGGCCCACACCTCGAGCTGGTCGGCCGCCGCGGCGCGAAAGGTGTCGGCCGCGACCAGCAGCGTTCCACGGCCCTCCCGCGCCAGCCCCGCCGCCAGCTTGCCCGCGAACGTGGTCTTGCCCACGCCGTTCACGCCCACCAGCAGCGCCACCCACGGGGGCGAGTCTCCGGGTCCGGGAGCGAACGCCGCGCGGGACCGGCCCAGCAGGTCGGCCGCGGTGCGCTCGAGCGCCGCGCCCAGGTCCAGCTCCGGCTCGCGTCCCATGCGCTCGACCGCGCGCGCCACGAGCCGTTCCGCGGTGGCGGGGCCGGCGTCGGCGGCGATCAGCGCCTCCTCCAGGCGCTCGCGGGAGGCGGCGTCCACCGCCCCCTTCTGCCGCAGCATGCCGCCGAGACCCTGCGTGACCCGTTCGCGGGTCTTCTGCAGGCCGTCGCGCAGCCGGTTCCAGAGGTTCATCGCGCCCCCTCAAGCGAACTCCCGCCGCGCGGAACGCGGCGGGAGCCGGATGGCGGAAACCGGTCCCGGATCGCGCCGGGAGCGGCCGGGATCAGACGGCCGCGGGCTCCAGCTCCTCGCGCCGCGCCGGCACCGAGGCGTCGTGGCCGTCGAAGCGCACCGACACCAGCTTCGAGACCCCGAGCTCCTGCATCGTCACGCCGTACAGGCAGGCCCCGGCTTCCATCGTCTTCTTGTTGTGGGTGATCACCACGAACTGCGTGCGGCCGCTGAAGCGCCGGAGCATGCGCAGGAAGCGCTCCACGTTGGCGTCGTCGAGCGGCGCGTCCACCTCGTCGAGCAGGCAGAACGGCGACGGCTTGACCAGGTAGATCGCGAACAGCAGCGCGATCGCGGTCAGCGCCCGCTCGCCCCCCGACATCAGGCTGATGCTCTGCAGGTGCTTGCCGCGGGGCTTGGCCGCGATCTCGATCTCGCACTCGAGCGGGTCCTCGCCCACCATGCGCAGCTCGGCGTCGCCGCCCTCGAACAGCGTGGTGAAGATGTCGCGGAAGTGCACCTGCACCTTCTCGAAGGTCTCGCGGAACAGCTGGCTCGCGGTCACGTTGATCTTCTCGATGGCCTCGAGCAGCTGGCCGCGGGCGCTGACCAGGTCCTCGCGCTGCCGCGTCAGGAACGTGAAGCGCTCCTTCTTCTTTTCGTACTCCTCGATGGCCAGCAGGTTCACGGCGCCGAGACCGCGGTAGCGCTGGCGCGCCTCCTCGAGCTGCGCCCGGGCCGCCTCGGGGTCCCAGCCCTCGGGCGCCTCGGTCGGCTGCCAGTCGGCGGCTTCCATCTCGTACTCGACGCGCAGGCGCTCGAACGTGCGCTCGAGCTCCGCGGCGGCCTGCACCCGGTCGAGCTCGACCTGGTGCAGCAGCTCGCCGAGCTCGGTCTGCTCGAAGCGCACCCGCCGCGCCTCGTCCTCGAGCGTCTGGGTCTCCTCCTTGAGCGCCTGGAAGCGGGCCTGGAGCGTGGTGACCCGCTCGCGCTGGCCGGCCTCGGACTCGAGCAGCCCGGTTAGGCCCGACGACAGGCCCTGCACCTCGGCTTCGATCTCGAGCACCCGCTGGCGGGCGTCGCGCTCCTCGGCGTCGCGGCTCACGATGCTGGCGTCGAGTTCGCGGCGCGTCTGCTCGCAGCGCGCCCACGCCGACTGCCACTCGCCCTCTTCGCGGGCCAGCCGCAGCAGGTGCTCGCGCGTCGCGGTGGCGCGCTGCGCGGCCTCCTCGCGGCGCGTCTCGAGCGCGCGGACTTCCCCGTCCATGTCGGTCAGCTGGGCGCGCGCGCGGTCCAGCTCCTGCTGGTACTCGGCGAGCGCCCGCTCGGCCTCGGCGAGGCCCCGCGCCAGCGTCTCCAGCTCGGCCGTGAAGGTGGCGGCTTCGCGGGACCGGTCGTCGCGCTCGGTTTCCGCCCAGCGCCGTTCGCGCTCGGCGGCCTCGAGGTCGCGGGCCAGCGCCTCGAGCGCGGCGCGGCGGGCCGCCACTTCGCCCTCGGCGACCCCGCGGTCGGCGAGGCGCCGGCGCGTCTCGGCTTCGAGGCTCTCGCCTTCGCGCAGCGCGGCCTCCACCGAAAGCGACAGCTCGGCCATCTGCCCGGTCAGCTCGCGAATCTGCTGTTCGCGGTGCAGCAGGCCGCCCTCGGCCCGCGCTCCCGCGCGCACCCGGCCGCGCTCCCAGACCTCTCCGTCCAGGCTCACGAAGCGGAGCCCGCCCTCGGAGTGGAGCGCGAGCGAGGCGGCCGCCTCGCGGCTCTCGACCACCACCACCGAGCCGAGCAGGCGCTCGACCAGCGGGCGGAAGCGGTCGGTGCAGCGCACCAGGTCCGAGGCCCGCCCCACGATCCCGGGAGCCTCCGGGAGCGGCGGCGGCGCCGCCGGGCTGACCGCGCCCAGGTCCACCAGCGTGGCGCGCCCGCTCTCGAGGCCGCGCAGGGTCTCGATCCCCGCCTCGACCGCGGCGCGGTCCTCGCAGAGCACGAACGCCGCGGCCTCGCCGAGCGAGGCCTCGAGCGCGTCGAGGAAGCGCGACGGCACCTCGATCACGTCGGCCACCACGCCCAGCCGGCCCGCGGGCCGCGGCGACTCGCCGAGCAGCGCCTTGACCCCGTCGGAAACCCCGTCCATCTCGCGCTTCAGCTCGAGCAGCGTGTTGAGGCGGGACTCGGCGGCGGCCGCCTCCTGACGCAGCGAGCCCAGCGCCTCCGTCCCGGCCCGCGCGCGCGCGGCGAGCTCCTCGAGCTGCCGCTCGACCGCGGCCAGCCCGCGCTCGGCCTCCTCGCGCTCCGCCTCGAGCCCCTGCCGCCGCGTCGCGGCTTCGGCCGCGAAGCGGGCCAGCTCGGCGATCCGCGCCTCCAGCTCCCCGTGCCGCGCCGCGGCCGCCTCGCGGCGCTCCGACAGCGACGACTGGCGCTCGCGGATGCGCTCGCAGTTCCCGCGCTTCTCGGCCTCGACCGAGAACAGGTCCAGCGAGAGCTGCTTGTGGCTCGCCGCCACCGTGCGCCGCTCGCGCAGCTCGGCCTCGACCTCCTGCAGCGCGCGCTCGGCCTCCTCGCTCTCCCGCTGGGCGCCGTCGCGGCCCGCGGCCAAGTCGTCGCGCCGCGCCGCGGCCTCGGCCTCGCGCTCGGTCACCTCGACGAGCCGCTCGCGGAGCCGGGTCACCTCGGCGGCCGACTCGGCGGCCCGCGACAGCAGCCCGGCCGCGCGCTCGCGCAGCAGCACCACCTGGTGCTCGGCGCGGGTGCGGGCCTCTTCGCGGTCGCGCAGCCCGCCCTGCGCGGTGCCGAGCTCGCGCTCGAGCTCGAGCAGCGCGAGCTTCCGGTCGTTGAGCTGCGCCTCGAGGCCGTTCAGCGCGGTGGTCACGCCCTCGCGCCGGACCGCCTCCTCCTGCCACTGCTCGCGCGCCTCGCGCTCGCGGGTCTTGAGCGCCTCGATGCTGCCGGCGGTGAGCCGGAGGTCGAGGTCGCGGATCTCGTCGCGCAGCCGCTGGTAGCGGCGGGCCTTGCCCACCTGCCGGGCCAGCGAGCGCAGCTCCTTCTCGATCTCGAAGACGATGTCGTTGAGCCGCGTGAGATCGGTGTCGGTCGCGTCCAGCTTGTTGAGGGCTTCCTTCTTCCGCGACTTGTACTTGGTGATCCCCGAGGCCTCCTCGAACAGGAAGCGCCGGTGACCGGCGTTGTCCGAGAGGATGTGGTCCACCATCTGGCGCTCGATCACCGAGTAGGCGTGGCTGCCCATGCCGGTGTCGAAGAACAGGTCCTTGATGTCCCGGAGCCGGCACGGCGCCTTGTTGAGGAAGTACTCGGACATCCCGGAGCGGAACACCCGGCGCGAGACCGTGACCTCGGAGAACTCGGTGGGCAGGATGCCGCGGTCGTTCTTGAA
>CAZIVR010000019.1:0-18053 GCA_964542745.1 uncultured bacterium
CGAGCGCCCGCGCCCGGCGCGCAGCGCGCTCGCCGGGCGGCCGAAGGCGCTCCCCAGCGCGCCGCGCAGGCGGCGCGCGCTGCCGAAGCCCGCGGCCGCGGCGATCTCCTCGGTGCGGAGCGCGCTGCCCTCGAGCAGCCGGCGCGCGAGGTGGGCGCGCCGGGTGCGCGCCACCGCGAGCGGGCCCGCGCCGAGGCGCTCGTGGAACAGCCGGCGCAGCCAGCGCGAGGTGACCCCGACGCGTGCGGCGAGATCCTCCACCGATCCGCCGTCGAGCGCGCCGGCCTCGATCAGGCGCAGCGCGCGCGTCACGATCGCCGAGGTGCCGGCCGCGGCGGCCGAGCCCGGGGCGGTCTCGGGTCGGCAGCGCAGGCAGGCCCGGAACCCCGCGCGCTGCGCCGCGGCGGCGGTGGGGAAGAAGCTCACGTTGCGCCGGGCGGGCAGGCGCGCCGGGCACCCGGGGCGGCAGTAGATCCCGGTGGTGCGCACGCCCATGAAGAAGCGCCCCTCGAAGCGGCGGTCGCGCGCCACCCACGCCCGCCAGCAGCGGTCGGGATCGAGCACGGGCGCCGGGGCGCCCGCCGGCGCGGCGGGTCGCCGGGCGCGGGTTCCGGAGGGGTTCGGGGAGCGGCGGTCGTTTCGCACGGCGGCAGTATGCCCGAGTGGCGGCCGGCGAAGCGGACAAAAACGGAAGTGGTTTCCGGCGCGGGCGGCGGGGCTTCCGCGCCTGCCGTGGCCCGCCGGGGACGCGTCGCCGGTGGGGTTCGCGCCCGGCGGGAACGCCGCGCCCGCCGAGGGCGCCGTGCCTAGCGCGGTCCTCGCGCCTCCCCACCCGGGTCGGGGCCCGCGCCGGGCGGGTCCGCGCCGGGACCCGGGGTGCGCGCCAGCACCAGGGTCGGGGTGCGCGCCAGGATCTCGATCGGGGCGTGCAGGTCGCGCGCGGTCTCCTTCTCGATCCCGGGGCGGAAGGCGAGGTAAGCGTAGCCGTCGGCGGCACGCAGCGCGGCGAGCGCGCCGAGCGAGTCCACGCGCACCGGGTTGCGGGCGAGGTAGAGGCGCAACGTGGCGGGCGGCTCCTCGAGGAGCGCGAGCGGCGCGTGCGGGGGCGAGGCCACGTTCATCGCCTCGGCCGCGCGCCGCGCGCTCGCGAAGTCCTCGAGCTCGGGGAGCAGGCGCGCCGCCACCAGCGGCACCCCGAGGGTGACCGGCAGCGCGAACAGCAGGGCCGCGAGCGCGCTCCGGCGCAGGAAGAAGTGGGTCACGAAGGGCGCCCAGCCCGAGAGCAGCGCGAAGGGCGCGAGCCAGCGCAGGCCGGGAAACAGCCCGGTGACCCGGTCCCCCACGGTCGAGAGCGCGATCGCCACCACCGTGGCGAACAGCCCGAGCATCAGGCTGCCGCGCGAGAACACGGCGCGCAGGCGGGCGGGATCCTCGAACAGGTGGTCGAGGAAGCGCCCGCACACCAGCGCCACCGCGGGCAGCGCGGGAAGCGCCGCGGTGAGCGGCGGAAGCGGGTAGAGGGCGATCGGCGCGACGGCCGCGACCAGGCAGGCGATGAAGAAGTGCGAGACGCGCTCCTCGTGCTCCTCGCGCACCAGCCCCTCGAGATCGAGCTCGGCGCGGCCGCGCCCGGCGCGCACGAGCCCTCGCCAGCGCAGCGCGGCGTGGGTGAAGGCGGCGGGGAGCAGCGCGCTCCACGGGAACGTGGCGGCGACCAGCAGCGTGATCACCATCACCGGCCCCGCGTACCACGGCCCGGACGGGCCGGCGCCGTAGGGGAAGAAGGCCGCGCGCGAGAGGAACGCCCCGCCGTGGCGCTCGGCCATCGCCGCGTACCACGGGAAGGCGATGCCGGCCGCGATCGCGAGCCCCGCCAGCGGGCGGAGCGCGCGCAGCCGGTCGCGCCGGCCGGAGAGCCGGGCGTAGAGCGCGGCGCCACCGAGCGGCCACAGCGCGGAAAGCGGGCCCGCGACGAGCGCGGCCGCCCCGAGGGCCGCGTGGGAGGCGGCGAGGCCGGCCTCGCGCGGCCGCCGCCCGCCGCGGCCCGACGGCGCGGGCTCCTCCGCGAACAGGGTGCGCGAGAAGCCCGCGACCGCGAGCCAGGCGGCGAGCGTCCCGAGGAGCTGCGCGGCGTCGGTGCGGGCCGCGACCGGCAGCGCGAGCGAGCTCGCCAGCACCAGCCCGGCGGCGAAGCCCGCGCGCACCCCGAAGTGCGCGGCGCCGAGCCCCGAGGTGAGCAGCACCAGCGCCGCGGCGAGCGCGGCGCGCAGCAGGCGCGACGCGCGCGGCGATTCGCCTTCCGAGTCGTGCGCGAGCAGCTCCGGCAGGTAGCCGGGCAGCGGCTTGTCGAAGAGCGGCCGGTGGCCGAGCAGCGGGGTCAGCCACTCGCGCGCCGAGCGCAGCTCCTCGGCGACCCGCGCGTCGCGGGCCTCGCGGACGTCCAGGTAGCCGACCGTGCCGAGGCCGACGAACAGGGTGAGCGCGCAGGCCACCGAGAGCCCGAGCGGAGCGAAACGCATGGCGCGCGAGGTTAGCAGACCGCGCGGGGCGGGCTCGCGCCCGCAGCGCCCGCCGCCGCGGCCGCGCGGGACGGCGGCGGCCCGCCGCGGGCTTCGCCCGGGACGCCGCCGCCCGCCGCGGCCACCCGCCGGAACGAAATTCGTGCCGGAGCGAACCGTGCGCTAGGCTCGCGCCCGTGAGCGAGAAGTCGCTTCCCACCGTGATCTTCCGCCGGGCCCGGCCCGCCGATCGCGAGGCGATCGAGCGGCTGCTCGCCGCGTCGGGGCTGCCGCTCGCGGGCGTGCCCGAGCACCTCGGGGACTTCCTGCTGGCGGCGACGGCGGGCGGCATCGTGGCCACCGCGGCCGTCGAGCCCTATCCGCCGGTCGGCCTGCTGCGCTCGGTCGCGGTGGATCCCGCGCAGCGCGGCCGCGGGCTCGGGGCGCTGCTCACGGCGCGGGCCGTCGAGCGCGCGCGCCGCTCCGGGCTCACCGCGCTCTACCTGCTCACCACCACGGCGCCGGACTACTTTCCGCGCTTCGGCTTCCGGGCGGTGCCGCGCCCCTCGCTCCCGGCGGCGCTCGGCGCGTCCGAGGAACTGCGCGGCGCGTGCCCGGAGGGCGCGGTGTGCATGGAGTTGAGGCTCGAGCCGGCCCCCTCCGGCGGGCGCGGCTGAGGCGCGCCTACTTGCCGCCGCCGAACTTCACCTTCGGCCCGTAGCGCGCGTCCAGCGCGTAGGCCCCGGGGCCGGTGAAGACCAGGCCCAGGTAGATGGCGCCGTACAGCATCGCCAGCTCGCGCTCTCCGAAGGGCGCGCCCGGGATCACCAGCGCCAGGATCACGCCGAACAGGATCACGTTGACGCCCGCGGCGAAGCGGGTCGCGAAGCCGATCGCGACGAGCAGGGCGCACACCACCTCGGCGAAGATCGTGAGCATCAGGCTGCGGTCGGGCCCGATGTGGAGCGGGTCCGCGAAGCGGGCGGCGCGCTCGGAGAAGTGCGCGAGCTTGGGCCAGCCGTGCCCGGCGACCAGCAGCACGCCGGCCGTGACGCGCATCACGAGCAGGCCGAAGGACGCCGCGGGGGAATGACCCGATCCGGACATGGCGCGGCACTATGCAAGAAGCCGCCGCATGGCGGCAACCGCCGCCCGGAGGTAGGGTTCCGCGCGCGGCCGCGGGCCGCCTTCCACGGGAGGGAACATGGATCGAATCCGTCGCGGCCGCCGCGGGTGGCCGCTCGCCCCGATCGTGCTCGCGCTCCTCGCGGCCGCGCTCGGCGCCGCGTGCTCGCGCGAGCCCTCCGCCGGGCGGAGCCTCACCGAGCGCGAACGCGACAGCACGCTCGGCAGGAGTTCGGTGCCGGGCGCGGGGGCCGTGAGCCGCGCGCTGGGCCAGTCCGACCGCGCGGCCGGCGAGGCCCGCGCCCTCGACGCGCAGGTGGACTCGCTCACTCGCTAGGCCCCGCCGGGGACCGGCGCGCGGGGCGGCGCCCGGCGGCGCCCGGGCCGAACGAGGCGTTTTCGCCGCGGCGGGCCTCATGGTCGGCGCGCGCGTGCCGAAGCTTTCGGGGACGCGTCTCCGCCCCGCCGGGCGGGGACCCCGCACCGTTTCCCTCACCCCGGGAGCACCCATGCGACGCGCACGCCGGCCGCTCGCCCCACTCCTCGCCGCGCTTCCGCTCGCGCTCGCGCTCACCGGCGCGCGGCCGGTTCCCTCCTCGGCCGAAGACCGTTTCCGCCTCGACGTGCGGATCGCGCGACAGGCCGAGCGCTACCAGTCCCGCGAGGCGGACAGCCTCGGCCTCTCGGTCTCGACCTGCACCGTGGGAACGGTGGACTGCGAGTTCCGCGTCATGGACCTGCCGCTCCGCAAGGGCGTGCGCCCGGTGTGGCAGGTGTTCGGCACCACCGAAACCTCGTCGCGGGTGTTCGTCTCCGGCGGCAGCGCGCCGGGCGCGGTGGGCCGCACCATCGAGTCGCCGATGCTCCAGGTCCGGGGCGGCACCGGGTTCGCGGTCCCGCTCGGGCTGGTGGACGGGACCCACGGCGCGAACCTCCGCCTCCGCTACGAGGGAGGCGTGGTGATCTCGACCGACAGCGGCGAGAACTTCCTGCAGACCTCGATGGTGCAGTTCGGCTTCGAGCGCTCGGGCGGCGTGTTCGACGGTTCGGTGATGGAAGTCGGCTACGGCCACAACGACCTCTACGGGTCGTCGTGGGCCGCGGGCCGCTGGGGCGCGCGCATGCTGCTGGTGGCGGGCCTGGGCGGCGGGCGCGCGCGCACCGGCGGCTCCTCCAGCGCGTCGAGCGGCGCGGCCGCGGATCCCGACGGGGGCCGGCGGCCGGTCCGGAGCTTCCTCGAGCTCGATCTCGACACCGACGGGCGCCCCGGGCCCGACCGCATCGCCCTGCGCCTCGGCATGGCGCTGGACGCGGGCACGGTGCTGGCCTGGATGGGCGGGAGCGGCGGGCCCTAGGTCCCGTTCGAGAACTCACCGCGGGCGCGCGGCGCTCCCGGGCGGGGCGCCGCGCGTCCGCGTTTCGGGACCCGCCCGGCGGCGCCCGCCCGGGGCCCCCGAGAACCCGCCTCAAGGGGGCCCCGGTCCGGGACGATAACTCGAGCGTCCATCCGGGTTTGGGAGTCGGAGGAAGCGCGCGAGCATGACCGTTCCCGCACAGTCCAACGAGGTCGAGCCGTCGAGCGAGCGCACGCCCGAGCAGGAGGCGGCCGCCCGGGCGGTGAGCGTGTGGGTCCACCACCTCGCGCGCACGCTCAAGACCTGCCGCCTTTACGACCCCAACAACCCGACCGTGGTCCGCTTCCGCTCGGAGCTCGCGGACTCGCTGGCCCGGCTGCTCGGCGAGGTCGGGCCGGTGCGGCTCAAGTTCACGTCGGACGACGTGCTCTACGACGAGGTCTCCCTCTACCCCGCGCGCTCGCGCGACGACAACCTCGCGCTGCCCTTCTACCGCGACGGGATTCGCGCCCTCACGTTCCAGCCGGGGGCGGGCGCCGACGAGCTGGACGTGCTGCTCGACGCGGTGCTCGAGGTCACGGGCCAGACCGCGATCGAGAACGACCTCGTCACGACCCTGTGGGAAGCCCACCTGCGTCACATCGAGGTGGACTACGTGCCCGCCGAGGGCGAGGTGGGGGGCGAGGCCGCGGCGGAGGCGGGCGAGTCGCTGGTGCCGTGGCCGATGCCGGTGCCCGAGGAGCTCCAGGCCGAGGGCCAGGCGTCCGGCGCCGAGGTCGAGACCGTCGAGTCCGGGACGCGCGAGGACCGCTCCGACGACTGGACGGCGGGTGATCTCACCGCCGAGGTCGAGGCGGGCTTCGAGGAGCTCGAGGCGCTGTCGCGCACCGAGATCGGGCGCTTCCAGTCGGAGTTCCGCGCCGAGCACGAGGTGCCGGTGCTCGCGAGCTGCATCGCGATCACGCAGGCGGTGCTCGCCGCCGGCAGCACCCCCGGCGATCGCGCCGAGATCGCGCGCTTCCTGCCGCGCCTGCTGCGGCAGGCGGTGGCGCAGGGCAGCTGGCTGGAGGCGCGCGCGACGCTCGGCATGCTGCGCGGGTGCGACGGCGCCGAGTGGGGCGAGGCTTCGTTCACGCAGGAGCTGCTCCAGCCCATCTCGGTCACGCACCTGGTCGAGAAGCTCGACGCCCGCGAGGAGTCGGCGGCCGAGATGATCGCGTTCCTCGGCGAGCTCGGCGAGCCGGCGGTGGACGTGCTCAACCTGGTGCTCGCGGAGTCGCAGAGCCGCAAGGCGCGGCGCCTGCTCGCCGAGGCCATCGCCGAGCGCTGCCGCGCCAACCCGGAGCGCCTCGCCCCGTGGCTCGCCGACCCGCGCTGGTTCGTGGTGCGCAACGTGGTGCACATCCTCGGCTGGATCGGGGGCAGCTCGATCGTGGGCCTGCTCCAGAGCGCGGCGCGCCACCCGGACCCGCGCGTGCGGCAGGAGGTGGTGGCGGCGCTCGGGCAGGTGGACCCGCGCCTCGCGCGCCCGCTCCTGATCCGCATGCTCGACGGCGCGGACACCCGCCAGCTGCTGGCGGTGCTCCACCAGCTCTCGGCGGCGCGCGACGCCGGCGTCGCCCGGCTCCTGGTGCAGTACCTGCAGGACGAGCGCTTCGACGAGCGCCCCGCCGAGGAGAAGCGCGCGATCTACTCGACGCTCTCGCACGCGGGCGACGACGCGGTGCTTCCCGACCTCGACTTCGAGCTGCACAAGGGCAACTGGTTCTCGAAGAACCACGAGGCCCACCGGCAGGCGATCGCGCGATGCATCGCGCGGATCGGAACGCCCGCGGCCCGCGAGATCCTCGAGCGCGGGATCACGTCGCGGCGGCCTCCGGTGCGGAAGGCGTGCGAGGACGCGCTGGGGGGCCTGCACGCCCATGAGTGACGACCTCCGCCAGGCGGCGGGCGGCGAGCTCGAGGCCGCCGCCGACCAGCACGGCCCCTCGCTGCTGGTGCGGCTCTCGGCCCTGATCCGCACCGGCCGCACCTACGACGTCGCCAACCAGGCCTTCCAGCGCCAGCTCGGCGACTGCTTCGCGGTGCTGCAGCGGATCCTCGACCACGAGGACGAGATCGCGCTGGTCGCGGTGGCGGACTACTTCTACCTGAACGGCGTGCGGATCAAGGCGCAGGCCTCGCTGCTCGCCGTCTATCACGCGCTGATGGGCGAGTTCGAATCGCGCTCGCTGGGCGGCGTGCGGGTGCTCTCCGGCGTCACGCCGGCGGAGCTCGAGCGCTTCTTCCAGCTGTTCCTCGCCGCCGACGATCCCGCCATGGGCGACCGGCTGGTGGAGATGGTCTCCGAGGCCAGCATCGAGCACATCGTCCCGGTGCCCGCGCTCGAGCTCAAGGACGACGACGTCTCCCGCTCGCTCGAGGAGCAGGAGAAGACCCCGCAGGCCGAGCGCGGCCGCGCCCGGCGCATGTTCTGGCGCGCGGTGCTCGGCACCAAGAAGATCGTGGTGCGCACGGTCCAGACCGGGCGGCCCGACCTGCGCCACGCCAAGCGGCTCGTCCAGCCGATCGTGGACGGCATCATGCGGCACGAGTACTCGATCGTCGGGCTCACCGCGCTCAAGGATCACGACGAATACACCTACGCGCACTGCGTGAACGTCAGCATCCTCTCGGTCAGCATGGGGCAGGCGCTCGGACTTCCGCGCCAGGCGCTGGCCGACCTCGGCGTGGCGGGCCTGATGCACGACATCGGGAAGATCGCGGTGCCGGGCGACGTGCTGCGCAAGCCGGCCGCGCTGTCGGCGGAGGAGTGGGTGAGCATCCGCCGGCACCCGCTCGAGGGCGTCAAGTCCATGATGCGCATGCCGGGGCTCTCGGTGCTGATGGTGGACACCATGCGCGTGTGCCTCGAACACCACATGAACTTCGACCGCACCGGCTATCCGGACGTGTCGGTCGAGTGGGGGCAGTCCACCCTCGCCCGGATCGTGGCGGTCGCCGACTGCTTCGACGCGATGACCGCGCACCGCGTGTACCACCGGCGGCCGCGCACCGCGTTCGAGGGCCTGCAGTACCTGCTCGGCCCCTCGCGCGTGAGCTTCGACCCGGCCTCGCTGTGGGCGCTGGTGCGCACCACCGGGCTCTACCCGCCGGGGTCGGTGCTGCTCACCGAGTCGGGGTGGGTGGCGCTCGCGATCAGCCCCAACCCGTCGGACCTGCGGCGCCCGCACTGCCGCGTGCTGGTGCGGCCCGACGGCAGCGCGCCGCCCGACGACGCTCCCGAGTTCTGGGATCCGATGCCCGCGAGCGAGAAGGTCGCCCGCGTGCTGCGTCCCGAGGAACACTCCCACAAGACCGGCGAGCTGCTGGCCGCGTAGCTGCCGTCCGGCGACGGCGCGCTCGCGCCGGGAACCCGCCCGCCGCGCGACGGCGAGGCGTTCCGGGAAGCACGAACGGGCGGCGTCGCTGGACGCCGCCCGTCGTGATTTGGTGAGCCCGCCCGCGCAGCCCTGGACGCTCCCCAGTTCCATCCGCGCCAGGCGGAACTCACACAGCGTGAACCGTCAGTCGTCCCAGTCGTCGTCCTTGTAGCGGGTTCCGTAGCCGTCGTCCGCGCGCCATTCGCCGTGGTACTCGCGCCAGGCGCTGTCGCGCCAGCAGAGATCGCGCACGTAGTCGCCGCTGCGGACCTCGATCACGCGGACCACGCGCGGGTGGTCGCAGCCGCGGAAGTGGGACCGGGCGCGCTCCAGCGAGCCGTAGCTCACCTCGCAGTAGGGATCCCAGTAGGAGTAGCTGGCGTGCACCGCGGGCTGCGCGTTCGAGAGCGCCGCGCCGAGCACGAGGCCGCCCACGATCCCGGCCGGGATCGGGCCGGCGTCGGAGTGGCGGTGGACGTAGGTGACGTGCGAAACCGGGGCGGGCCGCACGTCGCACCGCACCTCGCGGACGTGCTTCCAGCGGCGGTGCCGGCCGCGATCGTGACCCGCCTCGGCCACCGGGGCGACGAGGGTGGTGGCGAGGGCGCCGAGCACCAGGGTCGCGACCATCCGGCGGGGATCGAGAAGGTTGTGCATGGCTTCCTCCGAGGTACGGGTTGAGTGCCTTCGGAGGAGTTCCACTGCAGGGCCCGTGCCACCCGGTGCCGGGTGCGGCGAAGCCGCGATTCTCAAGGCTTTTCGGCGTTTGGGGGCGGGGCGCCGGGGCCCGGGGCGCGGCGCGCGCGGCGACCGTGTGGCGCAGCCGCCACACCCCGGCCGCCCGGCCGGGTCAGTTGTTCACGACGCCGTGATTGCCGCCGGTGGCGACCCACTTCACGTAGCCGCCCGGCTTCACCTGGGCCGGCGAGGGCGTGAAGAAGTTGTCGCCGATGTTCACCGTCACCGAGTCCGCGCCCGAGGCCCCCACCTGGACCGAACCGCTCATCGACACGCCGTGGACGATGCACCGGTAGCCGTGGGTGCCGGAGACCGTGAACGTGTGCACGAACACCTTCAACGGGCTCGAGCTCGAGAACACGCCGGAGTTGAAGGTCTCGGGCGCGGGGCCGCCGGAGCCGGGCTGGGTCGAGCCGCCCTTCTTCGAGCATCCGGACGGGGCGAGCGCCGCGAGCGCGGCGAGGACGGCGAGCGCGGCCCGGGCCGCGAACGTTCGGGTCATGCGGATCCTCCACGGGGAACTCGACGGGAACGGCGCGCGGCGCGGTGCGCCCGCACGCGGTTTTCGTGGCTCGGCCAGCATACCGGGGGCGCCGGGCGCCGGCACTCCGCGGTTTCCCCGGGGGAAACCCCGCGCTCAGCCTCCCGGGCGCGGATGGCGCCGCGCGTGGACGCGCCGGCGATGCGTCTCGCCCCGGGCGAGGTAGAGGCCGAGTCCCAGGATCAGGAGCCCGAGCGAGAGCTGGAACAGCGCGAACATCGTGACCTTGAGCACGGCGAAGCCGGGATGGACGAAGCGCGTGAGCCAGCCCGCGGCCTCGGAGAGCAGCGCCGACCCGAACGAGACCGCGATGCCGGTCACCCGGAGCGCGAAGCGGACGGGGACGAAGATCAGCAGGTGGGTGAGGAGCAGCAGCACCAGCGCGAACATCGGCAGGTGCATGTGCGTGACCTCGAGCAGGCTCTGCGCGGAGCGCGCCGGGATGAACTCGGCTTCGTTGCCGCGGTAGTAGACGGCGACGGTCGCGGGATCGAGCGTCATGTGGCGGAAGTAGAGCGCGAGGTTGGTGACCCAGAAGCCCGCGAGCAGCAGCACCGCGAAGCCGAGCGTGAGCCGCATGAGCGGATGGTTCTGGTAGCCGCCCGACTGCAGGTACTTCATCGTTCCCCCGCCCGGCGCGCGGCCGCTTCGCCGCGCGCGGCGACCATGGGCGCCACCACCACCTCCCAGATCGCCACCGCCAGCCGCGCGCTCTCGGCGAACGCGCGGGCGCTGAGCGTGGCGCCCGAGAGCGAGGGCAGGTCGCGGCCCGGCGCGAAGCGGTCGTCGGCGCGCCGGCCGCGCATCCGGTCGAGCCAGCGCGCGGGCGGGCGGTAGTCGGGAGGCTCGTGGAACGACAGGATCTCGACCCGCCGCACCGTCGAGTCCGGCGCCACCACCACCATCAGCGTCGCGGGCATGGTGCGGATGGTGCGGGTCTCGAAGATCGCGGTGCCCACCAGCGTGTCGCCATGGAAGGCAAGATAGGGCGTGACGAGCGGGCCCGCGAGCCGGGCCTTCGCGCGCTGCTGCACGGCCCGCACCTGGGCCGGCGTGAGCGCCTCGCTGCGCCGCTCGAGGCGCGCGCCGGGGAACGCCTCGGCCAGCGCCGCGGCGGGCGAGACGAACGGCGCGGCGGCCGCCGCGGGCGCGTGGAGCGCCAGCGGCAGCGCCGCGGCCGCGAGCACCCGGGCGGCGAGGCGGGGACGCGCGATCAGAACAGGTACCCGAGCGCCGCGCTCCACTGGCTGGTGGCGGTACGCGCGTCGTTGCGCCGCTGCTGGCGGTCGAGCTTGAGGATCACCTCGGGGTGCGGCTTGAGGGCGACGCCGGCGGTCACGAGGCGCACCCGGTAGGCGGGGTTGTCGCCACCCGGGGCCAGCCCTTCCTGCTGCGTGTCGTACTCCTCGAGCCGCACGTAGGGAGCGATCGCCCCCTCCGAGCCGGGCCGGATCAGCGGCCACACGTCGTAGGCGAGCTCGACGTAGCCGCCCGAGAAGCGGTCGCCGAGCCGGGCGTTCCCGGTGAGGCCGTTCGCGTCCGAGATCGCGGCGGCGTTGTCGAGCGCCCCGCGGGCGAACAGCGCGCGCGCCTCGGCGCCGCGGCCGCTCCAGCGCGCGTGGCCCTCGAGCAGCGTGGTGCGCGCGCGCTGCCGGACCGTCCCGGCCTGCGGTCCCTGCCACGAGTCCCCGGTGAAGGCGGCCGCGCCCGCGGTCAGGCCCGGGATCCCCGCGTAGTCGAGGCGCGCGCTGAAGGCCGGATGGGTGGCGGCGGCGCGCGAGCCGCCCTGGCGCCCGCCGCGCAGCGGGCTGGCGGCGCGGAAGCCGGAGGCGTCGAGGCCCTCGGTCACGTAGGCGCGCCAGCTCAGGCCGCCCGCGTGCTCGCCGTAGACGCCCGCGCCCCCGGCGGCCCACGTGGTGGGGATCACGTTGCGCTCCACGTCCGGGCGGCGCGCCCCGAAGAACACCGGCGGCTCGTGCATCTCGTTGATGAAGCCGAGCGGCATCAGCAGCTTTCCGGCGCGCAGGCCCAGCCATGGCGCGACGCGCCAGTCGAGGTAGGCGAACTCCACCAGCACCTCGCCCGAAAGCTCGGCCTCGCCGATCCCGGTGCCCGTGTCCACCGCGACCTCGGCCTCGTCCACCACGCCGGCGTGCTCCCACTCGAACTCCGAGTTGAAGAGCAGGCGGTCGTTGAACTTGTGGCCGACGTACAGGATGACGCGCAGCAGGTCGAGGCGGTCCACGCCGCCCGAGAGCTTGCCGTCCTGGCGGGCACGGTCCGGCTTGTCGAGCAGCATCTCGCCGTAGCCGCCGACCGAGACGCCGCGCGGGGCCCCGTAGACCTTGGCCGCCGCGGGGGCGAGGCCGAGCCGCGCAACCGTGCCCGCGCCCGCGGTGTCGGTGCCGCCGCCGAGCTGCATGGCCTCGACCTGGCGGGAGAGCGCCTCGAAGCGGCGCTCGAGCTCCGCGGTGCGATCGTCGTCCGCGGCGGAGGTCGCGGCGGTCGTCGCGAGCGCGAGGAGCAGGAGGGGAACGAAGCGGGGGCGGAGTCGGGGCACGGCGGTGTCCTTTCGTATCGAATCGTCCGCCGTCCGGGCGCCGTGAACGCGCCCGAAGCGGGCCGGATCGTCGGGTTCGGTCGCGCGGCGCAGTGACGCGTCGCGCGGGGTTCTCAGTTCATCCAGCGCACGGCGTCGTTCGCCGCGAGCACGTCCAGGTTCCAGCGCCATCCGCGCAGCCCGCGGCTGTGCGGCTCGAGCCACACCACGCCGATCGCCGGGCGTTCCCGGGCGAATGCTTCGGCCGCGGCGCGGCCCATCACCAGCAGCGCGGTCGAGAGCGCGTCGGCGGTGGTGGCGTCGGGTGCCACCACGGCGACCGAGGCGGCGGTCTCCACGGGCTCGCCGCGCCGCGGGTCGAGCACGTGGCCGAGGCTCCGGCCGCCCGCCCGCAGCGCGCGCTCGGCCTGCCCCGAGGTCGAGACCGCCCCGCCCGCCACGCGCAGGCGGGCCGCGGCCCGCAGGCGGTCGGCGGGGTGGGCGAGCGCCACGGTTCGCGGCGCGGCGCCGGCGCGCACCAGCGTCTCGCCGCCGAGGTTGAGGATCACGGCCGGGAAGCGGCGCGCCGGATCCGCGGCCTCGAGCGCGGCGGCGGCGCGGTCGAGCGCGTAGCCCTTGCCGATGCCGCCCAGGTCGAGCGCCGCGCTTGGGTGGAGGAACCGCACGGTGCGCGCGGCCGGATCGCACGCGACCCGCCGCGAGCCGACCCTCGCGAGCGCGGAGTCGCGCTCGGCGGGCGTGGGCACGCGGCCCGTGCCGCGAACATCCCAGGCCACGAGCAGCGGCTCGACGGTCGGGTCGAAGGCGCCGCCGGTCTCGCGTGCGAGATCGAGCGCGCGCGCGACCGCCTCGAACAACTCCGGGGAGCACGCCACGGGAGCCGAGCCGGCGCGGGCGTTGAGCCGGCTCAGTTCGCTCGCGCGGTCCCACGAGGAGAGCAGCGGTTCGAGCCGCGCGATCTCGTCGAGGGCGACGTTGGCGAGCGCGGCCGCGGCGGCGGACTCGGGCGCGGCCGCGTCCACCCGGGCGATCGCGACGGTGCCCATCAGGGCGCGCGAGCGCGTGACCGGCCGGGCGGCGTCGGCGCCCGAGGGGGCTTCCGGGGCTTCCGTCGCCGCGCGGGGCTTCGCGGCCGCCACGCCCGCTTCGACGCGCGCCTCCGCGCGCTCCGCGCCCGGGCGGACGGCGTCGGCGCGGGAGTCCGCGGGCGCCCACGCGATCGTGGCCGCCAGCGCCAGCGCGAAGCGCGCCGCGTTCACGGGCGGGCCGGTCCCGGGGTCATGCACGAGAGGTCGCAGGTCGAGCATTCCTCGGCCGGGCGGCAGGAGCGGTGGAACTCGGCGAAGCGGCGCTGGAAGTGCTCGCGCAGGTCGCGGTCGTCGCGCAGGAGCTGGAGCAGGTCGAGCATGCGCTCGGTGGTCTCGCTGCTCACGTCGTGCTCGAGCCGGCAGGCCTCGTCTTCGGCGCGGTCGGCGGGAACGCCGAGCAGGTCGCGCAGGAACGCGCGCATCACCGAGAAGCGGTGGTGCACCTGCCGGGCGACGCGCTCGCCCTCGGGGGTGAGCACGAGGAAGCGGTTGTCGTCGTGCGCGACGAGCGCGCGCGACTCGAGCGGCTTGAGCCCCACCGACAGGGTGGGAGGCGCCACCCCCAGCTCGCGGGCCACGTCGGTGAGGCGCGCGTAGCCGCGGCGCGCGCGCGTCTCCCAGATCGCGCGCAGGTAGTGCTCGTGGCTGGGCGTGAGGTCGTGGAGCGGGGCGGACTTTCCGGAGAGCACGTTCGGGTTTCCTTCCGGGAATTAGGGCCGACTAAGACAACTGCGGCGGCACTAATAACCGGGGAGGGAACGTGCGTCAAGCCGGTGGGGCGGTCAGCCCCGGCCGTTCTTCCCGCCGCTCACGTCCAGCGCGGCGAGCAGCAGGAGCAGGGCTTCGAGGTCGGGAAGGCCGCGGCCCGACTCCTCGAGCCTCACCCGCGACTCGTGCTTGAGCGGGCTCCAGAGCCAGACCTGGCGCACCAGCGGATGGCCTTCGCCGGTCTCGAGCACCTGGGTGCTGCCGAGCCAGTTCTCGGGACGCCGGACGAGCGGCGGGGCGCCGGCGCGCTCCACCCGAACCTGTCGCAGGCCGGCGAGGCCCGAGCGCAGGACCGGCGCTTCCGCCCCGTCCGCGATCACTTCGAAGGTCCGGAGCCATCCCGCGCGCAGCGTCCAGCGCGTGTCGTGGGTGGCCGCGTCGAAGCGCCGGCTCCACAGCCCCGGCCGGACGAGGCGCGCCACCGGCGCCCCGTCGGCGATCAGGAACCAGCGGGAGCCGAGCCGCTGCGGCTGAACCCAGCGCAGGGACTCGACCCGGCGCCAGTCGGCGCGCGCGAGCGGCGTGGTCTCGTCGAGAAGGGGGATCGTCACGAGGGCTTCCTCCGGTCGCGCGCGGTCTTGCCGCCGCCCGGCGCGCGCCCGGTTTCCTCGAGCGCGCGCCTCAGCAGGTATTCGATCTGGCCGTTCAGGCTCCGCAGGTCGTCCGAGGCCCAGCGCTGCAGGGCCTCGAAGACCGCGGGGTCCAACCGGAGCAGGAAAGGCTTTCGCTCCGCCACGACGACCTCCCGGCTACTGGTAGATCGTGCCCGTGTTCACCACCGGCTGCGCGTGCCGGTCGCTGCACAGCACGACGAGCAGGTTGCTGACCATGGCGGCCTTGCGGTCGTTGTCCAGCTCCACCACCGAGCGCTGGGAAAGGGATTCGAGCGCCATTTCGACCATGCCGACCGCGCCCTCCACGATCTTCACGCGCGCGGCCACGATCGCGCTCGCCTGCTGCCGCTGCAGCATCGCGCTGGCGATCTCCGGCGCGTAGGCGAGGTGGCTGATGCGGGCCTCGATCACCTCGACGCCGGCCTTGTTGAGGCGCTCCTGCACCTCGCGCTTCAGCTGGTCGGCGACCTCGGTGATGTTCCCGCGCAGCGACATCTGGCCCTCGTCGTGCGCGTCGTAGGGATGGCCGGACGCGAGATTCCGGAGCGCGGCCTCGGTCTGGACCTTCACGAAGTTCTCGTAGTTGTCCACTTCGAACATCGCCTCCGCCGTGTCCACCACGCGCCACACCACCACCGACGCGATCTCGATGGGGTTGCCGTCGTGGTCGTTCACCTTGAGCTTTCCGCTCTCGAAGTTCCGCACGCGCACCGAGATTTTCCGGCGCCCCGTGAGCGGGTTCACGTACCAGAGGCCCGGCTTGCGCAGCGTGCCGACGTAGTTTCCGAACAGCTGAACCACCTGGGACTCGTTCGGGTTGACCACGCTGAGACCCGCCAGCGAAAACGCCGCGACCGCGGTCACCACCACGGAGGCGACGATGCCCACTCCCGAGCCGGCACGCGCCGACGCCACCAGCGCCCAGACCGAAAGCCCCAGCACCACCAACAGCAGGATCAGCACGAACCCACCCGACGAAGCGTTCGCTTCCCGTTCGCGAATCATGGCCCTTTTCCTCCTTCGTGCGGCCGACGGCCGCGGTTGATGTCAGAATGATATCACTCTGATGTCATCGGCCGTCAAGGGGATTGGTTGTGCCGCGAAGAATGTTGGTGGGGGCGCAACCCGGCTCCCCGCACGGAGTTGGCTCCGGGGCCTGTTTTCGCTAAACCGTTGTGCAAATTAGATTTCGAGAGACCAGCAACAATCTCCGCTGCACAACCAAAGGGATTCGGAACAGGGGAGTCGCCGAGGGGGCGCCCGGGGTTCCGGCGCGCCGGGGTGCCGACCGGCGGCGGCGCGGGTCGCGCGCGGGGCCCGGTCGGGGCCGGGGCACCGGCCCGCCGCGACGCGGGCCGCGCGCGCGGGGTCCAGCCGGGGTGTCAGCGCCGCGCGCGGGCGGCGATCTCGGCGTGGAAGCCAGGCCAGCGCTCGGCCAGCCCGGCCGGGTCGCCGATCTCAAAGTCGGCCGGATCGAAGCCGGGAGCCATGGTGGTGCCGAGCAGCGCCACGCGCCCGTCCGCGGCGAGCCGCGCTCCCTGCCAGACCCCGGCCGGCACCACCACCTGGGGCCGCGCCCCGGCGCGAAGGTCCGTCCCGAGGGTCACCACCCGGCCCTCATCGCCCGGCCCGAGCAGCAGCATTTCCACCGGATCCCCGAGATAGAAGTGGAAGATCTCGTCCCAGCGAAGCCGGTGCATCGCGGAGCAGGTGCCGGGGGAGAGCAGGTAGTAGATCGCGGTGCCGATCGGGCGAGAGCCGCCCGCCGGGGCGCCGGGGTTCCGGCCCGCGCGATCGCCGGGAGCGGCTCCGGCGATCAGGCCCGCGGGCAACTCCGTCGCGCCGCGCCAGGTCTCGGCGAAGTGGCCGCCCTCGAGCGGGTGGGCTTCGAGGTTCAGCAGCGCGCGGATCTCGTCGGCGTCGAGCATGGTGGGCAGGGTGGGGCGGACCGCGCCGGGGGCGCAAGCGTTCCGGGGACGGCGCCGGACGCCGGGGCGCGCGAAACGACGAAGCCCGGGGCGCGTGGGCCCCGGGCCTCGATCGTCGCACGGCGGGAGCGCGCGGGCCTCGAGGCCCGGCGCGCCCGGCGTCAGGCCTTCGCCGGCTGCGGCTTCGGCTGGTATTCGGGCGCGTTGTGCTCGAAGTCCCACATCATCGGGACGTCCCGGCCGAGCGCGCGCAGGTAGGAGAAAAGCTGGCCGCGGTGGTGCGTCATCTCGTCGCGGATCACGTTCACGCAGGCCTGGCCCGGGAGCGAAACGCCCCACGGGGTCTTCACCTTGGCCGAGAGCTGGGCTTCGGTCGCCAGCTCGATCGAGCGGGTCGCGGCCTTCCAGTTGTCCGAGGCGAAGCGGATCAGGTCCGCCTTGGTCCGGATCGCCTGGGTCGCCGGCTTCTCGTCCCACTCCTTGATCTCGCCCGCCACGATTCCCTCGGCGGTGTTCCGGAGCGTGGAGAACATGTGCACGAGCAGTTCCTTCGGGGTCCTCATGCCGGCGATCGGGCGGGCGTCGAGCTTGTCGTCGGGAAGGTTGTCCAGGAGCCGCATGGTGATGCCGTTCATCTGGCGAACGTGGTCCCAGATCATCGAGAGGGTTTGCTTGTTCATGGGTGCGTCCTCCTGGAAGGAGAGAAGCCCGCGGGGTTCGCGGGCCGGTCGCGCCGCCCGAGACCGGCTCGGGCGCGCGGGGCCGAAAAGTCCGGACCGGGAAAATGCCCGAACGTGCCCATTTGTGCAAGTGAATTCTTCGGACCGTTCCCCGGGCCGGCGCCTGGCTCCGCGCCCGCTTCCTTCCGGCCACACGTTCCCGCTTTCCGCGTCTCGTGCGGACGTCCGCAGGGCGCGGCCACCATGGTCGTCGAGCGCCCCGGCGCGGCGCGCCGCGAGAACGTGGTGGCGGGCAAGGGATTCCCGGCGGCGACGAGGCCCGCTCGGGGGCAGGGCCCGCGCGGCACGGAGGTTGATAGCTCTTCCCGGCGTCGGAACCAGCGAACTCACTCACGTCACGGCGGCCGGCCTCGGTCGCGAACCGGAAGGAGAAGGGTCATGAAGAACCGGTCTCGGGTCTCGCGGGCCGCCCTGGCGGCGATGGTGATGATGGTGGTGGCGATGTCGGCGGTCTCGGCGGAAGCGGCGATGCAGCGCGCGCCGGCCGACCCCATCCAGCGTGCGGGAGGCGAGGGCCGCATGCGCCGCGCCGTGGTGGATGGCGCGCGCAGCCTCCAGTCGCTCCGGGTGGCGGTCGCCGGCGCGATGATCAAGCTCTGGGAGATCGGCGAGTACCGGCCGTTCTTCGAGGTCAGGCTCCGCAGCTCGAAGTAGCCGGGGACCGGGATGCGGCGCC
>CAZIVR010000019.1:18153-41690 GCA_964542745.1 uncultured bacterium
TTCTTCGAGGTCAGGCTCCGCAGCTCGAAGTAGCCGGGGACCGGGATGCGGCGCCCGGCGGTTTCGTTGCGGTCAGCGCCGCCCGCCCGCCATGCCGCCTCGCCGTCGCGGGATCAGCGTGCCGACGGTTTCCGGCCCCCGCTCTTTCCGGCGGTGGCCATCCGCGCCACCGTCCCATCCGCCTCGTCCCCGCGCTTCGCCGCGTCGAGCAGCGCCTTCGGGGCCGCCACTTCCATCGCGAGCAGGGCGTGCGAGAGCGTCTTGCCCTGCGCGTCGAGCCGGAGCGACACGGTGCCGCCGCCGCCGAGCGATTCGTGCAGCAGGAAGTTCAGGGCCCACAGGTTCGGGACCTCGTGCCGTTCGACCCGGCCGAGGCAGATGCCCTTGAAGCGCCGTTTCACCAGCGCGGCGGTGAGCGTGCGGCGCAGCCAGGGGTAGATCTCGGGCGCGCGCGCGACCACGCCGATGTTGGCGGTGTCGCCCTTGTCGCCGCTGCGCGCGTGGGCGAGCGCCGAGAGCGGCACGCGCACGGTCTTCGCCGCGCCCTTCGCCTTGGGCCACGTCCCGCGCGGCAGCGCGGTCGGGCGGCCCGCCGGAAGCAGCGGCGTCGGCCAGTCCATCGTCTTCTCGCCCTCGCGCGTCACGATGCGCGGCTTCACGTGGTCGCGGGGCACGAGCGCGGGCCAGTAGGCGACCACCTCCTGCGCCTGCGGGCGGCCGCCGGTCACGGCGACGCCGGGCGGCCCGGAGAGGATGACGGCCGGCACCAGCTTGGAGAACGCCTCGATCTTCGCGCGGTCCGCGTCGCGCACCGAGAGGCGCAGCAGGATCTCGGGGGACTCGGTGGCGGGCGAGAGCGGGCCCCAGCACGCCGAGAGCCCCACGAGTTCCGTGTGGCAGGCCGCGAACGAGAGGCCGAGCCGCTTCCAGAACAGCGCGGCGAAGGCGCGCGCCTTGTCGGCCGCCTCGGGCCCCGAAATGATGAGCGTGCCGCTCGCCTTCCAGCCGTCGAAGTAGGAGGCGCTCACCTTGAGGCTCGGGGGGGCGGGCCGGCCCTTCACGCCCCACACCCGCACGCGGTCCTTCCCGGCCTGCTCGAGCCGCGCGGTCGCGAAGTCCGCGACCACGTCGGGCGTGATGTAGCTGCGCGGGTCGCCCATCTCGTAGACGAGCTGCTCCTTCACGGTGCGCACCGTCACGCGCCCGCCGGTGCCGACGTGCTTGGTCACGACGAACGAGCCGTCCTCGGACACCTCGATCAGCGGGTAGCCGATCTCGGCAAAGCGCGGGATCTTCCTCCAGTCGGTGAAATTCCCGCCGGTGCTCTGCGCGCCGCATTCCACGATGTGGCCGGCCACGATCCCCGAGGCCAGCCGGTCCCAATCGTCCGGCGCCCAGCCGAAGGCGTGGATCATCGGCGCGAGCGTGATGCCGGTGTCGGTGCAGCGCCCGGTCACCACCACCTGCGCGCCGGTCTTGAGCGCCTCCACCACCGGCCACGCGCCGTAGTAGGCGTTGGCGGACGAGACGCGCTCGCGCACCTTCGTGAACGCCGCGCCCGAGTCCATGTCGTCGAGCGTCACGCCCGCGGCGTTGAGTTCGCCCAGGCGGTCCATCAGGTCGTCGCCCACCACCGCCGCCACCTCGATCGGGCGCCGCTCGAGCTGCGCCATCTCCAGCAGCGCGCCGCGGCAGGCGAGCGGGTTCACGCCGCCCGCGTTCGAGATGGCGCGCGTGCCGCGCTCGATCAGGAGCGGCAGCGTCTCGCGCACCTGCGCCACGAAGTCGCGCGCGTAGCCCAGCTTCGGGTCGCGCGAGCGTTGCTTCTGCATGATGGACATCGTGATCTCGGCGAGGAAGTCGAGCGTCACGTAATCCACCGGGCCGAGCTCGACCTGGCGCTTGAACTGCGCGAGGTCGTCGCCCCAGTAGCCGCCCGCGTTGGCGATCCGAATCGTGCCCGGCATGGCGGCGGAAGCTAGCACAGGGGGGGAGGCGGATCAGGATTCCGGCGGGTGCCTGGCGCTACAAAGCGATCGGGCCGGTCGGTGGCGACCGGCCCGATCCTGTTCCGGCGGCGCAGTCGTCCGCCGGGAGCCCTGGATTACGCCGTGGCCCGGCGACGAAGCATCACGACTCCCGCCGCCGCGGCGGCAAACGCCACCGCCAGCAAGCCGAGCGGAGACGCCCCCGGCGCCGCGGTGTTGACCGGGCAGGTGGCGCCGGCGTTGCCGACCGCTCCACCCGTGCCGGGAACTCCGACGCCCGTCGCCCCCGCGATGCCGGCGCTCGCGCCCAGCCCGCCGGCGGCGCCGCCGCCGCCGGGAGCGCCGCCGGTTCCGGAGCCCGCGAAGCCGACCGCCCCGCCGGCGCCGCCCGGCCGGCCGATGCCGCCGTTGCCGCCGGTGCCGCCGTTGCCGCCGATGGCGTTGCCGCCATTGCCGCCGTCGCCGCCGTTTCCGTTGGCGCCGCCGCCAAAGCCGGCCCCGCCGGCGCCGCCGCTACCGCCGTTGCCGCCCGTGGCGGCTCCGCCGTTGGCGCCGGTGCCGCCCGCGCCGCCGGGACCCTTGAGCCCCGGGGAGCAGCATTCACCGCCGTTGCCGCCGTTGCCGCCGCTGCCGCCGGTCGCGAGTCCGCCCACGCCGCCCGGCCCGCCCACCCCGCCATTTCCGACCGGAGCCGTTCCCGCTCCGCCATTGCCGCCGGGACCGCCGGCGCCACCCACCGCGCCGCCGCCCGGAACGCCGTTTCCTCCCGGCGTGCAGGACGCGCCGTCCGCGCCGCCGCCGCCGTTCGATCCGGCGTTCGGGGCTCCCGCGGTGCCGGAGGAGCCGGGCGCGCCGTCGGCGAGGATCTGCGCCTCGCCGCCGTCACCGCCCTTCGCGCCGCTCATGCCGGGAAGTCCGTCGCCGCCGCGGCCGCCGTCGCCGCCGAAGACCGTTCCCGAGCGAAGACCCTCCGGCGTGTAGAGCGTGCCGCGCACGAGCGCCGAGCCGCCGCGGCCACCCGGCCTCCCGGCCGCGCCGGCACCGCCGCGCCCGGCCCGAAGGTCCGCTTCGATCACGATGTAGGGGGATTCGAGCGTGATGCTCCCGCCTTCCCCGGCGGGAACGAACGTCATTCCCGAGCCGTCCGCGCTGAGGCTGCCCGGCTGGCCGTCGCCCGCCATGAGCGGGCCGCGCACGATGATCCGGCCCGGCGTGCGAAGCGAGAGGCTCGCGCCGCGCCGCCCGACTCCGGTGACACGCGCGGGTGAGATCCCTCCCTCGATCACGATGTCGCCGGTGGCCTCGATGCTCAGGTCGGAAGCGATCGTGAGCGTCGCACCCCGCCGGACCTCGAAGGACTGCACCCGCAACGATCCGCCGAGCGTCTGGCTCTTCGAGATCTGGATCGACTGCGGGGTGGCCGCTTCGCCGGCGCCGAACGCCGATGTGGTCCACAGAGCCGCGGCGGCGGCCAGGAGCGAGAACACAGCCCGATTTCTCATGACGCACTCCTCGCGTGTCGGTGGGCGCCCCGGTCGTCTTGTGGACGTTCTCCACGTGCGGCCTCGAGGCGAAAGACGGGGTCGCCCCGCCAGCGGGCGTTCTCTCGCCCGCGGGACGAAGCTAGGAACCCGGCCCGGTGCGGTCCACGTTTTCGCGCCGGGTGCGGCATTCCGCCGCAGAAATGCGAACCGGGCCGGCTCTTTCGAACCGGCCCGGTCGAAAACGCGGACGGCGCGGCCCGGCCGCCCGCGGGGACGGTTTCAGGCTCGGGCTTCGGCCCGGCGGCGAAGCATCAGGATCGAGCCGCCGAGGAGCGTGAGCGCGACGACCGCCAGTCCGACCGGGTGAACGCCGGGCGTCGGCGTCGTGCCGAACTTCTTCTTGAAGTAGCCGGTCACCGTGATGTCGTTCTCGGAGTGCGAGGCCTCGCCTGAGCCGTGCACGATCTTCACGCCATCCACGCACACGTCGAAGTAGTACTCGGTCGAAGAGTCCTCGTTGTTGATCCGGATGGCGGGGTTCCCGGCGATCGTGGTGTCGGAAGCGGTGAAGGGGGCCGGAATCCCGGCCAGGGTGACCATGATGGCGTCGCGAATCTCGGTGGCCGTCGTGGGAGTGAGGCCTCCGGCGACCTCGTCATAGCTCTGGCTGAACGAGTAGATGTCGTCCCTGCCACAGTCGTAGTCGCGCGGGACCAGGCGGAAGGCCAGGTCCCCGGCGGCGGTGGCCGTTCCCTCGAAGTAGAAGTAAGCGCGTTTGGTCTGGACCTGGGCCGAGGCCGCCGTGGCCAGCGCCGTGGTCACCAGCACCGCGGCGAAGAGCGCCGTTACGCATCGACGATTCATGGAGTGTCTCCTCATTGGTGTGTGCGCCCGGTGAGCCATGAGGAAACCTTCCACACGCGGCACCGACGCGGCCGTAACCTCCCCGGGAGACTTCGATCCCGGTGATCAGGACGCTAGGCGGGCCGGCCGATCCCGGCGAGGAGAATCCACCGACTGCGGGATTCTGCCGCAGAAGTGACAACTTCCCGACGACTCACGGCACGCTCAACCCGGCTCGGTCCACCCGGCGATCGCCGGTTGCCGCCCCTCGAAATCCCGTGCTAGCTTCCGCTTCCGCGTCGCTCTCGCCGCCCCCATCGCCGCTCGTTCCCGCCGGTTTCGCCGGTCTCACCGGAATCGGCACGGTCGAGAGCCCTTCGACCGAGGGATCCATGTCCGCTACCCGCAGCCTGACGCTCGCCGATCTCGCGTGGCCGCGCGCCGGCTTTCTCGAAAACACCCTCCTCGTCCTGGGCGCGAGCCTCGTCACCGGCCTCGCCGCGCAGGTCGCGATCCCGCTCCCCTTCACGCCGGTTCCGGTGACGGGCCAGACGTTCGCGGTGCTGCTGTGCGGCGCGGCGCTCGGCGCCCGGCGCGGCTTCCTCGCGCAGGCCGCCTACCTCGCGCAGGGCGCGATGGGCCTGCCGGTGTTCGCGGGCGGCGCCGCGGGCGCGCAGGTGTTCCTGGGTCCGACCGCGGGCTACCTCGTCGCCTTCCCGCTCGCGGCGGCGCTCACCGGCTGGCTCGCGGAACGCGCGTGGGACCGCCGCTTCCTGACCATGGCGGGCGTCATGCTGCTCGGCAGCACGGTGATCTTCGCGCTCGGCGCCGCCGGGCTCGCGCGCTTCCTGCCCGCCTCGCAGGTGTTCGCGGCGGGCGTGCTGCCGTTCCTGCCGGGAGACGTGATCAAGACTTCGCTCGCCGCCCTCGCGTTCCCGGGGGTCTGGCGCTGGGTGACGCGACACCGGGGCGGCGCGTGAGGCAAGTTCCGGCCGGCGCGGCCCGGAGGAGCGAATCGTGAACGTCCGGTCCATCGCGGTGCTCGGCGCCGGCATCATGGGCCGCGGCATCGCCTACGTCGCGGCGCTGGGTGGCTTCCAGACCCGGCTCCACGACCCCGACCCGAAGCAGCTCGAGCGCGGCGCGGCCGACGTGACCGCGATCCTCGACAAGGGCGTGGCCTCGGGCAAGGTGGAAGGGCCCGCGGCGGTGGCGGCGCGCCAGCGGATCCACCCGGCGCGTTCGCTCGAGGACGCCGTCGCCGGGGCCGACCTCGTGATCGAGGCCGCGCCCGAGAAGATCGATCTCAAGGTGCAGCTCTTCGCGGAGCTCGACCGGGTGGCGCCCCCCCACGCGATCCTCGCCTCCAACACCTCGTCGCTCTCGATCACCGAGATGGCGGCGGTGACGAAGCGCGCGCCGCAGGTGGTGGGCATGCACTTCTTCAACCCGGTCCACCGCATGCGCCTGCTCGAGCTGGTGCGCGCGCTCGAGACCAGCGACGCGACGCTCGAAGCGGCGCGCGCGGTGGGCGTGGCGATGGGCAAGGAGTGCGTGACGGTCCGCGAGTCGCCGGGGTTCGTCACGAGCCGCATCAACGCCATGATCGGGAACGAGGCCTTCTACATGCTTCAGGAGGGCGTCGCGACCGCGAAGGACATCGACCAGGCCCTGAAGCTCGGGCTCAACCACCCGATGGGGCCGTTCGAGCTGGTGGACCTGGTGGGGCTCGACACGCGGCTTTCGATCCTCAAGTTCCTGCACCGCACGCTGGGCGAGAAGTTCCGGCCCTGCCCGCTGCTCGAGCAGTACGTGGCGGCGGGGCGTCTCGGCCGAAAGAGCGGCCGCGGCGTCTACGAGTACGGGGCCGGCGCGTGAGCCCGTCACGGGCGAAGCCCAAGGCGGCCGGCCGGAAGTCCGCCCGCGGGGCCGCGAAACGCGGAGCCGCGAAGCGGGCGGCGACGCGGCGCACGGCCACGAGGGCGGCGAAACGTGGAGCCGCGAAGCGGGCGGCGAAGCGGCGCGCGGCCACGAAGCCGGCGAAGCGTGGTGCGGTGAAGAAGGCGACCGCGCGCCGTGCCGCGCCGAAGCGCGCCACGAAGGCGGCCCCGAAGCGCGCGAGGCGCGCCGGCAAGGCCGCGACCCGTGGCGCCGCCCGCAAGGCCGCCCGCGCCGGGTCCGCGCGCCGGGCCACGCTCCACCTGGTGACGCGCCCGGCGGCGAAGCCCGCGGCGCCGCGTGGCGCGAAGCAGCCGGCCGCGCCGCGGCACCGGCCCTTCGGCGGGGCCATCGAAGGCGCCTCCGCCAAGGATCTCGCGCTCTTCGACCTGGTGCGGGCCCGGGTCGAGATCCAGGCGGCGGTGCAGGGCATGCTCGCGGCCTCGGCCGAAGTCCCGGTGGCCGAGGGCAAGTGGAATCCGCGCCAGATCGTGCTGCATCTCCACTACTGGGATCGCGAGATGCTTCCCTACGTCGAGCCGGCGTGGCGCGAGAACCGGCGGCCCCCGCACACGCGGGACGAGATCCTCGCCGAGAACGAATCGTCGCAGCGGGAACTGGGCGCGCACGACTGGGAGGAGGCGCGCCGCCTGATGCAGCAGTCCCGCGAGACGCTGCTCGAGACGCTCCAGTCGGTGCCCGAGGAGCCCGCCGCCATGTGGTCGGCGGAGCACGCGCTCGGCTGGCTGATCCGGATTCTTTCGAACCACGACCGACACCATGCCGCCGTCCTCAAGGCGGCGCGCACACGCACCGCGGAATGAACGGAGACGCGACCCTCATGAACCTCTACGAAACTTCGACTCGCGACGAACACGACGCCGACTCGGGCGCCTGGACGCGCGCCCGCGTCATCTCGGCGCTGGCCACCGCCCGCGCCGGCCTGCTCGAGGCGGTCGCCGGCCTCACCCCGCGCGAGGCCGAGAAGGCCATGAGCCCCGGCAAGTGGAACGTCCGCGAGACGGTGCTCCACCTGGTCGCGCGCGACCGCGCGCGGCTCGCCGAAATGGACGCGGCGCTGGCGGGCACGCCCGCGACCTGGCAGGGCCACGCGCCCGAGGACTACGCGCGCCTCAACGCCGAAGAGCTGGCGCCGCTGCGCGGCCACACCTGGGACCAGGCGATGGCGATGCTCGACGCGACGCGCCGCGAGCTGCAGGAGCGCCTCGCGCTGGTGCCCGAGGAGCCGGTCGAGATGTGGCAGCCCGCGCACCCGTTCGGCTGGATGATGGAAGCGCTCCACCAGCACGACCGGCACCACGCCCAGATCATCCGCCGCTGGCGGGCGGCCAACGGCATCTAGCCCCGCGCGGATCGCCCCGGCGAGCCCGCGCCCCCGAACGGAGGTTTCGTCATGACCGACACGCTCGCGCCGGTGGCGCCCGGCAAGCTCGTCATCAACGGCGAGCTGGTGGACGCCGCCTCGGGCCGCACCTTCACGACCGTGAACCCGGCCACCGAGGAGACGATCACCACCGTGGCCGAGGCCGGCGCCGAGGACGTGGACCGCGCGGTGAAGGCCGCGCGCGCCGCCTTCGAGGGCGGCGCGTGGCCGAAGATGCGCGCGGCCGAGCGCCAGCGCGTGCTGTGGCGGCTCGGCGACCTGATCCTCCAGCACGCCGACGAGCTGGCCCGGCTCGAGACGCTCGACAACGGCAAGCCGATCTTCGAGTCGCGCCAGGTGGACATCCCGATGGTGGCGGGCTGCTTCCAGTACTTCGCGGGCTGGGCCACCAAGCTCTACGGCGACACGATCCCCGTGAATCCGGCGTGGTTCAACTTCACGCTGCGCGAGCCGATGGGCGTGATCGGCGCGATCATCCCGTGGAACTTCCCGATGATCATGGTGGGCTGGAAGGTCGCTCCCGCGCTCGCCGCCGGGAACTGCGTGGTGCTCAAGCCCGCCGCCGAGACGCCGCTCACCGCGATCCGCATCGGCCAGCTCGCGCTCGAGGCGGGCATCCCGCCCGGCGTCTTCAACGTGCTGCCGGGGCCGGGCAGCGTCGCCGGCATGGCGATGGTGCGGCACCCGCAGGTGGACAAGATCTCCTTCACCGGCTCCACCGAGGTCGGCCAGCTCATCATGCGCGAGGCCGCGGGCACCCTGAAGAAGCTCACGCTCGAGCTGGGCGGCAAGTCCCCCAACATCGTGTTCGCCGACGCCGACCTCGAGTCCGCCGTGCGCGGCGCCACCACCGGGATCTTCTACGGCAAGGGCGAGGTGTGCGGCGCCGGCTCGCGCGTGCTGGTGGAGCGCTCGATCCACGAGGCCTTCGTGGCGAAGCTGGTGGAGCGGGCGAAGAAGCTGCAGCCCGCCGACCCGCTCGATCCCAAGACCCGGCTCGGTTCGCTCGTCAGCGCGAAGCAGATGGGCCGCGTGCTCGACTACGTGAAGGTGGGGACGGCCGAGGGCGCGAGGCTGGTGGCGGGCGGCGAGCGCCAGCCGGTGAACGGCAAGGGCGCGTTCGTGCAGGCCACGGTGTTCGACGCCGTGGACAACTCCATGCGCCTCGCCCAGGAGGAGATCTTCGGCCCGGTGCTGGCGGTGATCCCGTTCGACGGCGTGGACGACGCGGTGGCCAAGGCCAACGGGGTGCCCTACGGGCTCGCCTCGGGCATCTGGACGCAGGACGTGAAGAAGGCCCACGCGGTGGCGCGGCGCCTCCAGGCCGGCACGGTGTGGGTGAACATGTACAACTTCTACGATCCCGGCATGCCGTTCGGGGGCACCAAGGCGTCCGGCTTCGGCCGCGACCTCGGCCCCGACTGCCTGCTGGACGTGACCCAAACCAAGAGCGTCTGGCTGAACATGGAATAGGGGTTTCCCATGCATCACCTGATCTACGTGATCGCCTTCACCGGCCGCTTCGACGAGATGCGGCGGTTCTACGAACGCGGCCTCGACCTCCCGGTCCGCCGCGCCGAGCCCGACTGGGTCGAGTTCGACACCGCGGGCGCCTCGATCGCCCTGCACCGCATGGCGGATCCCTCGCGCCAGGGCACCATGCTGCGCTTCGCCACCGTGGACTTCGACGCGTCGCTCGACGAGCTGCGCCAGCGCGGCCTCGAGCCGGACGGCGAGATCCTCGACTTCCGGGGCGCGCGCTACGCGCACTTCTGGGACGCGGACGGCAATCCGCTCACGCTGGTGGGGCCGGTCACGCCGCCGGCGGCCGCGGTGGGGCCCGCGCTCGAGACGCTGATCGTCAACGTCGCCGACATGGTGGCGGCCACCGCTTTCTACCGCGACCGCTTCGGCATCCCGGTGCTGCTGCAGTCGCCGTGGTGGACCGAGCTCGACACCGGCGCCACCAAGCTCTCGCTGCACCCGCGCGTCGCACCGACCAGCGAGCTGCGGCACAACGCGCAGCCGGTGGTGGTGGGCTTCGAGGTGCCGAGCCTCGAGGAGCTGGGCCGCGAGCTGGCCGGGCGCGGGCTGGTCTTCTCGGGCGGGCCGGTGGACCAGCGCTACGGCCGCTTCGCCGAGGTCACCGACCCGGACGGCAACGTCGTGCTGTTCCGCCGCAGCGAGCCGCGCACGCCGCTCGAGCCGGAGGGCGGCGACGACGAGTCCCCCGCGGCGGCGTGGGAGGACGACGCCCCGCGGCGCGCCGCGATGCGGAAGCCGGCGAAGAAGCCGGCGCAGGGCCTGAGCCGCCTCGCGGTCAAGCCGGCCTACAAGCGCAAGCGCAAGCCGAAGCAGAAGGCCGGCCGCCGGGGCCCCGCGAAGGTCACGCCGCTCCCGAACGCCAAGCGCGCGAAGTCGCGGCCGGCGACCGGGCGGCTCAAGAAGGCCGAGCGTCGCGGGGCGTCGCGGAAGAAGGCGGCCTCGGCGCGCGCCGGCCGGACCAAGCCGGTGAAGCGCGCGGCGGCCAGGCGCTCCGCGCGGTCGCGCGGCCGGTGACGCGCGTCCTGCTCGCCGGCGGCGTCCGCACGCCGATCGGCAACTTCGGGGGCGCGCTCGCGGCCTCCTCCGCGGCCGAGCTCGGCGGGTTCGCCGCGCGTGCCGCGCTCGAGCGCTCCGGCGTGCCGCCGGCCGCGGTGGACGAGGTGCTGGTCGGCCACGCGCGCCAGGCGGGGAACGGCCCCAACCTCGCGCGCCAGGTGGTGCGCCGCGCCGGGCTCGCCGACTCGGTGCCGGCGTTCACGATCAACAAGGCCTGCGCCTCGGGCCTGCAGGCGATCGTGAGCGCCGCGCAGTCGGTGCGGCTCGGCGACGCCGACATCGTGCTTGCGGGCGGCACCGAGCACATGTCGAGCATCCCGTACCTCGCCACCGACGTGCGCTGGGGGAAGAAACTCGGCGACGAGCCGCTCGTGGACGCCATGTACCGCGACGGCTACCTGTGCCCGCTGTGCGACCAGCTGATGGGGGAGACCAGCGAGACGCTGGCCTCGGAGTACTCCATCTCCCGCGAGGAGCAGGACGAATACGCGATGGCGTCCAACCTGCGCGCGGCGCGCGCGTGGGACGAGGGCCGCTTCGCGAACGAGGTGGCGCCGGTGACGGTGGGCGAGGGGAAGCGCGCGGCCACGGTCGGGCGCGACGAGCACTTCCGCGCCGACGCCTCGATGGAGGGGCTCGCGAAGCTGCGCCCGGTGTTCCGGAAGGACGGCTCGATCACCGCCGGCAACGCCTCGGCGATCACCGACGGCGCGGCGGCGATCGTGGTGCTCTCCGAGGCGGCCGCCGCGAAGCACGGCGCGCGCCCGCGGGCCGCGCTGCTCGGCGCGGTCAGCGTGGGCGTGGACCCGGCGCGCATGGGGATCGCCCCGGTCCCCGCGGTGAAGAAGCTCCTCGAGCGCCACCGCCTCACGCTCGGGCAGATGGACGTGGTCGAGCTGAACGAGGCCTTCGCCTCGCAGGTGCTGGCGTGCGACCGCGAGCTCAAGTTCGACCGCGCGCGGCTCAACCCGAACGGCGGCGGCATCGCCCTCGGCCACCCGACGGGCTGCAGCGGCACGCGCATCGTGGTGACGCTGCTCCACGAACTGGAGCGCGTGAAGGGCCGGTACGGGCTCGCCACGCTGTGCGTGAGCGGCGGGCAGGGCATGGCGGTGCTGGTGGAGCGCGTGGGGTGAAGCCCGGCGCGGGCCGCCGCTCCCACCGGACCCGGCACACGGAGCGCGGCCGCGCGGCCCCGGCGCCTCGCCCGGCGCGCCCCGCGCTGCCGCCGCTTCCGCTCGCGCATCCCGCCACGCTGGTGGTGGCGCTGGCGGCGGCCGCGGCGCTGGTGCTGTCGGTGAGCTTCCGGATCATGGACACCGACTTCTGGCAGCACCTGCTGGTGGGCAAGGCGATCTGGACCCGGCACGGCGTTCCGCTCGAGCACCTCTGGACGTGGCCGTGGTACGGAACCCCCGAGACGTCGTGGGTGGGGCGATCGGGCTGGTCGCCCTCGTGGCTGTTCCGCGCGCTGATCTGGCCGGTCTACGACGCGGGCGGCGTGGGCGGGCTCTTCGCGTGGCGCTGGGCCACCACGCTCGCGGCCTTCGGCGCCGCGTGGGCCGCGGCCCGGGCGATGGGCGCGCGGGGTCTCGCGCCGCTCGTGGTGATCGCGTGGTGCTCGCTCTTCTACCGTCACCGCTCGCAGATCCGCCCCGAGACCCTCACCGCCGTGCTCCTCGCGATCGAGCTTTGGCTGCTCGCCTCGCGTCGCGCGGCCTTCGCGGGCGGCGCGGCCCCCGCGGCCGCGGCGGGCGGCGGGCGGCCGGACCGGGCGTGGGGACTGGTGGCGGTGGCGTGGCTGTGGGCGAACAGCCACGTCAGCTACTTCCTGTTCTTCGTCGTGCTCGGCGCGTTCCTGCTCGAGGAGGCGTGGCGCACGCGGGCCCTGCCGCGCCGCCTCGCGTGGGTGGGCGCGGCCTCGCTCGCGGCGTGCTTCCTCAACCCCTACGGCTGGCACGCGCTGTGGGCGCCCTTCGCGTTCGTGCTCGAGCTCCGCAACGACCCGATGATCCGCGGGATCGGCGAGCTCCAGCCGCTGAGCTGGCCCAACCACCGCAGCGACGGCGTGTTCGTGATGGTGTTCCTGTGGCCGCTGCTGGTCCTCGCGCGCTGGCGCCGCCACGGGCTGGACCTCGCCGAGGCGCTGCTGTGCGCGTTCTTCACGTGGTACGTGACCAGCTCCGAGCGCTTCTTCGGCGCCTACGCGGTGGCCGCCGCGGCGTTCGTCTCCCGGGACCTGGACGGGTTCGTGCGCGCGCTCCCGCGCCCGCGGCTCCTCGCCGCGCCCGCGGCCCGCGCCGCGGTCGCGGTGCTCGCCATCGCGGGGATCGGCGCGGCCGAGTGGTCGCGCGCCGACCGGCCGCTCTCGATCTCGGTGGACCTGCGGCGCTTCCCGGTGGGGGCGCTGGACTTCATGGAGCGCCACGGCGTGGGAGGGCACGGCTTCGCCCAGCAGCGCGTCGGCGGCTACCAGCTGTGGCGCTTCTGGCCCGATCGCGACCGCCTGCCGTTCATGGACATCCACGCCACCGCGACGCCCGAGGACCGGGCCGCCTACGCCTCCGCCCTGTCGCGCCGCGCGGGCTGGCGCGCGCTCGACCGCGGCGGCCGCTTCGACTACGTGGCGCTCGACCCGTGGGGCGCCGATTCGCTGCTGGTGGCGCTCGACGCCGACACCAGCATGGCGCTGGTGTTCCTCGACGACACCGGCGTGCTCTACGTGCGGCGCGGCGGACGCAACGCCGCCGTCGCCGACTCGTTCGGCTACCGCTTCGTCGGGGGCGGCGCCGAGAAGCCGGTGCTCGCCTTCGCGCGGGTCGCGGCCGCGACCGCGATCGTCGCGCAGGGCGGGGACCCGCCGCCCGGGTCGCAGGCGATGCGCGCGGAGCTGCTCGCCGAGCTCGACCGGCTGGCCGCCTCGTCGCCGCGGAACGCCCGCGCCCACAGCATGCGCGCCACGCTCGCGATCGCCGAGCGCCGTTTCGCCGACGCCCGCACGGCGCTCGAGGCGGCGCTCGCCGCCGACCCGCTCACGCCGCTCGCCTGGTTCCGCCTCGGGAGCGTGCTGCTCTTCGAGAACAAGCCCGCCGAAGCGATCGCCGCCTACGAGCGCGAGCGGAAGCTCGGCGAGCGGCCGGGTGTGGATCTCGGGATCGGCATGGCGCTCCGGCTGGCCGGCGACAGCCTCGCCGCGCGGCGCTCGTTCGAGCGCGAGAGCGCGCGCTGGCCGGGCACGCCCACCGGCCGCACGGCCCAGCAGGCGCTGCTCGGCGGGCGCTAACGCCGGGCACGAACGCCGGGCGCTGACGCCGGGGGTTCCGGCGGGCGGCGCGGGCTCGTGTGCCCGCGCCGGGGCCGCCGGGGCCGCGAGGTTCCCGAGCCGCGTGGTCGGCGCGTCGGGTTATTGCCGGGCCGCCCCGGCGACGGGCGGCGGCGACTCGCGCCGCGCGACGGACTCGCATCGCCTGCGGCGCATGAACCCGGCGCCAAACGTTCCCTCGGCCGCGTGCTGGTTGTGGGCGCGACAGCGGAGCCGGATCCCGGAGACCGTGGCGGTCCCGCCGCGCGCCACCTCGAGGACGTGGTCGAACTCGAGGAACGAGCGCGCCTCGCAGCGTTTCCCGGCGGCGCTCACGAACGTGCAGCGGCCGCCGTCGCGTTCCCACACGGCACGCCGCACGTGGGCGGGAACGTGACGGCTGCCTGGGGAGGGGTTCGCTCGCGCGACCCTCGGCTTCGAGACCGCCGCGAGCTTGCGCTTCTCGAGGCCGGCGACGAGCGACTCCAGCGCGCGATCGAGGATCTCGGCGAGATCCCCCGAGGGCACCTGGTGGGCGAGCAGCGCCCGCGCCCGGACCAGCCGCTCGTGCGTGTGCGCCCCGATCGTGACCTGGAGCGCGAAGCGCCCCGGCGCGACCGGCGCGAGCCGTGCGCGTGGCGGGGGCGAGATGTGAGCCGGGGTGTGTTGCGACGTGAATGGCATCGTCGGGCTGCCTGACGCCGGCGTGACAGGAGCGCTTGCGACATTCGTGGCGAGCAGCGGCGCTCGATCGTCGTGCGTGGGAGTTCCCGGTGAGCTTGCGGCACCCGAAGCGAACAGCGGCGCGGAGTCGCCGTGGGACGAAGCATCACCGGCACCCGAAGCGCCTGGAGCGAGGTCGGAGCTCGCCCCCGAGCCAGCCGAAGCGCCACCAACCAACTCTTTATTCGCAACGACTTGCGCATGGTCAACATGCCCCGGGGCATGTTCGGCCGCTCCCGGGGCGGGTCCGGCCGGGGAGATCGCCCGCACCAGGGTCGGGAGATCGGGGCGAGGGAAGCGCTCGGCAATCAGCCGCTCGATCTCGGAGCGGCGCCGGTGCGCGGCGGCCGCCAGCAGCCCGGCCGCGGTTTCCTCGGTGAGGTGCGGCACCAGCATCGCCGCCCCGCTCAGGTGGAGCCGACCGTCGGCGATGGCGTCGAAGATCGCCGGGAAGCGCCGCGCGGCCCGCGCCACCTGGATGCGCTTGGCGGCCGCATCCTCCGAGAGCCGCAACTCGCCGACGCAGTAGGCGAACATGGACGGATAGGCGGCCGGCAGGTAGAGCCTGCGCGAGTCCACCTCGGCGAGGTGCGCGAGCAGGAGAGCCGTGACCTCGCGGTCGCGCGAGAGGAGCGTGGCGAGATCGTGGAGCAGGGAGCGGTCGGAGAGATGCGTCAGCGCGTACCGGTTCACGGCGATACCTCGACGGGGGCGGGACGTCGAGGGGGCGAGGCGACGGGTCGTTTCTATCACGCGCGTTTCGCACGCCCATGAATCGCCGCACGCCGCGCCGTCGCCACCCGGATGCGCGCGATGTCGTGCAAGCGGGCGCGAACTCGTGAGGGCCGATCTCCGGCAGCTTCACGCGGCGTCTGCGCGCGAGATCTCGCGCGAACCCGTGCGTGAGGCGAATTCCTGTCAAGAAAAAAGTGCGGTCCGGACCGGGGACGTAGGTAACAGAACGTACCGGCGACATGGGTGACAGTCAGCAGGGCAGGATGCGCGGCCGAAGGGTCCGGACCGATGACATGGGTAACAACTCAGCCCGCCGACATGGCCGACGACCCGACCCGGCACATCCCCGACCGCCCGAACCCGCGCGAAGGACATGCTCCCGCCCGCCTTCCCGTGCGTCGAGCCGCCCGGGCCGCCGGCTATCCCTCGCGCCGCTCCTCGAGGTCTTCGAGCGTGCGCGGCCAGTCCTCGCGCAGCAGGCGCGAGAGCGCGCGGTCGGCGAGCAAACGGCCTCCGGTCTGGCAGGTCGCGCAGTAGTTCGTCTCGTGCTCCGCGTAGACGATGCGCTGGACGGGCGAGCCGCACGCGGGACAGGGCTTCCCGAAGCGGCCGTGCACGGCCATGCCGTCCCGGAACGCGGTGACCTGCTCCGGAAAGTCTTCGCCGGCCTCGGCCCGCAGCCGGTCGGTCCAGGCCAGCAGCACCGCGCGCATCGCCACGACCAGCCGGCGCACCTCGGCCTCTTCGAGCTGCGAGGTGAGCCGCAGCGGGGAGAGCTTCGCGGCGTGCAGGATCTCGTCGGAGTACGCGTTGCCGATCCCCGAAAACAGGCGCGGGTCGCACAGCGAGCGCTTCAACGTGTGGTTCTCGTGCGCGAGCGCCCGGGCGATGTCCTCGAGCCGTCCCTCGATCGGATCCACGCCGCCCGGGTCGAGCGCCGAGAGCGCGTGCTCGCCGCCCAGCACGTGGAGTCCGGCCCGCTGCCGGGTGGACGACTCGGTGAGCGTGAGGGATCCGTGCTCGAAGTCGAACGCGGCGAGGCCGGTCCGCTTCGGGAGCGCGGCGCCCGGCTCCTTCCAGTGCAGCCGTCCCGAGACCATCAGGTGGATCGCGAGGTGGAGGTCGCCGGCCAGCGACAGCACGATGCGCTTGCCCATGCGGCGCACGCCCACGACCTCGCGGTCGCGGGCGGCCCCCACCGGCGGATCGAACGTGCGCAGGAGGTTGGGGCTCGCGATCCGGATCCCGCGCAGCATCCGCCCCACCAGCCGCCGCTCGGCGTGCTCGACGTAGACGGTCACGTCCGGCAATTCCGGCATGCGCGGAATCTAGCCCATCCCGGCGGCCGGGAACCCGGACCGGCCCCGCGTCATTCCCACCCGTGTACGCGAGGCGCGAGCCCGCGGGGCCAATCGAAGCCGGTCCGACCCGACGAGGCGGCGGCGCTCCCATCCGGCCCGACGGCGGCGGCGCCTCCGAGGAGGATTCGGCCATGCTGCAGACCCTTCCGACCGCGGGAAGCTTCCGCACTCCGGCCGCGCTGAGCGTGGCCATCGCCGACGCCCGCTCCGCCGCCGAGACCGCCGCGCGCATCGCGCGGGCCACCGCCTACTGGGCCGTCCGGTCCGATCTCGCCGCCGACGACGCGGCCGAGGTGCTGGCCGCCGCGATGCGCGCCCGGATCGCGGCCGACCGCGCCGAGTCGGCCACCGGGCCCGATCAGGCCTGGCTCGCGGCCCGCGCGGCGTGGGCCGCGGTCACCACCGCCGAGGAGGCCGACGCCCGCATCAACGCGGCGATCGCGGAGTCGCTGGCGTCGCTCTGAGGCGGCGCAGGAGCGCCGCCGCGGCGGCCAGCGCCACCAGCAGCGCGCACAGGGTCACGAGGATGCTCGGCGCGGCCGGCAGGTCGGCCTGCACCGAAACCAGCAGTCCGAGCACGCCCGCGGCGAAGCCGAAGATCCAGCCGACCACGAGGCCCGGTCCGGTCCGCGAGGTCACGAGCAGGGCCGCCACCGCGGGGATCACGAGCAGCCCGAACACCAGCAGCACGCCGGCGATCTGCACCGAGAGCGTGACCACCACGCCGAAGCTCGCGTAGAAGAGCACGTCCCACAGGAACACCCGGCGCCCGCGCGCCGCGGCCGCCGCGGGGTCGTCCGTGATCTCGAAGAACGGCCGGCGCAGCGCCACGTGGAGCAGCGCCACTCCGGCGTAGATCAGCGCCACCCGGACCAGTTCGGCCGGATCGAGCGTGAACAGCGAGCCGACCAGCGCCTCCTTCAGGTGTTCGGCTCCCGAGGGGCTCTTCTCGAGGAGCAGGAAGGCGGCGGCCTGCGCGGTCGCGAAGACGATCCCGATGAACGCTTCGAGCGGCACGTTGCGCGACCGGCCCCGCAGCCACGCGAACAGGATCGCGCCGAGGAACGTCATGCCGAGCGCGATCAGGAACGAGACCGGCCCCTCGTGATCGAGCCCGGCCGCCAGGCCCACCGCGACGCCGAAGGCCGCCATCTGCGCGAGCGCCAGGTCCACGAACAGCACGCCCCGGCGGACCACGTGGAATCCGAGGTAGGCGTGGAGCCCCGCCAGCACCAGCGTCGCGAGCGCGGCGGTCCGGAAGAACGGGAGTTCGAACGCGGAGGTCATTTTCCCGCTCCGCCGCCGATGTCGGCGATCAGGTTCCGGAAGTGGGCGAGGTAGCTGCCGGCCTCCGGCGCGTCGCACGACGGGGAGGCCACGACCGGCCGCACGCCGGCCTCGCGCGCGAGGAAGCGGCCCGACTCCGGCTGGAAGTACGGTTCTTGGAGGAGCACCCGGACGCCTCGCGTCTTCGCGATCCCGATCAACTCGGCGAGGTGCCGCGCGGTCGGCGGGATGCCCGGAACCGGCTCGACGTTGGCGGCGACCTCGAATCCGAACGCGTCGGCGAAGTAGCTCCAGGAGCGGTGGTACGTGAACAGGCTGCGGGCCGGGAGCCGCTCCGCCGTCGCGCGCACTTCCCGCCGCACGGAATCGGCGTCGCGGGCGAACGCCTCGGCCCGGCGCCTGAACTCGGAGGCGTGCGCGGGGTCCGCGGCGGCCAGCGCCTCGGCGATGCCGGCGGCGATCGCGGCGCCGTTGCGCGGATCCAGCCAGTAGTGCGGGTTGCCGTCCGGGTGGACGTCCCCCATCGAGGCGTCCACGCGGCCCGCCGGCTTCTCGAGCACGCGGACTCCCTTCGAGCAGTCCACCATCTTCACCCGGTCGTTGCGCGAGCCCTCGACGAGCGCGTCGGCCCACTGATCGAGACCCAGCCCGACCTTGAGGTAGAGCTGGGCCCGCGACACCTTGACCATGGTGGAGGGCAGGGCCTCCACCCGGTGAGGGTCCGAGGTGGGGCGGGCGATCGCGAACACTTCGACCTGCTCGCCTCCGACCGAGGAAGCGATGGACGCGAGATCGTTGATGGAGGCGGCGACCCGGACGCGGGCCGCCGCCGGCGCGGGAACAGCCGCCAGCGCCGCCAGGGCCGCCGCGAGCATCAGGCGTGAGGTCACGGGGAGCCTCCTAGAACTGGTGGGCCCGGTGGGGGCCCATCGAGAAGATCACGCGCAGGGTGACGGACTGCACGGCGCGCGGCCGTGGCCCGCCCGAAATTCCGTCCGGCTGGTGACGCTCCCATCCCGCCCGGAACACGGTGCTCTCCTCGAGCAGCGCGAGCCCGGCGAACGCCCCGATCGTGTGGCTCGTGGCTCCCGCGGGACCGGGATCGCGGTGGCGCTCGAAGGAGGCACCCACGTTGTAGCGGAGATCGAAGTTGTAGTCGGCGAAGACGTAGCCTCCGGCGGGCCGGGTCCGCGCCGTCACGTAGCGCGCGGCGACGCTGTCCCAGCCGGCCTCCTCGCGGTTCAGCGCCAGCCACTCTCCCTGCACCACCAGGTAGGAGCGCGCGGAGTTCCAGAACTTGGCCTTCACGTCGGTTCCGAACACCGTGGTGCGGGCCGCGGCCGCCACGTTCCCGGTGCCGTGCAGGGCGGAGCCGCCGACCTCGATGCCGGAGCGGTCCCCGAGCGGAAAAAAGGTCGAGACCCGTCCCAGCACGCCCGGCCGCGGCTCGCCCTCGCGATCGCCGTCGGCCGAGACCTCGAGGGGGTCGTTCGACGCGCCGCTCGAAGCGCGCGGCCGGCGGAACGAGTCCCCCGCAAGCCAGTCGGCCGAGAGCGTGATCGCCACGTCCCCCGGCGCGGGAATCCGGCCGGAGACCTGCAGCGCCGTTTCGTTGAGCGATCCTTCGCCCGGCAGGAACGCGCCGAGCACGCGCGGCCGCGCGCCGAACGGATCGGTGTGGGGATGCGCGATGTTGAGGCGCCCGAAGCCCAGCCGGTACTTCCCGCCCTTGAGTGCGAGCCCGGCGGGCAGGCCCCGGGTCATCGAGAAGTACGCCTCCTCGACGCCCGCGGCCTCCGGCTCGAAGGACAGCGTCGCGGTTCCCCGCGCGTAGGGGTTGAGCGCGGCGTCGAAGAGGATCTCGGTTTCGCCGGGATCGAAGCGGGGGCGCTTGCGGCCCGGATCGTCGGCGCCGTCGGACCAGCCCAGGCTCGGCTGGCCGATCAGCGAGATGTCGGGATTCAGGTTCGCCGCGGGCGAGGGGGCCGCGACGAGCGAAAGCCAGCAGGGCGCGGCGAGCGCCGCGAACCAGCGAAGACGAGGCATGGGTGTTCTCCCGGAGTCGGGGGGTCCGCGCGAGGCATGGCCTCGCCGGAGCCGTGGAACGATGGAGGGCGCGCGGGGCGCCGGGGCGCGAAGGTCAGCCCCGGGGCGGTCCTCGTTCCGAACGCGGGCGCGCGTGGCGCGGCGCGGGTGCGGCGCTCCGCTCGGGGACGCCGATGGTCCGCGCGAGGAGCGGGAGCGGTGCCGCCGGTCCGGCGGCGGGCTCGATGCCCGGCGCGTGGACGTGAGCGCACGTCACGCAGCCCTCCGGGGCGTGGCCGTCGTGGAGATGGACGGTCGTGAGGAGGGAGCCGAGCAGGAGCAGGAGCAGCAGCGGCACCCGCGCGAAGCGAACTCGCGGCCGCGGGTCCCGCTGGGACGCCCTCGATTCGACTCGAACGGGGATCATGCGCGGAACAGCGTGGTCGAGTCGTGGGAGCCCGTCAAGCCCGTTCCGGCTTGCGCGCCGCCTCTCCCCGCGCCCATGCTGCGCGGTCCCGTACCGCCCGTCGCGCACTCGGAGCCCCGCCATGTCCGACCTCATCCTCACCCACGTCGCCGGCGGCGTGGCCACGGTCACGCTCAACCGCCCCGAGAAACTCAACGCCTTCGCCGACGACATGCGCGAGCGGCTGGCCGGCGCGCTCGACGCGGTGGCGGCGCACGCCGACGCGCGGGTGCTGGTGCTCACCGGCGCGGGGCGCGCCTTCTGCGCGGGCGGCGACGTGAAGCACATGGCGGCGCTGCAGGAGCGCGGCGCCGGCTTCGACGCGCTGCGCCCGCTGCTCGACGCCGGGCGCGCGGTGGTCGAGCGGCTCGCCGCGCTCCCGATCCCCACGCTCGCGGCGGTGAACGGCCCCGCGGCGGGGGCGGGCATGAACCTCGCGCTGGCGTGCGACCTGCGCGTGGCGTCGGACCAGGCCACGTTCGGCGAAACCTTCGTGAAGATCGGGCTCCACCCCGACTGGGGCGGCACCTACCACCTGCCGCGCATGGCGGGGCTCGCGCGTTCGCTCGAGTGGTGCTGGCTCGGCGACCCGATCGGCGCCGACGAGGCGCTGCGCGCCGGGCTGGTGAGCCGCGTGTGGCCGCTCGCGGAGTTCGAGGACGGCTGGCGTTCGCTGGCGGCGCGCCTCGCCGCGGCGCCCGCGGCCAGCGTGCGGGCCGCGAAGCGGACGCTGCGGGCTTCGGCGGGCCGCACGCTCGGCGAGTGTCTCGACGCCGAGGCCGAGGCGCAGGCCGAGTGCTGGGCGTCGCCGGACTCGGGCGAGGGGCTGCGGGCGTTCGTGGAGAAGCGCGCGCCCCGCTTCGGCGCCGCGGCGACGCCGGACGCGGCAAGGCCGGGCCGGTTCGAGTAGCCGGGCGCCCGCGCCCCGGCGGCTACCGCGAGGCCTTTTTCCCGCCGCCCGCCTCGCGGCCCTCGCCGAGCCGGAGCTGCCGCGCGCGGCGGAACAGCGCCTCGGCCTCGGCGTCGCCCGGCCTCCCGGCGAGAACGATCGCCGCGCAGATCTCGGCCCGCGCGTAGTCGCGATCCGCGATCGCGGCCGCGCACAGCCGGCGGTAGGGGAGCGGCCACCACGGCGCGCGGTACGCGGCGAGCGCCCAGGCCTCGCGGCGCCGCTCGCGCGATCCGGGACCCGAGCCGTGCGCCGGCGATTCGGCGTCGCGCAGCGCCCGGATCGCCTCCGCGCCCGGGGGCGGGATCGCGTCGAGCCGAAGCGACGCCCGCATGACGCGTTCGCGTTGCGCGGCGTCCTCCTCGCTCGGGGCGACGGGCCCGCCCTCGCGGAGCACTTCGACCTCGCTCTCGAACTCCCGCTGGAGGTCCGAGTAGGGTTCGACCGCGACGCGTTCGACGCCGCGGGTTCCGGAGGGCAGCGACGCGTCGAAGCGCACCGGCACCTCGACCCAGCTCTCGACCTCGCGGCCGTCGCGCCGCGCCGGGGAGAACTCGAAGCGCCGCACCAGCGTCAGCGCCGCCTCGTCGAGGGGCGGGAGCGAGTGGCTCGTCACCGCCTCGCGAACCCGGCCGTCGCGCCCGACGCGCGCGCGCACCAGCACGATGCCCGCGACGCCGTCGCGGCGGGCGGCCTCGGGGTAGAGGACGGGGACGCGCGAAACCACGCGCGCCGGCTCGTCCACCGGATCGGGAAGCGAGGCGAGTTCCAGGGAGACCTCGCCGCGCGCGGGCCCGGCGGACGCGGCCGCCCAGGCCAGCGCCAGCGCGCAGGCCGCGGCGCCACGGAGCGGGGCGGCGGGGCGCGACCGGGAACTCCCGGCTCGAATCATGATCCCTCCCCGGTTCGGGCGCCGCGGCGGGGCGCCCGGCGATGCGGGCGCCCCGTGCGGTTCAGCGCGGTTTCCGCGCGCGCACCTTCACCGACACCACCGCGCGGAACGCGTCTTCTTCGGTCGATCCCGGCTGGAGCGTCTCCTGTCCCACCGAGTAGCCGGTCTCGGCCACGACCTCCACATCGGCAAATCCGGCGTCGCGCATGAGGGCGAGGTAGTCCTCCTTGAGCGACGCGCCCGCCACGCAGCCCACGTAGAGATCCACGTTGCGCTTCGCCTCCGGGCTGAGCGGCCGGGTGAGCACCAGGTCGCTGATCAGCATGCGGCCTCCCGGGCGCAGCACCCGCAGCGTCTCGCGGAACACCTGGGCCTTGTCGGGGGAGAGGTTCACGACGCAGTTGGAGATGATCGCGTCCACGCTCGCGTCGGCGACCGGCAGGTGCTCGATCTCGCCGAGCCGGAACTCGACGTTCGGGAAGCCGCCCTTCGCCGCGTTGGCGCGGGCCTTCTCGATCATCGAGGCGGTCATGTCCACCCCGATCACGCGGCCCTCGGGGCCCACGTCCCTCGCGGCGAGGAAGCAGTCGATGCCCGCGCCCGAGCCGAGGTCGAGCACCGTCTCGCCCGGCTTCAGCCCGGCGTGCGCGATCGGGTTGCCGCACCCGAGGCCGAGATTCGCGCCCTCCGGGATCGCGGCCGCCTGCTCGGCGCTGTAGCCGATCTGGGCGAGCACGGCGTCGCCGTCCCCCACCCCGCAGCAGCCCACCGTGCCGCAGCTCGACTGGCGCGCCTCCTCGGTGGCGGTCGCGCCGCAGCAGCCGGTGCGGCCCTCGGCGATCGCCCCGTACTTCTCCCGCACCACGGTGCGGATGTCTCCGTCGGGAATGACCTGAACCGGCGTGTCGCTCATCGCCTGCCTTCCTTTCCGATCCCCGCGAGCGCGACCAGCCGCTCGCCGAGGTTCCTGATCGCCTCGGGGTTCGCGCAGTAGCAGACCCGCGGCCCGTCCACCTCGCCGCGCACCAGCCCCGCGTCCTTCAACACCTTCAAGTGCTGCGACACCGTCGCCTGCGCGAGCGGCATCACCTCCACGATCCGCCCGCACACGCATTCGCCTCCGCGAATCAGCATGCGGAGGATCTCAACCCGCGCGGGATGGCCCAGCGCACGGGCCAGCCGGGCGATCTCCCGGTCGTCCCGCGTGCCGCGGGTGGCGGCAGCGGTCCGGGAGGAACTCGGCGAGGCGGGCGGCATGATCCCTCCAGTCGAAGAGCTCGAGCGCCCGCCGCGTTCGGAGACGAAGGTCGAGCCTCGGGTGATCGCGCCCGTGCCCGGGCGCGGGGTTCCTCGTTTCATCGTTCATCGGCGAATTACGATAATGGAGGCCACCGGGAGGGTTCAAGGTTTTTCTTTCGAGGTTCCTCGCGGGACTTCCGGGCTCCGTTCGGGGACGCCCCGCACGCGCGCCGCTCCGAGGCGGACGCTAGACAATATGGAACGACCGGCCTGCGGTCGTAGGGTCGTGCTCTCGCGAGC